>NZ_JADOTX010000001.1:5245069-5553602 GCF_015751765.1 Micromonospora ureilytica
TGGTCCGCAGCGCGGCGCCGAACGGCGGCCGGTAGCCGTAGCCGACAAGCACCGCCATGCCGGGTACGTTCTGCGCGGCCATGGTGACCAGGAACAGCGGCAGGGCCAGTCCGACAAGTGCGGACGCGTTCCAGGCCGGCGCGGTCAGCGTGATCGACGGGATCAGCGCGGCGCCGGTCAGGCCGGCCGGCGGTGCGGTCAGTGCGATCGCCGCCACAGCCACCACCAGCGCACCGGGCACCGCCCAGCGGCGGGCGAACCGGTGCAGCAGCAGCCAGCCGACCACCACCGGCCCGGCCACCATCGGCAGTTCGACAAGCGCGCGGACCGGGGCGGTGCACAGCGGCAGCAGCACCCCGGCGAGCATCGCGCCGGCCACCGGCTTGGGGATGGCGGCCACCGCGCGGCCCAGTGGCGGGAACAGTCCGGCCGCGACGATCAGCGCGCCGGAGACGAGGAAGGCGCCCACCGCCACCCGCCATCCGCCCGGTGGCGGCCCGGTAGCCACCAGCAGCGCCGCGCCCGGCGTGGACCAGGCCGCGCTCATCGGTATCCGGTACCGCCAGCCCAGCCAGGCGGCGACGAGCCCGCTCGCCACGCAGAGCGCGAGCAGGCCGGAGGCGGCCTGTGCGTCCGACGCGCCCGCCGCTCGGAGCCCGGCCAGCACGACGGTGAACGAGCTGGCGAAGCCCACAAGCGCCGTCACCACACCCGCCAGCACCGGTTGTACGCGTCCGGCCACTCCACCCTCCCGACTGTTCCGTTTACGGAACGGCAGCGTGTAGCACGATAGCCGGGTGCCGCACCCACCACCAGAGCAGCGCCCGGGCCTCGACGTGGATCCCGCCGTCGTCGGCCGCCGGGTCCGTGCACTGCGCGAGGAGCAGGGGATCTCGCTGTCCACACTCGCCCGGCTCGCCGGCGTCGGAAAGGCCACCCTCTCCGGCCTGGAGAACGGCACCCGCAACCCGACCCTGGAGACGCTCTGGGCGGTCACCGCGCAGCTCGGCGTACCGCTGACGGCAGTGCTGGCGGAACCGGCCGCCGGCCCGACCGTGCATGGCGCCGCGGTCACCGCCACCCTGCTGGAGGTGTTCACCGACACCGACGCGACCTACGAGCTGTACCGGATGCGGGTCGCGCCCGGCCCCGGGCAGCTCTCCCCTGCCCACCCGCCCGGGGTCACCGAGCACGTCACCGTCTTCGCCGGGGTGCTGCGCGCCGGACCGGCCGACGCACCGCTGACCGCCTCGGCCGGCGGTCACCTCCGCTGGGTGTCGGACGTGCCACACAGCTACGCGGCGGTGGGTGACGAGGAGGTCGCCGCAAGCCTGCTACTGCGCTATCCGCGCCGCTGAGGCCCCGCCGATCGGGCACGGACCGTCGCGCCGGTCGACGAAAATCGCAATCATTTCTCGACCTAGGTAGGAGGCGTAGAGACGAATGCGGGTTGTTCTTGGCAAGCTTGACCCCATGACGCTGATCCTCCGCTCGGTCATCCTCAACGACATCGGCTTGGTGCGCACCAACAACGAGGACTCCGCCCTCGCCGGTGACCGCCTGATCGCCGTCGCCGACGGCATGGGTGGGCTGCCTGCGGGCGAGGTGGCGAGCGAGATCGTGATCCGGATCCTGGACGAGCTGGCTCCGCCCACCGACCCCGACGGTGCCGCCGACGCACTGCGTGCCGTGGTCAGCACCGCCAACCAGCGCATCCACGCCGCGATCACCGTCGACCCGAGCCGGGACGGCATGGGTACGACGCTCACAGCGGCGCTGCTGGCCGGGGAGACGCTGGTGCTGGCCCAGGTGGGCGACTCCCGCTGCTACCTGCTGCGCGACGGGGAGCTGACCCAGCTCACCCGGGACGACACGTTCGTGCAGGCGCTTGTCGACCAGGGCACCCTCTCTCCCGAGCAGGCCCGCCACCACCCGCAGCGGTCCCTGGTGACCCGGGCCGTGCAGGGCGCCGACACCCCACCCGCGGTCGGTGTGCTCACAGTGGTCCCCGGCGACCGGCTGTTGCTGTGCAGCGACGGGCTCTCCGACTACGTCGAGGACGAGGCCATCGCGGCGGCCCTGGGCATGTACGCCGACCGTCAGCAGTGCGGTGAGCAGTTGGTGAAGCTGGCCCACCACGCCGGCGCACCGGACAACGTCACAGTCGTGGTCTCCGACGTCGTCGCCCGCTGACCCGTACGGCTCACTCGGCGGCTCACCCGAACCTACTGGTTCGGGTTCCGCTGCCCCAGTAGGTGGTTGTGCCATCTAGCTTGCGTCGCTACTGTCCCTCGGGTGGATTCCGACCGGCGCGGGCAGTGGCTGCGGGGGGTGCTCGACATCTGCGTCCTGGCCCTGCTGTCCGAAGGCGAGTCCTACGGCTATCAGCTGGCCCAGGCGCTCGACGCGGGAGGTGTCGGGCCGATCCAGGGCGGCACGCTCTACCCCGTGCTGCTGCGCCTGCAGAAGACCGGCCTGGTGACCGCACAGTGGCGGGAGGGCAGCGCCGGGCCGGCCCGCAAGTACTACCGGCTCACCGACGACGGGTACGAGGCGCTCCGCGCCGGCGGCAGCGCCTGGCTCACCTTCGTCCGGCCGGTGAACGACATCGTCACGAAGGGGGTCACCCGGTGAACGCCGACGATTGGCTGCGTACGCTCACGGCCGAGTTGCACCAGCGCCGGGTCGCGGCGGACGCCGCGCGGCACGTGGTCGCCGAGGCCGCCACGCACCTGCGCGAGGGGGGCGGCGACCCCTGGGTCGTCTTCGGCCCACCCCAGCAGTACGCGGGCGCGGTCGTGGAGAGCATCGGTACCGCACCCGGACCGCGCCCCGGGGCGGTCCGGCTGCACGCGGCGGGCATCACCAAGAAGTACGGACGGCGAACCGTGCTGCGCGACGCCACGCTGACCGTCCGGGCCGGACAGATCGCCGCCGTCGTCGGCGCGAATGGCTGCGGCAAGAGCACCTTCCTACGGATCTGCGCCGGGCTGATGTCACCGGACGCCGGTGCGGTGACCGTGTCCGGGCGGCTCGGCTACTGCCCACAGTCCGGCGGCACCGCCGACTTCCTGCTCGCCGACGAGCACTTCGTGCTGGTCGGCGCGGGTCAGGGCGTGGCCCGAGGCCCGGCCCGCCGCGCCGGTCGGGCGGCTGCTCGCCAGCTCGGTTGGGAGGCGGGCGGGGACGTGCAGGCCCGCCACCTGTCCGGCGGCACCCGACAGAAGCTCAACCTGACCATGTCCACGCTCAGCGCCCCCGACGTTCTGCTGCTCGACGAGCCGTACCAGGGCTTCGACCAGGGCACGTACGTCAACTTCTGGGACCAGCTCAGCAGGTTGCGCGACGCCGGCACGGCCATCGTCGTGGTGACCCACCTGCTCAACCAACTCGACCGGGTGGACATCGTGCTCGACCTGACCCCGGCACGCGAGACCGGGTGGCAGGCGCCCGGCATCCAGGGAGGTCGCCCGTGAACCGGCTCGTCACCGTCGCCGAGATGACAGTGCGGGAGTTGCTGCGGCGTCGGGGCGTACTCCTGCTGTTGTTGTTGATGCCGTTGACCTTCTACCTGATTCGGCGGGACGCCTACCTCGGGCAGTCGGTTCGCTCGCTGCTGCTCGGCGTGGGCTGGGCGGTGAGCACCGCCGCGCTGTTCGCCACGACCGCGGCGCGCGAGTTGGAGCCGAGGCTGCGGCTGGCCGGCTACCGCCCACACCACCTCTATCTCGGCCGGATGCTCGGCCTGTGGACGGTGGGCCTGGTCATCTCCGTACCGTTCTTCCTGCTCCCTATGATCGACGGCGCGGACCTGCGGTACGGCGGCCTGGCGGCGGCGCTGCTCTGTTCCGTCGCGGTGGCGGCTCCGTTCGGGATGCTGATCGGTGCGCTGCTGCCCCGCGAGTTGGAGGGCACGCTGCTGCTTCTCACAGTGGTGACGGTGCAGATGCTGATCGACCCGGCCGGGTCCGGGGCGAGGCTGACGCCGTTCTGGTCGAGCCGGGAGATCGCCACCTGGACTGTCGACAACACCGACCAGGGCTACCTCTCCCGTGGCCTGCTGCACGGTCTCGTCGTCACCGCCCTGCTGGCCGTGGGCGTGGCCGCGGTGGCCAGCGTCCGACTACGCCGTCGCCGGCACCTGCGGCACCTGCCGGTCGGCTGACCGCCGGCTGACCGTCGGCTGACCGTCGGCCGGCGTCCCGGATCGGGCGAATCCGGTTGCTGCCACCCGCGCGGCGGGTTGAGATGGGCGAATGACCATCCGCCGGGTGACCGACGACGACCGTCTCACCACCAGCTTCCCGCTGGCCGCGTACGCCTTCGAGTCCTCGCCGCTCAGTGCCGCGCGGACCGCCGAGTTCCGCGACTACCTGCCCTACAACCAGGGCAACCGGACGCTGATCGTCGAGGAGGACGGCACCACGTTGGCCGCCGCCTCGGCCATTCCGATGCGACAGAACCTGCGCGGGGTGGTGCTGCCGATGGCCGGTGTCGCCGGGGTGGCGACCCATCCGCTGGCCCGCCGGCAGGGGCACGTCCGGACGTTGCTGCACCAACTCCTCGACGAGATGCGCGACGAGGGCCACCTGCTCAGCGCGCTCTATCCGTTCCGGCCCAGCTTCTACGCCCGGTTCGGCTACGTCGGGCTGCCCAAGCCCCGCCGGGTCACCTTCACGCCGGCCAACCTGGGCTCGCTGCTGCGGGTGGACCTGCCCGGCGAGGTGGGCTGGGAACGCATCGCCGCCGGCTATCCGGCATGGCGGGCGTTCACCGAGCGCAACCTCCAGGAGCGACACGGCTTCGCGATCTTCCCCGACCACCGTGCGGTCGGGATGCGCGACCGTGACGAGTACTGGCTGCTCACCGCCCGGGTGGCCGGGGAGGTCACCGGCGCGGTGACGTACCGGATCGACGAGCACGGCGGCACGCTGCACGGCAACGAGTTGCTGGTCACCGACCCGCTCGCGCGGACGCTGCTGTTGCAGTTCTTCGCCCGGCACGTCGACCAGATCGAGCGGGTCACCGTCCAGGTTCCACCCGACGAGTTGCCCGAGCTGTGGCTGACGGATCTGGACGTGCACGTCGAGGCCCGCACGGCCGTGCCGGGTTCGTCCGCGCCGATGGCCCGGCTGCTGTCGCTGGACGCGTTGAGCGGGCTGCCCGCCGGCCCGGGTCGGGTGCGGATCGAGCTGACCGGGGACCGCTGGCTGGCCGGCACCCACCTGCTCGACGGCACGACCGGCGCGCTGGAACTGGTCGACGACACCACCGGTCGCGCCCCGACCGCCACGCTCACCGCCGCCGGGCTCTCCGCCCTCGCGTACGGGGTGCTGGACCCGGCCGAGCTGCCGCTACGCGGTCTGGGTGAGGTGCCGGTGGACGCCGCCACGGAGCTGCGCGGCCTCTTCCCCCGCCGGGTGCCGTACCTCTTCGCCGACTTCTGAACGCGGTTTGCCGCCCGCCCGAGGTGGCTTAGCTGCGCATTAAACCGGCTCGGCGGATTCGTCGCGACGCCGTCGTGGCTCCTAGCATCAGGGGGTGCGCATGACGTCGCTTGCCGCTCTCCTCGTCCTCGGTGTCGCCACCGCGACCCTGCCCGCCTGCGCGCCCAATGACCCGGCCCCCACCTTCGAGGCCGGCTCGTCCGCCTCGCCGACGGCCCTGCCGACCGGCGGTCAGGGTGAGGCGCCGGGGGCCCGGGACGGCCTCGGCGGCCCGGGTGCCAGCGCGAGCCCGAAGCCCGCCACGAAGGTGCTCGCGGCCGGCAACCCGAACGGCAAGGCCACAGTGCCGGCCGAGGCGCGGGCGGTGGACACCTCGAAGCCGACCCGGACCATCGGCACCGGCACCCCGGCGAGCTGCACCTCCGCGGCGGTCGTGAAGGCCGTCGCGGCCGGCGGCGTCATCACGTTCAACTGTGGACCGGCCCCGGTGACGATCAAGATGGCCGCCACCGCGAAGGTCCGTAACGCGAACGGGCCGAAGGTCGTGCTGGACGGCGGCGGCACTGTGACGTTGAGCGGCCAGGGGCAGCGCCGCATCCTCTACCAGAACACCTGCGACGAGGCCCAGGGCTTCACCACCTCGCACTGTCAGAACCAGGATCACCCGCAGCTCACCGTGCAGAACCTCACCTTCGCCGACGGCAACTCCACAGGCGAGAAGGCCGAGGGCGGCGGCGGTGGGGCGATCTTCGTACGCGGCGGGCGGTTGAAGGTGGTCAACTCGCGCTTCGTCCGCAACCGCTGCGACCGCACCGGCCCCGACCTGGGTGGCGCGGCCATCCGGGTGCTGAGCCAGTACGAGAACAAGCCGGTGTACGTGGTGAGCAGCACCTTCGACGGCGGTTCCTGCTCCAACGGAGGGGCGCTGAGCAGCATCGGCGTGTCCTGGGTGGTGCTGAACAGCCTGCTCCGGGACAACGAGGCGATCGGCAGTGGTGCCAACCCGGCCAAGTCCGGCACGCCCGGCGGCGGCAGCGGCGGCGCGATCTACTGCGACGGCAACGAGTTCACCGTACGGATCGCCGGCACGATCATCGAGAACAACACTGCCAACGAGGGCGGCGGCGCGGTCTTCTTCGTGAGCAACAACCGCACCGGCACGATGAAGATCGAAAACTCGACCCTGCGCCGCAACCCCAGCGGCAAGTTCGAGACCCGCGGCTTCCCCGGCATCTTCTTCCTGGGCGCCCGCAACCCCACGGTGACGGGCTCAAAACTGAGCTGAGGCCGCGTACCTCAGTAGGGGTTTCCCTCGCCCGGGGGGCGGGCGTGGAGAAGGGCGGCCGGGCGGCCGGGCAGGTCCCGTGCACCGGACATCGGTGGGCTTGTCGTGTGGTCGCCGTCGGCCATCCCGGCGAAGAGTTCCCGGAGCGCCGTCAGCGCACTGATCTTGGGGTGCCAGCCCAGCTCGGTCTCCGCGCGCTCGCTGGACATCAGCGGGGCGTTCAGACCCAGCTCCACCCAGCCCGCGTCGACCGGTTGCAGCCGCGCCCGCCAGGTCAGCGCCGCCGCCGCGCGCAGCACCGGCGCGGCGACCGGCACCGTCCAACCATGGAAGTGCCGGGCCACCAGCTCCGGAGTGAGCACCGGGTCCGCGGCGACATTGAAGGCGCCGCGCGCATCACCCAACACCGCCCGGGTGTACGCATCAGCCACGTCATCGGCGTGCACCGCCTGCATCCGCAACCGGCGGTTCGTCGGCACCAGCGGGATCCGGCCGAAGCGCAGCAGCCGCACCGGCGCCAGCGGGCCCAGGAAGTAACGCGTGATCTCCGCACCGGCGGCCCGCTGGAAGATCAACCCGGGTCGCATCCGTACCACCCGCAGCGTCGGATGATCCTGCTCGACCCCGTTCAGCAGCGCCTCCACCTCAGCCTTGTGCTCGCTGTACGACGAACCGGGCACACCGGTGGCCGGCCACCGCTCGCTGATCGGGTGGTCCTTCGGGCCGGGCGCGTAGGTGCCGACCGACGAGGCGTACACCAGAGCCGGCACGCCGGCCCGGACCACCGCGTCGATCACCGCCCGGCTGCCCTCGACGTTGGTCCGGCGCAGCACCCGCTGGTCGTGACTGGGCTGGATCTGCCAGGCCAGGTGCACCACCGCGTCCGCACCCGCGAACACCTCGGCGAGCTGCCCGGCCGCGCCCGGCGCGCCGATGTCGCAGGAGTGCCACTCCACCTGGTCGTACGGCTCGCCAGCATCCGGACCGGGCAACCGTCGAACGACCCCGGCCAGTTCGACGCCCCGCTCCCGGCGCAGCCGCCGCAGCAGCGCCGTACCGACGTTGCCGCTCGCCCCCACCACCACGATCCGCATGCCCGACCCCGTACCCGCCCAGCAGCAGCTCAACCACCCACCAGCGCAGCGCAGTGCCTGCGGCCTGCAACGCGGCCCCGGCGGCTTGATCCACTCGACTTCCTGAAAGTCGCGGTATCCGAGCAGCCAGGACCGCCCGACTTCCTGAATCCCGAGTCGATCAAGACCGAGGGTCGAGGCCGTTGACACCGCTCGGGCATCGGAGGTAGCCGAGGGCTGCGGGAGGGTCACGCCTCCGCTGCGACCTCCGGCCGATGTCCGCAGGTCGGGCAGGTGCTGTCGAATGCACTACGCCGGACGGTCCGATGTCGTGTGGCCCGACCGGCGAGGACAACTGTCAGCAGCGCCGCGCCCACGAGAAGGATCGACCCGGTGGTGACGGCGAAGGCAGCCAGGGTCGGTCCGCCCCAGAGCCCTTGGCTGAGCTGGTTGGCGCCGAACAGACCGGCCGGGGTGGCGAGCAGCAGTGCCGCCCAGAGGCCGGCGTCGTCGGCTCGCAGGGCGCGGCCGAGCCCGACGAACAGGACCAGCGCGAACATCAGCCCACCGGCCATCGCCAACAGCTCGGGAGTCGAGCCGTACGAGGTGAACATGCCCCCGCCGCTCTCGGCGGCGTTCAACGCCACGGATGCGGCCGTCACACAACCGGCCGTGAGCGGCGGCAGGCTACGCGCGACCCAGCCGGGATGGGAGGGCAGCGCGAGCGTGGCCAGGCCCAGCGCGACAGCGGGGATCAGCACGAACAGTGGCGGCCCAGGCTGTCCGGTGAGAGCGGCCACGGGCGGCACGGCGACGGTCAACAGGACAGCTCCGGCCGCGACAGAACGGGCCCAGGCCCCGGGCAGCACAGCGGCGGTGAGGCCGACGACCAGCCAGCCCAGCCAGATCACGACGCCGAGCGTCTGAAACGGACCAACCGAATCCAGCCGGGCGAAGCGGGGGTCTTCGACCTCGACCTGCAGGAGGAAGAAGGCGGCGACAGCGACCAGGGTGTTCAGCGCGGCAGTCGCGGCCAGCGGGAGAGCCGCGACCAGCCCGAGCGCGCCGTACCCCCGCAGTCGCTCCCGAAGCCCGGCCCCAAGCAGATCGACGGCGTCATGTGGTGAGGGCCAGCGCCGGCCCGGTTCGACGGTGTCGAGGTACGTCCCGACGATCTCGTCGCCCCGCTCAGCCTGGTAGTCACCCGGGTAGGCCCACAGCAGCCGCCGGTAACGGGACTCCAGCGGTGACCCGACCTGCTCCTGCACGGGGTGGGGCTGATTCATGCCAGACCTCCGGTCGGTCGAAGGATGGGGTGAGCGGCCGTACCGGGGAGGTTGAGAGGGCCGCGTGCGAAGCCACCGGCGGTGCTGGTGCCCGCGGGCCGAGCCCGCAGCCGCTCGCTGGCGGCCTCGACGTTGCGGCGCAGTCGTTCGGTCTCGGCGGTGAGCACGGACCGACCCGCTTCGGTGAGCCGGTAGTAGCGGCGAAGCCGCCCCTCGACGACCTCCTCGTGGTCCCGCTCCACCAACCTCTCGTCGGTGAGGCGGTCGAGGGCGCCGTAGAGGGTCCCGGGCCGCAGCGCCAACCGCCCACCGGAGAGGGCCGCGACGTCGCTGATGATGCCGTAGCCGTGCATGGGCTCCCGCGCGAGCGCGGTGAGGATCAGGAAGGTGGGTTCCCGCAGCGGCGTGGGTGTGGCCATGGCCTCAATATAACGGTGATGAAGCTATACCGGTGACAAAGTGGTGCTGAACGTGCAGGTGGCCGAGGCGCAGGAGCCGCAGCAGTAGCAGTCCCGGCCAGCCACCGGAAAGCACGCGAGGTGGAGGTGCTCTCCACGAGGATCAGACCGAGCGGCCCCGTCGAGTTGCCTTCGGAGACCCGCCGTCGCCCGGCCCATCGAACCAACCGACAGCACACCCCAGGAGACGAATCCGATGATTCCCGACGACGATCCCACTCGCTCGCTCACCGTGGCGGACCCCGACGATCCCGCCACGACCTACATCTCCCTGGTGGGCAACACCTACGGCATGTTGATCACGGGCGAGCAGACCAACGGCGCGTACTGCCTGATCGACATGCGCGTCCCCGACGGCGGCGGGCCGCCGCCGCACCGGCACGACTTCGAGGAGATGTTCACGATCCTTGAGGGCGAGATCGAGTTCACCTTCCGCGGCGAGAAGCACGTCGTGCGGGCCAGCTCCACGATCAACATCCCGGCCAACGCGCCGCACAACTTCCGCAACACCTCCGGTGCGCCGGCCCACATGCTCTGTATGTGCACCCCGGCCGGGCAGGACGAATACTTCGCTCGCATCGGCGACGTCGTCGCGGGCAAGGACGCACCGCCGCCGCAGCTTTCACCTGACGAACTCGCCGAACGCCGCCGCCGCGGTGCCGAGCTGGCCTCGACCTACCGCAGCGAGTTCCTGTGACCAGCCAACCGCTGGCGCTCTGACGAGTTCGAGCCCGGCCAGCAGCATCCGTCGGACTGACTGCGGAAGGGGTCCGAGCCGCATGTGCGCGGCTGGGACCCTTCGTCGGTTCACCGTCGAGGGGTGATGAAGCTGTACCGGTGACAAAGCGGTGCGAAGTCCGCCGTGGGTGTAGATCAGCATCGCTCCTCTGGACCGGGGGCGGACATCAGCCGGGGCGCAGACGGTCGGGTAACCTGAGCGCGCGGGCCGCTAGCTCAATGGCAGAGCTGTGGACTTTTAATCCATAGGTTCAGGGTTCGAGTCCCTGGCGGCCCACGCATTCCCTCGACTGTCCCTCTGCGGCAGGAAACGATCGCCATCCGGAGCTTCGGCGTGCCGCCCGCGAGCGATGGGGAGCGACCGCCAGGGAGCCGGCTCATCTTGTCGACCTACTCCCGGCTCGTCCATTGGTGTCCAGGGTCAGCCCGGTGGCGACCCTGTCGAGCGTGAAGCAGTTCGTCCGTGCGGTAGCGGACACCGGCCGATGGCGTGGCGCTTGAGTCGCTGCGACGTACATCAGTAGCGACCCCGAATTTAGGTAGACTGGTCCGAAGTAAGATCCGATCTAGCTTCGGGAGGGTCGATGTTCATCGGCCGGCGCACGGAACTGGACCTGCTCACCAAACAACTTGATCATGTGAAGCGCACTGGCGGGGGTCGCTCTGTCGCTATCCGCGGCCGGCGGCAGGTGGGCAAGTCGCGGCTGGTGCAGGAGTTGTGCGACCGGGTCGATCTGCCCTACTGCTTCTACACCGCGGTCAAGGGCGCGTCGAGCATCGAAGCGGTCAGCTACTTTCTCGGGGCCTTGCGCGACTCGTCACTGCTTACCGCTGGCGGTCGTGATCTTCTGCCGTCCCAGCCGCCGGCCGGTGCCTGGGGAGACATGCTGCGGGTGTTGGCAGGTGTCTTGCCCGACACGCCGAGCGTGGTCGTCCTCGACGAACTGCCGTGGATCTCTGAGCAGGACCCGACGTTCGACGGACACCTGCAGGTCGCCTGGGATCGGCTCATCTCCAGCAGGCCAGTGCTGATGCTGCTGCTCGGCAGTGATCTGCACATGATGCAGCGGTTCACCGAGTACGACCGACCCTTCTACGGCAGGGCCACGAACATGGTCCTCGGCCCGTTCAATCTTGCCGAAACCGCCGCCGTGACCGGGTTGAGCGGCGCGGACGCGATCGATGCACACCTGATCACCGGTGGATTGCCGGGTATCGCTCTGGAGTGGTCCCCGGGAACGCCCCCGGTCGAGTTCCTGAGTCAGGAGATCTCCAACAAGACTTCGGCGTTGTTCACCGTCCCCGAGCAGTCCCTGGCATCGGAGTTTCCCGCCCCCGACACTGCCCGCCGCATCTTGGAAGCTGTCGGTGGAGCGGGTAGCCGCACGTTCAGCAACATCGCTGCTGCCGCCGGGGACCGCGGCGGCCCGGTCAGTTCCGGCACGCTGTCCCCGCTGCTTCACCGGCTCGTCGAGGAGAAACAGATCCTCGCTGTCGACAAGCCGCTGTCCACCAAGCCCAGCAAACTGGCTCAGTACCGGATCGCTGACAGTAATCTGCGCCTGTATCTGGCCATCTTGCGCGATGTGCATCAACTGGTTCTGCGCGATCGGTCAGCGGCCGCTCGCGCCATCCTCGATAGTCGGTGGTCGAGTTGGCGGGGTAACGCCGTCGAGCCGATCATCCGCCATGCGCTCGCCATCTCCGCCGGTGCCGGAGGTCTGCCCTGGACTGACACGTGGGAAGTCGGTGGTTGGTGGAACCGGCAATCCAACCCAGAGATCGATCTTGTCGGAGCCGACCGCGCCCCGATCGCCTCCCGCATCACGTTCGCTGGCTCCATCAAGTGGCAGGACGGCCCGTTCGACCGGCACCACCTCGACGAACTTCGGCGTCACGCCCCGCTAATCCCGGGTTTTCAGCCCGGCACCAGCGGCCTGGTCGTCGTCAGCCGCTCCGGAGCTGACCTCCCGGACGGGGCCGTGGACCTTGTCTGGGGGCCCGACGACGTCATCCGCGCCTGGTCGGTCTGATTCTGTCCAACGTGCGACGGACGCGGTGTTCTCCGCCGGTAATGGTCACGGAGCGCAATCCGTCAAGCTAGCAGCGAAGTACAGCAACCGTGCGAGCCGAACCCAGCCGAGAAGCACGCCAGCAGCCCGGGTGACCTCGAACCACACCGCAGGAGGCCGCCTCGCCGGCAATCCATAGGTTCAGGGTTCGAGTCCCTGGCGGCCCACTCACACACAGGTCAGCAGCCCGGCCGGGGGTCGCCTTGCTGGCCGTCGGCTGAGCTCGCCCACTGGTAGCCTGCGCCTCTCGGCGAGAGCGGAGTATGCCCGGTGCTCAGGATGGTGCTGCACAGGTCGGTTGCGGTGGCGGCCCTCTGCCTGGTGACCGCCTGCGGTTCTCCGACGACCTCAACAGCGGACGCGGGCGGAACGAAGCAGGCGACGGGCTCGGCCACAGCCACGAAGCCAGCAGTTCCGGCGACCGGCGGGCCCGGGTACTCCGCGACGCTGTCGGCACGCTTGGTGGCCACGGAGTCACTACCGCCCGGCTTCACTGTGGAGATCGCGACCAGCATGGCGCAGGATGCTGGAGATCGGCGTGCAGACGTCGACGCATCCTGTTCGCACAGCATGATGCCGCTGCTGTCGGCCCGCCGGCTGACCGGCACGCCGTCAGCGATAGCCGCGGCGACCCTCAGCTACGACGCGGGTCCCGATGACTTGTGGGTGGGGACCGAGGTCCTCAGGACCTACACCGATGACGGTGCACGGCGAGCGATGACGGACCTGCGAGCGCTCATCGACCGTTGCCCGACCCTTGCGCCGTCCGGCCAGGGCGTCGGCGGCAGTTATCGCTTCGCGGTAGCGCCAGGGCCGCAGTTGGGCGATGACAGTGTTCACGTCAGCCACACCACGACGTCGGACCTTGGCACGCTGGAATGGGACACCATGCTCGTCCGGATCGGGACCACTCTGGTGGTCGTCCAGGCGGAGGGCAACAAGCCCGGCGGCGGCAGATACCTCACTCAGGTTGCCGAAGCCGCTCTGCACAGGTACCAGACGACCGGATCCTGAACGCCTCGGAGGGCAGCCGGCGCGCGGCCCTGATCGCCCGGGTGCGGCGGTGTCCGGGACCTGGCGCCGGAGGCTGACGTAGATATCCTCTTCAGGTGCTGGCCCGTGTGGAGATCATTGACACGGGTCCGGCGCTGCGAAGGGACTTTCGACATGCCCCGTGTGGTACCGGCGGTCATCCGCGCGCTCGACGTCCTCGAACTGTTCCTGGACTGCCCCCAACTGTCGGCCCGCCAGGTGATGGAGCGGCTCGACCTGCCCCGCACGACTGTCCACGAGTTGCTCGTGACGCTTGAGGCTCGCTCGTACCTGATCTCCGTACCGGGCCAGCCGGTGCAGTATCGGCTCGGCATGCCGCTGTTCCAGCTGGGCGCGGCGTTCGCGGGCCGGCTTGATCTGGTACGCGAGGCGCAGGGCGTCGCGCGGGACGTGGCGGCCGCGTGTGACGAGGCGGTCCATGTGGCTGTGCTCGACGGCGCCGATGTCATCTATCTCGTCAAGTTCGACAGCACCCACCCCGTTCGGATGGTTTCCGGGGTCGGACTGCGGCTGCCCGCGCACTGCACGGCCGTCGGCAAGGTACTGCTGTCGGCTCTCGACCAGGCGGACCTGGACGTCGTCCTGCTCAAGGACCCCCTGCCGGGCATGACGCCGGACAGCATCACCGATCCGGATCTTCTTCGTGATCATCTGAACCGTGTCCGCGCGGAGGGTGTCGCGGTCGACATCGGCGAGTCGGACACCGCGATGCGCTGTGTCGCTGCAGGGATCCGGGACCATACCGGCGCCATCATCGCTGGAATGAGTCTGTCTGCGCCGATCATTCGCTGGACGCCTCAGGTGCAGGTGGAGTGGACCGGGCTGGTTCGCGAGGGCGCGGCTGTGTTGTCGGCTCGCATGGGCTACCGGGCGCAACCTCGGTAGGCAACCTCCCGCTTTCGGTTCGAAACAACATCGAAACATTGACATTGCTCATCGCACTGCCTTAGCGTCGCGACCACTCGATACGGTATATCGAACCTAGTTCGAAATCTCGAACGGCGGTGGTCAGGTGACCCGACCGAACTGGAACGTCAGCGCTACTACCTCGGCCCGGTCGCCGATCGCCTCAACCTTGTCGCGCTACCCGGAGAGCGCCACCCGACATGTCTCGGGTGGTGGCTCCGACGAAGCGCGCGTGAGCGGACGTCCCACGGTGACGGGCGGGCCCGCTTACCACCGCAGGAAGCCACGAACGAACTGATCTCGACGGGCGCCCCTCGGTGGTCGCCGGCAGAAACCAACTGCAACACAACCATCGCGGTGTTCGCCAGCTATGCCTTCGGCGTGCAGCCGTGCGCGGGAGAAAGAGGAGACGTATGTCCATGATGGACAAGTCGGTGTGGTCACGGCGTGGCTTTCTGGGAGCGGGGGTGGGGGTGCTCGGCGCGGCTGGTCTGGCCGCGTGCGGTGACACCTCCGAATCACCCAGCAAGGTGCAGCCGGAGGTTCCGCAGGAGCTGATCGACGCCGCTGCGGCGATGAAGGGCTCCTCGATGGGGATGCTGTCGCAGAAGCTCTATTCGACGGCGGCGAACGAAGCCCTCGACAGCTCGATCAAGAAGTTCGCCGACACCACCGGGACGAAGATCGAGAACAGTCTGGTCCAGGCCGACGCCGGTGACGTGGTGGCCAAGATCGACGCCGAGGTCAAGGGCGGGGTGGCCCGTGACCTGGCGTTCATGACCGACTCGCGGTTCGTGGCGCAGTTCCAGGCGCTGGGCGACCTGGAGGACGTGACGGATGTCGTCACGGCGCTGACCGCCAAGTACGGCGAGCCCTGCGCCGAGGCGAAGAACTTCTGCGTCTTCGACGGCAAGTGGTTCGCGATCCCGTACCACTTCATCGGGATCGGGTCGTTCCTGCGCAAGGACTGGATGCAGGACAAGGGCATCACCCCCAAGGACATCTACAGCTGGGAGGAGCTGCGGGACCTCTGCCTGGAGATCTCCGATCCGACCAAGCGCCGGTTCGGCTGGGGCATGACGGTGAACCGGTCCGGTGACGGCAACGGCATGATCGAGGCGCTGATCAACGCCTACGGCGGGTCGATCGCCTCCAACGACGGCCGGAAGGTCACGTTCAACACCCCCGAGACGGTGCAGGCGGTGTCCTTCCTGGGCGACATCTACACCAATCAGAAGTACAAGCCGATGTTGCCACCGGGGATCGCGAGCTGGACCGACACCAGCAACAACGAGAACTGGCTCGCCGGGATCCTCGGCTACACCCGCAACCAGTTCAGCGTCTACGCGGACTCCAGGACCAAGAAGAACCCGGTGCACGCGAACACCCATGTGTTCTCCGACTGCATCGGGCCGGCGACCGACAATCCGCTGCTGCTCGGCCAGTCGCAGGGCTTCGTCATCTTCAAGGGCGCCAAGAACCCGGCGCTCGCCAAGCTCCTGGCGCAGTACCTGGTCAGCGCGCCCGCGCTGCTCGGGGTGGCGAAGGAGGCACCCGGCCTGGTGATGCCCGCCTGGGAGAAGGTCTGGGACGCCGACCCGTTCTTCACCAGCGGCGACCCGGCGTTCCCCATGCTGCGCAGAATCACCGAATTGAAGCTGCCGCTGAACACGAAGAACGGCCTCGCCTTCCCGCAGAAGGCCAGCGCGGGCCAGCAGGCGGTGGGTTCGGCCTACGTCCTCACCGACATGATGCAGCAGGTCGTCCAGGGCACGGCGCCGGCGCAGGCCGTGACGGCCGCCCACGCGAAGATGGTGCAGATCTTCAACCAGCAGGGGCTGCCGCAGTGAGGTCTGTCCGCCCCGCGCGGGTCCCGACGGCGAGGAAATCCGCGCCGTCGGGACCCGGCTCTCTCACGGCGGTCCAGCGGCGGCTGGGTCGTGACTGGCGGCTGGCGGCACTGTTCCTGGCGCCGATGGCCGTGCTGGTCGGCGGGCTCGTCCTCGTGCCGATCGCCCGGTCGATCATCACCAGCACCACCGAACGGCACGGGCAGGACACCGTGTTCGTCGGCCTGGACAACTACCTCTCGCTCGTCGGCGACGACCAGTTCCACACGGGCGTGGTGAACTCGTTCGTCTTCACCGCGTACGCCGAGGTTTTCAAGGTCGTGCTGGGGTTGGCCGCCGCCCTGCTGCTGCACCACCGGCGACGCGGGCGGGCCGTGCTGGCCGGGTTGCTCCTGGTGCCGTGGGTGGTGCCGACGGTGGTGACGGCGTTCAGCTGGCGCGCGCTGCTCGACCCGATCTTCGGCAGCGTCAACACGCTGCTCACCGCCAGCGGGATCGGGCCGCTGCTGGCCAGTGCTCACCTGGTCGACAGCTGGCCCGCAGGCTGGCTGTCCGACCCGTCACTGGCCATGCCGTCGGTGATCCTCGTCAACGTCTGGAAGGGGGTGCCGTTCTTCACCGTCTGTTTCCTCGCGGGGCTGAAGGCCATCCCGGCGGACCTCTACGAGGCGGCGACCATCGACGGTGCCTCGGCGTGGCAGCGGTTCAGAAGCGTGACGCTGCCCGGACTGCGCCACGTCATCACCGTGACGGTGACCCTGTCGTCGATCTGGACGTTCAACAACTTCGACCTGGTCTGGTTGCTGACGCAGGGTGGCCCGGGCGACGTGACAGCGCCGTACGTGCTCATCGCCTACTCGAAGGCGATCCTGCAACTGCAGTACGGCGCAGGCGCGGCGGTCACGCTCGTCATGCTGCCGATCATCGGCGGGCTGGTGTTCGTCCTGGTCCGCTTGTTGCGCCAGGACACCAACATCAAACTGCCCCGCCGACGTCGGGCAGCGCGGTGGATCGGCACGCCGCTGTGGGCCCCGACGGCCCGGAAGGCGCTGCCCTGGGTCATCGCCGCGCTGGTCACCGGTCTGCTGGCCTGGGCGTCGCCGCACATCTTCTGGAAGGCGGCGGTGGTCCTCGGGGTGATTCTGCTGATCGCGGCCGGAGTCGGCCGGGTGGTCTCGACCCTCCAGTCACGAGGCGGCCGCCGGTCGGGGTCCCTGGTGTCGGGCCTGGGGTCCTGGGTCGCGCTGGCCGGGTTGCTCCTCTTCGTGCTGGGCCCGCTGTACTGGATCGCCGTCACGGCCTTCAAGTCCGAGGGCCAGGTCGTCATGCGCACCGACGACCTGTGGCCGACGCCGTGGACCCTGGAGCAGTTCGGCGCCCTGTTCGACAACCAGCCGTTCGGCCGTTGGTACCTCAACACCCTGCTGGTGTCCGCGGCGTCCACGGCGGTGGCCCTGGTCTGCGCGGCCCTGGCGGGCTACGCGCTGGCCCGGCTGCGGTTCCGCGGGGCGCAGGGCTTCACCGTCACGGTGCTGCTCACCTACGTGATGCCGGGCGCGCTGCTGTTCATCCCGCTGTACCAGATGCTCATCGGCGCCCGGCTCACCGACTCGTTGTGGTCTCTGGTGGTGACGTATCCGACCTTCACGCTGCCGTTCGCCACCTGGCTGCTGGTCGGGTACTTCTCGTCGATCCCCATCGAGCTGGAGGAGGCCGCGTTGGTCGACGGCTGCAGCCGCATCCAGGCGTTCGGCAAGGTGGTGCTGCCCCTCGCCAAGCCAGGGCTGCTGGCGGTCGCGCTCTTCACCCTGACCAACGCCTGGAACGAGTTCCTCTTCGCTTTCGTGTTCATCACGAAGGACGAGTACAAGACGCTCCCGGTCGGAATGCAGTCGATGATCGCCGGAGACGTCGTGCCGCAAGGACAACTCGCCGCGGCGTCGCTGCTGGTCAGCATCCCCGTGGTGATCATGTACGCCCTCGGGCAGCGCTTCCTGACCGAAGGGCTCACTGCGGGCGCGGTGAAGGGCTGATCGCACGTCGACGCCGGACGCAGTTCGTGGCGAACGGGCCGCTGGTGCCGATCGGGCACCAGCGGCCCAGCACGATGTCGTCACGGGACGTGCTCATGCGGACCCGTTTCCGGTCTCTGTGCGCGTGTAGGTGAGGAAGAGAGCGCCACTGTCCAGGACGGTGTGGTCGGTCAAACGCCAGGTGCGGGGGGCGAAGACGGCGTCACTGCCGAACAGCGGGATGCCAGCGCCGATGGTCAGCGGAGCGAGCTTGACGATCAGCTGATCGATCTCGGGGTACAGGGCTCCCGCCAGGGCGCCGCCGCCGATCACCCAGACGTCCTTGCCGTCGTGGCGCTTCAGCTCTCGTACCGTGGCAATGGGGTCTTGGGCCATGACCTCGACGGCCGGGTCCGGGCTGCTGCCCAGCGTGCGGGAGAACACCAGGTGGCGCAGGTGGGGGTACGCGTCGGTCACGCCGGCCTTCAGGCCCACCTCGTAGGAGTGGCGCCCTTCCAGCACAGTGTCGAACCGGCTGCCCTGGTCGGTGATGCCGAACGCCTGCCGGGCCGGACCGGGGAGGGTCTCCGGATATTCGCTGACGAGGTGGTGCAGGTAGTCCTCCGGAACCGGCCAGAACCCGTCGGGGCCGGTCGGGTCGGCGCCGTCGGGACCGGCGATGAAGCCGTCCACTGTGGTGGCGATGTAATACACGAGCTTGCGCACGACGATCTCCTCGTTCAGGCCGCCGGATGCTGTTCAGCGGTGACGTCCATCAGCCTGCCCGGCGAGGCCCCGGGCCACAAGATCATAAGTCGGCGCTGGCGATGATCGCGCCGCTGACGGTGTCCACATACCACCGCTGGTACTGCTCGATCGCCCAGCCGCGTTGCCGGACGAGCCAGTCGAAGTTGCGGACGTCCTGGGCCAACCAGAGGATGTCGGCCACCTGATCGACGCCCAGGTCGGGGCGGACGCCTCCCGTGCCGACGAGTTCGGCGGCGAACATGGCCATGCCGCGGCGGCGGTCGTCGACGTTCTTGCGCCAGATCTCGGCGGCGTCCGGATCGGCCGTGGCCGCGCCGGCCAACGCGAGCATCACCTGGGCCTGCCGGGCGTTGACCTCGGCCAGGTGGCGGGCGTAGCGGACGAGCTTGGCCCGGGGGTCGGTGAGTGCGCGGATCTCGGCGACGAAGGGCCGGTCCGGCAGGGCCACCGGTTCGTCGTCGCCGGCCAGGGTGACGTCGACCAACTGGGAGAGCAGTTGCCGCTTGCTGCCGAACACCGCGTACAGGGTCTGGACCGCGACGCCGGCTTCCACGGCGACAGCGGTCAGCGGTGTGGCCGCGTAGCCCGGGTCGACGAACAGCCGGCCAGCCGCTTCGAGGATTGCTCGTCGGGTCTGTCGGGCCTGCTCCTGCCGGCGGGAAGAGTCATAACGTCTCTTGACAACCACCCGTCGAGTGTAGTGCTCTATTCGATAGAGGTTCACTCTATCGAGAGGTGACGGCTATGCCGTTCGGTGTGCTCCAGGAGATGCCCGGCGTCAGCGAGGCGGAATACCGGCAGGTGGAACGACACCTCGGGCCGGATCGACCGCCGGGCCTCCTCGCCCATGTCGCCGGGCCGACCGAGGACGGCTGGCGGATCATCAACATCTGGCAGGACGAAGCGGCATTCCGCAGGTTCCAGTCCGAGCGGCTGGTCCGAGCGGCTGGCTTGGCGGCGCAGGAGGACGGCTTCGACCCGGCGAAGGCGGCTCACTTCCGCTCGACGAGCGTCGACGGCACCGAGATGCCGTTCTGATGGCCGACGCCGCCAGCCTGCGGGCCCGCAGCGCCGCTTTCTGGGCGGGAGCGGCAGCTGGCTGGATTCGCCACGCCGATCGGCAGGACGAGACCGGTCGACCGCTGGGCGCGGTGGCCATGGGTCGACTGGCCGCACGACCCGCCGAGCGAATCCTCGATGTGGGCTGCGGCTGCGGCGGCACCACTGCCGAGATCGCCGCTGCGGTCGGCGAGACCGGCGCGGCGATCGGTGTCGACCTCGACGAGGCGATGGTGACCTCCGCTCGACGCCGGTTCCCCACCGACGGGTACCCGGGCATCCAGTTCCACGTGGCCGACATCGAGACCCTCGATGTCGTGCCGGGCGCCCCGTTCGACGCGGCGTTCTCACGAATGACAGTGATGCTGTTGGCGGACCCGGTCGCCGGCTGCCGCACGATCCGACGGTCACTGCGCCCGGGTGGGCGCCTCGCCGCGACCGTCTTCCGCGACAGCGGCGTCAACCCGTGGCTGTCCGCGGCGATGCTCGGCGCCGCACCGCATCTCGGACCGTTACCACCGCTCCCGGTCGGTGACGAGCCCGGTCCGTTCGCGTTCGCCGACCCGGCGCGGCTCGTTCGGACCCTCACCAACGCCGGCTTCACCGCCGTCACGATCACACAGTGCGATGTCGCCCTGGAGGCTCCGGACGACGCCGACGCGGTGGCCGAATGGCTTATCGAGGTCGGCCCGGCCGGTGCCGCGTACCGGGCGGCTCCGCCGGCTGGTCAGGCTTCGGCCCGGGCGGGGGTCGCCCGGCTGCTCGACCGGTTCCGTGAGCCCGGCGTCGGCTACCGGCTGCCCACCGGCCTCTGGCTCGTCGCCGCGAACGCCGCCGGAACCCCTACCCACCACGAAACCCGTGAGGACAACATCCAATGAGTACGTTCCGACCGCTCGCACCAGCCCTCTGCCTCGTGCTCGCCCTGACGGCGTGCACCGAGGCCGACGCGCCCGAGCCCGCTGCGGCGCCGGACACGACAGGATCGACAAGCGCGGCCGGTTCCGCTCCGGCCGACGGCTCCCAGCTGTCGGCGAAGGAAGTGTGCGCCTACCTGAAAGGCCAGGTGCCGACGCTCAAGGGGATCGGGTCCGAGACGGGTGCGATGGCCAACCTCACCGTGAACCTCTATTCCTGGTACGAGAAGCAGGGCCCCGTGCCCAACGGCCGTGAGATCGACGACCAGACCCGCAAGGAATGCCCGGCGACCCGGACCGAGGTGCTGAAACTCGCCGGCATGGAGAGCTTCGAGCGGCTGTAGCCGCCACGAACGCGACGGCCCATCACCGGACGGTTGGGACCGTCAACGCCCCAACCGCTTCTCGAACCAGTGGTGGGCGTAGTGCTCGGTGTTGTACGCCTCGATCTCCCGGTAACCGGTCGCCCGGTACAGGGCGATCGCCTCGGTGAGGTTGCGGTTGGTGTCCAGCCGGACCGCTGTCGCGCCGTGCTCGGCGGCGTACCGTTCCAGCTCACCCAGCAGTCGCCGCCCGACGCCGAGCCCGCGTACGGTGTCGGCCACCCACACGCGTTTGACCTCGGCGGGCGCGTCGGAGTGGAGTTTGACAGCGCCGCAGCCGATCGGTTCGCTGTTGAGGGTGGCAAGCAGGAGCACCCCGTTGGGCGGGACGAGCGCTTCGTCAGGGACCGGTTTGCTCAGTGCGGGGTCGAACCCGTCGTCGAATCGTCGCGCGATGTCCCGGGCGTAGGCCCGCAGACAGGCGCGGGCTCGCGGGTCGCTCGGCGGGCACGGCTCGATGACGACCATCGAGCCGATGAGGAGCCGTTCGACCTCGGCCATGGCGGTGACGAGTCGTTCGCGGCGGTGTTCGGTGAGCGGTTCGAGGATCGAGGCGGCGAGATCGTCCGACCGCTGGTCGAGGTCGGCCCACTGGGTCCGGCCGGCGTCGGTGAGCGTGGCGACGCGTACCCGGCCGTCGCCGCCGGCCTGGCCAACCGGTCCGACGGTGATGAGGTCGTCGTTCTCCAGAGTGCGCAGAAGCCGGCTGAGGTATCCGGAGTCCAGGCCGAGCCGGGCCCGTAGCGCGGCGACCTCGGCACCGGCGGGGCCGATCTCCCAGAGCAGCCGAGCCTGCCCCAGGGGACGCCCCTGGGCCATGTACTCGTCGTCGAGCGCACCCACCCGTTGGGTGACAGTCCGGTTGAACCGCCGCACGGCGGCGATGAGAGCCGAGTCCATACACCTGACTTTAGTCAGGCTTCTTGACTACGCACCAGACCGGTGGCGGTAGGACCGGATGCCGGCGTGGTCCAGGACGACCACCACGAACACCACCACTGTGACGACCGCGCTGACCGCCAACAGCGGCAGCCGCACGAGGGCCGCCGCACCGCCCAGCACGAACAGGGCGGCGACCCGGGGCCAGGAGAGTCGCCGGTGGATCGCCGCCGAGAAGAGGATCCGCCCGATGAGGAACAGCGCCGGGCCGCTCAGAATGACCAGGGCCTCGGTCGTGCCACCGGTCCGCAGCGGGTGGGCGATGCTCAGCTCTGCGCCGACGGCGGTGACCACCAGCCCGGCGATCATCAGCAGGTGCAGGTATCCGGTGACGACCCCGAGCCGGGACGGGTCGGCGTGTTCGATGGCCGGGCCCAGGCGCTGACCGGCGGGCGTGACGTAGAGCAGACCAATCAGCACCGCGATGGCGAAGACCAACAGGAACGCGGCGGTCTGCGGGAGGGCGAGGTCGCTTTCGGCGTACGAGAGGCCGGCGACCAGGACCAGCTCGCCGAGCGCGATGATCATGATTTGTTGGTACCGCTCGGCGAAGTGCTCACCGGCGAGATGCAGCTCCTGTGGCCCGGTCCGGCCCATCAGTGGAGTGGGCCAGCCGAGTCGTGGGCCGGTGAGGTCGATGGCGAGGGCGAGCAGCCACAGCGGCACGCGCCACTCCGGCAGAAACCCACCGGCCAACCACGGTACGGCCGAGACGCTGAACCAGCAGAGGATGCGCAGCGCCCGGCTCTGCCGTGGGTGACCGCGCAACGCGAGGACTGTGAACACACCCCGGGCGATGTGCACCGAGACGTACGCGCCGGCGAAGAGCAGGCCCCGCCCGTCCAACGCCTGCGGGATCGCCACCCCGGCCAACAGGCTGCCCAGCGCGGCACCGACCAGCAGCCAGCGCACCGCCGGGCTCTCCGGGTCGTACCAGTCGGCGAACCAGGTGGTGGTCACCCAGATCCACCAGACGCCGGTCAACAGCACCGCGGTGTGCAGCGCGCCAGCCAGGCTGAGGTCGTGCAGCAGGTGGGCGGCCAGCTGGCTGAGGGCGAGCACGAACGCCAGGTCGAAGAACAGCTCCAGGAACGAGGCGCTCAGCGGAGAGTCACCGCCCCGCAACAGCCGTTCGGGTCTGCTCGCCATCGGCGCTCCTCCCGCTGGCGCACGCCCTGCGTCCGTCGTACCACCCGAGGCCGGCCACCGGAGGCGAAAGGGGGTCAGCCACCTCGGGGCGACTACCCACCGACCCCTCGTGTCGTTGATCCGGCTGCACCCATGGTCACCGCTGACCACGGTGGGGGCACCGACTCAACGAGGAGGGACGCCGATGACCGCTCAGCGCGAGACCGTCCAGGTCGACCACGACCTGTTCCGCGCCGTGTACGACTCGCCCGCATCACTGCCCGGCCGACACCGCTGGACCACCCCCGAGTCGGACGTCCGGCGGCTGGAGAAGCTGCTCGGCATGCCGGCACGCAGCATCGGCGCCCCGCTCTGGGTCAGCGGCGACGAACCCGACTGCCCGAAGTGCCGCCGGCGGGTCACCTGGTACGACATCGTCTCGTCGGCGCTCTCCGGCCTGCACGACAAGGCCATGATCGCCACGGTCATCCTGGGCGAGCGCAAGTACGTCAACACCGAGATCCCGGACGCCATCGCCGGGGTGCGCTGCTCCGACTGTCACACAGCGATCGACGGTCTGCGCAGCTTCAAGTGCCACAACTGGGCGTACGCCTTCGAGGCGCTGGAGGCCGTCCGCGAGCGGATGGCCGGCGGTCTCGCGCCGACCTGAGCCGGGAGCGGGCTCAGTCGGTCGAGCGACGGGTGGGGCGGCGGCCGGGCGGGGAGGCTGGTTCCGGGCCGGGGTCGGGCACCTGCGGCATCGGCCGGGTGACCGGCTCGGCGCCGGTGACCCGCAGCGACTCGCCGTGGTGCCACAGCTCGACCTCGGCGTCTCCGGCGGCGTCGGGCAGCTCGTAGCGGGCCTCGGCCGGAGTCAACGTGACCCGCAGGCGGTGGCCGCGCCAGCGCAGGCTGAACGCCAACCGGTCGATCCGTCGCGGCAGCCGGGGGTCGAAGGAGAGCACCCCGCGGTCGTCGCGCAGCCCGCCGAAGCCCTGCACCAGCGCCAGCCACGCGCCGGCCAGTGAGGCCAGGTGCAGCCCGTCGGCGGTCTTGTCGCCCAGGTCGGCCAGGTCCTGCAGGACCGACTCGGCGAACAGGTCGTACGCCAGGTCCAGGTGCCCGACCTCTGCGGCCAGCACGGCCTGCGGGGCCGCCGACAGCGACGAGTCGCGGACCGTGCGGGCCTGGTAGTAGGCCAGGTTGCGGGCCTTCTCGTCGGCGGTGAACTCACCTGGGCAGAGCTGCATGGCCAGCACCAGATCTGCCTGCTTGACCACCTGCTTGCGGTACAGCTCCAGGTACGGGAAGTGCAGCAGCAGCGGGTAGTTGTCGTCGCCGGTGTTCGCGAAGTCCCACTCGGGTTGCTCGGTGAAACCGGCGGCCTGCTGGTGCACCCCGCGCTCGCGGTCGTACGGAACGGCCATCGCGTCGGCGGCGGCCCGCCAGCCGGCCACCTCGTCGCGGTCCACGCCGAGCCGGCCGGCCAGCTCGGGGTGCCCCTCGGCGGCGTCCGCCGCGCCGCGCAGATTGCGCTTCGCCATCAGGTTGGTGAAGACGTTGTCGTCGACAAGCGCGGCGTACTCGTCCGGGCCGGTCACGCCGTGCAGGTGGAAGTCGCCCCCGTCCGACCAGTGGCCGAAGGCGTGCCAGAGCCGGGCGGTCTCCACAAGCAGTTCCAGCCCCGCCTCGGCCAGGAACCGCCTGTCATCGGTGGCGGCCAGGTAGCGCAGCACCGCGTCGGCGATGTCGGCGTTGACGTGCAGCGCGGCGGTGCCGGCCGGCCAGTAGCCGGAGCATTCCCGGCCACCGATGGTGCGCCACGGGAAGGTCGCGCCGGACAACCGCAGCTCGGCGGCCCGCTCCCGCGCCTCGGGGAGGTGGGCGTGCCGCCACCTCAGCGCCGAGCGGGCCACCGCCGGGGCCAGGTAGGTGAGCACCGGTAGGACGTAACTCTCGGTGTCCCAGAGGACGTGCCCGTCGTAGCCGTTGCCGGTCAACCCCTTGGCCGAGATGGTCCGATCGGAGTCCGGACGACCGGCCTGGATCAGGTGGAACATCGCGAACCGAACAGCCCGTTGCAGCTCCGGATCACCGTCGAGCTGCACGTCGGCGACCTGCCAGGCCGCGTCCAGGGCGGCGCGCTGGTCGGTCAGCAGGGCGTCGAAGCCGTCCGCGCGGGCCGCGTCCGCCTCGGCGGCGACCAGGGCGGCCAACTCGTCGGCGGGAGCCGCGTCGACCGCCGCCCACTCGTAGGCGGCGAACTTCGTCAGCCGCAACCGCTCCCCCCGGTGCAGGCGACCCGTCACGGTCAGCCGTACACGGTCCGGCGTGCAGTCACCTGTGGTGGTCACCGTGCCCGGCCCCTCCAGCAGGTGACTGACCGCGACCGCGACGCGCTGGCCGCTGCGCCCGGTGCGGTGCACAAGCACCCCGTCGAGGCCAGTCGCACGGTACGTCTCGGCGGCCAGCGGGTCGGTGGGCACCGAGGCGGCCCGAGGATCGTCCGAACGCTCCGGCACCTTCTCGTTGGCCAGCAGATCCGAGCAGACCCGCAGCTCGACGGCGGCGTCCAACGGCTCGACCTCATACCGGACGGCGGCCACCGGGCGACGCGGCAGGGACACCAACCGGGTGCTGCGGATGCGTACGCCCCGCCCGGCCGGTGAGATCCACTCGGTCTCCCGGCGCAGCACGCCGGTACGCAGGTCGAGCACCCGTTCGTGGCTGCGCAGCGTCCCGGTCCGGAGATCCAGCGGCTCGTCGTCGACCCAGAGCCGGATCAGCGCGGCGTTCGGTGCGCTGATCACTGTGTCACTGGCCGACGGGAACGCGTACCCCTCCTCGGGGTAGCTCAGCTCGCGCCGCTCGTGCAGGCCGTTGACGTAACTGCCCGGCATCCCGCACGGGGCGCCCTCGTCGAGCACCCCGCGCCAGCCGATCCACCCGTTGCCCAACGCGAAGATCGACTCGGTTTCGCCGAGCCGGTCCAGGTCGGCCTCCGTACGCCTGATTCGCCAGGTCTCGTCGTCCGCCGTTCCGGCGGTGGACTGCTGTTGATCGGTGGCCGAACCGGTCTGCACGAAGCCTCCTGTCGATGTTGACGTCCTGCGACCAGCCAACCAGAGCCGGCTGTGCGAATCCTGGACGAAGGTCGTACGGACCGCCCGACCTTCGACAGCGGCGGTGCCCTCTGCCGCGTTCGTAGGGTGTCCCCCAGGTGAACAGGGTATGAACGTGAAGTGAGGTGATGCATGGTCGACAACGGCAGCATGGACGTTCCGGAGATCAGCGCCGAGTGGTACAGCGACGTCGTCGACGCCGCCGCCGGCAGCCCAGAGCCGGTGCAGTGGTTCGTCGGACACGCCACCGAGGGGGTGATCCTGCTACTCGGCGCGCTGCTGGTGATGGCCGCGCTGAGCCGCCGCTCCGGCGGCCCGCACGACCGGGCACTCGCCCTGATCGCGCCGCTGCCGGCCCTCCTGGCGTACCTGGGCAGTGAGTTCTTCAAGACCGTTGTGGACCAGGAGCGCCCCTGCCGGACGATCGGTCGGGAGATCATCGCGGGTGCCTGCCCACCCCCGGGCGACTGGTCGTTCCCCAGCAACCACGCCACCATCGCCGGCGCGCTGGCGGTCACCACGTTGCTGCTCAACCGCCGTCTTGGCGTGGTCGCGTTGCCAGTGGCCGCGCTCGGCGCCTTCTCCCGGGTCTTCGTGGGCGTGCACTACCCGCACGACGTGATCGCGGGTGTGCTGTTCGGTGCCCTGGTCGCCGTGGCTGTCACCCCGTTGCTGGCCCGCCCGACCAGCGAGGTACTCCGCCGCCGGGCCAACCGCCCCGACAGTCCGGCCCCCAAACTGGCCAGCCGCTCCCGCCCCTGACCCCCCGCCCCGCCCCGCCCCCGCCCCGTCGATCTTGCACTTTGGGTTGTCGATATGAGTGGGACGCCCCTTATGCCGGGACAGAAAGTGCAAGATCGCGGGGCGGGGGCGGTCAGAGTGCCCAGAGGACGGCAGCCGTTGTGCCGAGCAGCAGGAACGGGCCGAACGGCAGGTGGGTGCTCCAGTTGGCGCGGCGCGTGGCCAGCAGGCCCAGGCTCACCAGCGCGGAGAGCCCGAAGGTGAGCAGCAGCCCGAACGCCAGCACCGGCCAGCCGTACCAGCCGAGCAGCGCGCCGACGCTGAGCGCCAGCTTGGCGTCGCCCAGCCCGAAGCCGCGCCGGCCGAGCAGCACCGCGGTGCTGGCGAAGAAGAGCGCCAGCCCCGTGCCGCTGATGACGGCCCGCAGCCAGTGCCCCGGGTCGGCGTCGAGCGCTGCCACGCCGAGCAGCAGCCAGGTCCCGGCCGCGGCGGGCAGGGTGAGCCGATCCGGCAACCGGCGCACGGCCAGGTCGACGAGGACCGCCGGGATCGTCCAGCCGAGCCACCAGATCAGCGCCGGCAGCGCCCCGCCCGACGGACCGGCGAAGGCCAGCAGCACCGCCGCCGCGAGCACGGCCAACTCGACAGTGCCCGGCGGTGGGCCGACCCGGGCGCGGCAGCGACCGCAGCGGGCCGCCGGGCTCAGCGCCGGCCAGGGGCGGGTCAGGCCGATCGGCGCGCCGCAGGCGTCGCAGCCGCTCCGGTTGGGCAGACCCGGGGGTACGGCGTAGCGCAACGCCGCCAACCGCATCAGCGGGCTGATCGTGAGGATCGCGAACACTGACGAGACCCGGGTACGCGCCACCGCCGAGGCGAGTCCCGCTGGTCGTTCGCGCCGTAGAGCGGGCGTTGCCTGGCCGGTGGGTTCCGTCGTACCGCCGGACGGCGGGGGCGCCGGGCTCCGATCGGGCGGGTCCTCCCGACCGGGGACGGCCGCAGGGGGTCCGGTCAGCGCCATGTTCCCTCCCTTGCGGCCAGATGCTCCTCCACGATGGCGAACACGGATCGTGATTGAACGCTCGCGATGGTGTTGCGGATGGCGCAGAAACCGACCTGCCCACCCGAGCCGGCGAGGGTGCTCTCGACCGCTTCCGAGCTGGGTGAGGCGACCCGCCGATCGGCCGACAACCCCGTTCGAATGCCGGGATGAGGCCGCGATGTCCCACTCCCGCGACCGGTGGCGAGACTCCGGCGAGCCCATCCGGCGCGGCGACGCCCCATCAATAACGACAGTTCGCTCGACCATTGCCCGGGGCGCAGTGTGGACACCCGCCACCACCACCTGTCATCACGCAGAGTGTTCGCTTGAATTGCCTCTGTTGTATCGGCGAGCGTCAGCCTATGCTCGCCCCTTGGGTGTGACGCAAGCCTCACCTTCACCATCGGACGACACAGGACCCCTGATTTGTAAAAGATCCGTAACGGTGAATGCAGAAGCGCAATGAACGGCTCCGGATGTGCTGATCCGGGCGCGCTTCCGCATGCCCGACGGCGGTGAACCGTCACCGCCCCGGGCGACCACGAGGAGGCTCGACGGTGCGCGGACGGCAGCTCAGGAGAGCGGCAATCTGCCTGCTGGTGGGCGTGGCGGCGATGCCGGTCACCGCCTGCGCCAGCGGACGGGAAGCGGTCGAACGGCCGACGGAAGTGCGCGACAACGGACCCCGGACCGATCCCGACGTCGAACGGCATGCTGCCGAAAAGGCGGCACTTGACGCGTACTCCGGGTATCTCGCGGCCTCGCGCACAGCGGGCCTACGCAGTGATCCGCGTTCACCGGAACTGTCCCGGTTCCTCGGTGATCCACTTTTGACTCGGGTCCGGGTGTCCATTCGTGAGGCTAAGGAGCACGGCGCTATGCGTACCGGGACGTTCAAGTCCGACCCGACCGTGACCGCCGTCAGCCTGGACGCGAAGCCGGCCACCGTGGAGATCCAGGACTGCCTGGACACGAGCGGCTACCGGCTGGTCTACGCCAAGGACAAACGCTCGGTCCCGGGCAGCGGTGGCGGCAGACACCTTTCCACCGCTACCGCGACCCGCTATCCCGACGGTCGCTGGCTGATCAACTACGGCGCGACGCACCGGGACCAGCCGTGCTGAGCGGGGCCGCGACAACCCGACGGGCGCTCGCCGGGCTCGGCCTCACGCTTCTGCTGGTAGTCGGTGCGGCCCCGCCGGCCGCCGCGGCCCTACGGGCCGACCCGGGAGCTGGCTGCCCACCCGACCAACCCGACTGCAGCGTCTGGGACGACGAGCCCGGCAAGCCGGGCGATACCGGCGGCGGCGGGGACGACGGTGGGGATGACGGTGGCGGCGGGGGTGGGGGCGTCTGCCAGTGGAACGGGCGGACCATCCCCTGCTACGACGAGGACCTGGGCTGGTTCAACAACGGCGACGGGTGCTATTACAAGCTTTCCGAGGGAACGGTCGAGCCCCCCGAGGGCGAGCAGTGGTATCTGCGAACCTGCAACGGCGGCGACCTGGGTACCCAGGTAATGGTGACGCGGGCCGATCCGCCGCCCGGCTTCGGCGCGCCGCCAGACCCGGAGGAGTTGGCTCGTCGCGCCCTGGCGTCGATCAGTCTGCTGCCGGCACCGCTGAGGATGGCACCCCGCAAGAGCATCGGCCCCGGTCTGGTCGGCCTGCCTGTGTGGATGTGGGCGGCGCGGAGCACCAGCTACTTCGGCCCGCTGACCGCGTCCGCGTCAGACCGGGGCGTGACCGTCTCCATCGAGGCGAAGGTCGACCGGATCGTCTGGGACATGGGCAACGGGGACGAGGTCCCCTGCGAAACGGCCGGCACGCCGTACGACTCGAAGGGCGATCGGGCCGGCGAGACCTCGCCGGACTGCGGCTACGACAAGGGCTACCAGAAGGCCGGCACCTACCGGGTCACCGCCACCACCCACTGGAAGGTGACCTGGCACGGCGGTGGCGAGAGCGGAGAGATCCTGGTGACCCGTAACAGCGGCACCGTTCCGATCCAGATCAACGAACTCCAGGTGGTCACCAGATGAGCCTCGCGACGCGCAACGGGACCGGGTCGGTGGACGCCCCCGTCAACCCGCCCACTGTGGTCCGCCAGCGCCGGGTCCGTCCCGGGCTGCTCGGTCTCGCCGTCCTCCTGATCGCCCTGGGCGGGCTGGGCGCGGCGTTCGCTGTCACCTCGGTTCGGGCCACCGGCAGCTATCTGGCGGTGGCCCGCCCGGTGGAGGTGGGCCGCGAGATCAGCGCAGCCGACCTGGTGACCGTGCAGGTCGCCGGCGGCCAGGGGCTGCGCCCGGTGCCCGCCGGACGCCTCGACGAGGTGGTCGGCAAGCGGGCCGCAGTCGCGCTGCTTCCGGGCACGCTGCTCACCCTGGGACAGGTCACCGACGATCCGCTGCTCGGCCCCGGCCAGCAGCAGATCGCGCTCGGCCTGGAGACCGCCCAGGTGCCGGCCCGCGAACTGCACCCCGGTGACAAGGTCCTGCTGGTCAGCACTCCGGACGACAACCCCGACGGAGACGCGGCCGCCGCCGGCACCCGGTTCGCCGCCACCGTCATCGACATGGTCAGCCCGGCCAACGACGACAAGGTCCTGTACCTGGCACTGCTCACCCGTGACGTGCCCGCGGTGGTGGCGCTCGCCGCACAGGAACGGCTCGCCGTCGTGCTGACCGAGGCGGCCTGAGCATGGCGATCATCGCGCTGGTGTCCGCGAAGGGCTCGCCCGGCGTCACGACCTCGGCGCTGGCCTGCGCGCTGGCCTGGCACCGACGGCTGGTGGTCGCCGAATGTGACCCGGCCGGCGGCTCGATCCTCGCCGGATACCTCGGCGGCCAACTGGACGGCCCGCGCGGCATCGGCGAGTTGGCCGTCGGGGAGTTGCGCGACGGCAACCTGGACACCGCGTTCTGGTCGCAACTGGTCGACCTGGACGCACCCCGCCGGGAACGGCTGCTGCTGCCCGGCCTCGTCGACCCCGCCCAGAGCGGCAGCGTCACCCCGCTCTGGCAGCGCTTCGCCGACTACTTCGACGCCCTCGACCGGGGCACCCCCGGCTACGACGTCCTGGTCGACTGCGGTCGGCTACACGTGAACGGACCACCGTGGCCGGTGCTGCGGGCCGCCTCGGTGGTGCTGTTGGTGACCCGGGCGCACCTGCCGGACCTCTCCGGCACCCGGGCGGTGGTCACCACTGTCGAACGGGACTTCGCCGAGCACCGGGTCCCCCCGGGCACCCTGCGGCTGCTGCTGGTCGGCGGCGGGCACGGGCGGGCCGAGATCAGCCGCGCCCTGAAACTGCCTGTCATCGCACGGCTGCCGCACGATCCGCGTACCGCCGGGGTGCTCGCCCTGGGCGGCACTGTGCGGGCCGGACGGCCGCTGATGCGCGCGGCGGCCGCGCTGGAGGTCCCGATCGGGGCGCTCCTGGAGCGGCGACGGGCCCGGTTGGCGTGGCCCGTGCAGCAGGGGGTGCCCGATGCGGTTTGAGCCGGTCTCCACCGATCCGCGCCAACAGCCACCGGCCGTGACCTCCACCGCGCCACCGCTGGCCGCGCCGAACGGCCGGCACCAGCAGTCCGGGCCACAGCCCCAGCCGATGCCCGCGGCCACCCCGCCGCCGGAGTCGCCGCCCCGGCCCCGAATGGACTTCCAGGTCGTCCGGGAGCTGCGCCGGGAACTCACGGAACGGCTCACCCTCTGGCAGCGCGGCCGAGAGTTCACAGTCGACGAGGAGGACACCGAGCGGGCCCGACTCGCCGTCACTGTGGTCGCCTCGTACGCGGACTCGGTGCGCCGGGCCGGCACGCCCATGGCCGCCGGCGAGGAACGCCTACTGCTCGACCAGGTGACCGCCGAGCTGGTCGGGCTCGGCCGGCTGCAGACGCTGCTGGTCGACGACACCATCGAGGAGGTGCACATCCTCGGCTGCGACCAGGTACGCATCACCCGGCACGGCGGCGGGGTGGACTGGGCCGAGCCGATCGCCGACAGCGACGCCGAACTGGTGGAGATCCTCCAGGCGGCGGCCCGCCGGGCGGGCGCGACCGAGCGGTCCCTCTCCACAGTGAAGCCCACCCTCGACCTGCAACTGCCCGACGGCAGCCGGCTGGCCGCGGTGTTCCTGGTCAGTCACCGCCCGTATGCGGTGATCCGCAAGCACAACACCCTGGACGTGAGCCTCGACGACCTCGCGGGCGCCCGAGGTGACCTGGACGAGATGATCGACCCGCTGCTGCGCGACTTCCTCCGCGCGGCGATGCGCGCCGGTCTGAACATCATGGTCGCCGGCTTGGCCGGTGCCGGAAAGACAACTGTCATCCGGGCGCTGATGAACGAGATCCCACAGGATGAGCCGTACGTGCTGCTGGAGGAGAGTCGGGAGCTACTCCCGGCCCGCCGCCGGGAGCGGCACCGGGCGGTGATGAGCTTCGAAGCCCGGGAGGGCCACGGCGAGCGCGGCTTCGACGGGCGCCCAGCCGGTGAGGTGACCATCGCCGACCTGATCCCGCTGTCGCTGCGGATGGGCGTCCTGCGGATCATCGTGGGCGAGGTGCGATCCCGGGAGATCGTGCCGATGCTCCAGGCGATGACCACCAGTCGGGGGTCGATGTGCACCATCCACGCCCGTACCGCCGCCGGTGTGAGTGAACGGATCGTCGAGCTGGCCCTGGCGCACGGCCGCGAGATGACCGTCGACCAGGCCCGCCGGATGGCCGGCAACGCGCTCGACCTGATCGTCTACGTCACCATCGAGGACGAGACCGCGATCGGTGGGCGGAAACACCGGTTCGTCTCCCATGTGGAGGAGGTGATCGGGGCCGGCGAAGCCGGTCGGATCACCACTACCACGGTCTTCGGGCCCGGCCCGGACGGTCGCGCGGTCCCCCGGCACCTACCGGAACGGGTCCGCGACCAGTTGCTGCGGGTGGGCTACGACGCGCGGCTGCTGACCCGCTGGGTGGAGGCCGGCGCCGGTGCCTGGCGGCGGCCCCGGCAGACCCGACTGGCCCGGCGGGTGACCTGATGCTCGGCAGCCTGGAACTGATCGCGGTGATCTCCGGGGCCGCCTGTGTGGCCGGGTTGCTGCTGGCCGTGGTCGCGCTGGTCGGCACCCGCCGACCCCCCGGGCCGCGACCGGGCAGCGGGCCGGGGCTGAGCCGACTGTGGCGCGGACCGGGTAGCACTCCGTCCGAGCAGCGGGCCTACCAGGCACTGCTGGTCGCCGCGCTGGTCGCCGGCGCGTTGGCGTTCCTGTTGACCGGGCTGCCGGTGGTGGGCCTGCTGGTGGCGGTGGCGGTGCCGGGCACCCCGTGGCTGTTCGGGGTGGGCAAGGCCGAACAGCGGGCGATCGCCCGGATCGAGGCGGTCGGCGAGTGGACCCGCCGACTCAAGGACGTCTCCGGCACCGGGCAGGGCCTCCAACAGTCGATCATCGGCACGATCGGCAGCGTGCCACCCGGCATCGAGGACGAGGTACGGCTGCTCGCCGCCCGTCTACAGGCCGGCTGGATGGCCCGCTCCGCGCTGCTGGCGTTCGCCGACGAGATCGCCGACCCGGTCTGCGACCAGGTGGTCGCGGCACTGATCCTGCACCTGTCGGACCGGGGTGAGCGACTGGGTGATGTGCTCGGTTCGATCGCCGGCGCGGCGTCCGCGGAGGTGGCCACCCGCCGGGAGATCGAGGCCAAGCGCACCCAACCCCGGTTCGCGGTCCGTTTCCTCACCGGAATGACGCTGGCCACCCTCGCGTACGGGCTGATCAACACCGAGTACATCAGGCCGTACGGCACGCCTGTGGGTCAGCTGGTGATGGCCGCCCTCGGCGCCGCCTTCATCGGCCTGCTGGCCTGGGTGCGGTCGATGAGCCAGCCGCATCGGCCGGCCCGGTTCCTGCCGGCGCCTGATCCGAGCGAGGTGATCGCGTGATCGTGAACTGGGTGTTGGCCATCGCGGTCTGCGGTGGTGCCGGGGTCGGCCTGGGTGTGTTCCTGGTGGTCCGGGAGTTGGTGCCGGCGACACCGGCGCTCGGGCCGGCGCTGCGCCGGTTGCACCAGCCTCCGGGTGCCGGTCGGGTGGCCACGCCCGCCTCCCGGCGGTTGGACTCGCTGACCGGGTTGTCCCGGTGGCTGCGTCCGCCGCATCGGCAGCTGGCCCTGATCGGCCAGACGCCCGAGCAGTACGCGCTGTCGGTGCTGCTCTCCGCGCTGATCGGGTTGGCCACGCCGACAGTGCTCGGGGTGGTGCTGTGGGTGCTCGGCATCCCGTTCCCGCTGGTCGTGCCGGTGCTGGGCAGTCTCGGGCTGGCACTGCTGGCCGGCCTGCTGGCGCACCGAGCCGTGCTGACCAAGGCCGACGCGGCCCGCGACGAGTTCCGCCAGGCGGTCTGCACCTACCTCGACCTGGTGGCGTTGCAGCTTTCGGCGGCGCACGGGCCGGTGCAGTCGCTGGAGCGGGCGGCGGCGGTCTGCGACGGCTGGGTGTTCGACCGGCTCCAGGAGTCGCTACGGATCGCCCAGATGCAGATGCACGCGCCCTGGGACGAACTGCGCGACCTCGCCGACAAGATCGGCATTCCGGAGTTGGGCGACGTCGGCGCGATCATGCGTTCCTCCGGCAGCGAGGGCGCGCAGGTGCACGAGACGCTGCGCAGCCGGGCCGACTCGCTGCGCGACCAGATCCGCACCGACAACCTCGCCCGTGCCGAGGGGGTGACCAGCAAGCTCGACATCCCGGGCGCGTTGCTCGTCTTCGTGCTGCTCGGGTTCGTCCTCTATCCGTTCATCGCCCGTGTCTGACCCCGCCCCCTGAAGGAGAATGCCATGTCCATCCTCAGCTACCTGCACGTCGTGGTGACGACGCGCCTGGCCGAGCTTCGCCGTGACGGTGAGCGCGGCGACAGCCCGGTGCCCACCGCCGTGATCATCGCCGGCCTGGTCGCCGTCGCCGTGGCCGTCACCGCTGCGGCCCTGACCAAGGCCAACAACTGGATGACCGGCATTCCGAACCACCCGTAGAAGCTGACATGAATCGAGCCGCGTACCCGAGGTGGAACCGAGCGGTCAACGCCGCCCGGCGCCACCTCGCGTCCGGCGACCGCGAGCGGGGTGCCAACCCGGTGGAACTCGCCGTGATGATGCCGCTGATCCTGGTGCTGCTCTTCGCCTCGATCCAGGTCGCGGCGGTCTTCCTCGCCCGCTCCACCGCGTTGAACGCCGCGCAGAGTGGCGTCAACGCGCAGCGGACGTACCAGGCCGGGAACGGTGCCGGGGTGGACAGCGCCTCCCGGTTCCTCAAGGCCGCCGGGGGTTGGCTGGTGGGCTGGGACAAGGCCGGCCCGACCTGTGCGACCACCGCGACCGAGGTGACCTGCACGGTGAGCGGCCGGTCCCTGTCGGTGGTGCCGGGCGTGGACTTCGCGGTACAGGAGACCGCCCACGGAACTGTGGAGAGGTTGACCCCGCCATGACCCGTACCGCCGAGCGGGGCTCGGTCTCCATCGAGGTGGCGGTGCTCGCGCCCGCGTTCATCGCGCTGATGGTGTTGGCCGGTGTGGTCGGGCGCAGTGCGGTTGCGGCGGAGGCGCTCGACGCGGCCGCGCACGACGCCGCCCGGGCTGCCTCGATTTCCCGGGATTCCGACACCGCCCGGACAATGGCGCTGGAGGCCGCCCAGAAGCAGCTGGACTGGCACGGCCTGGCCTGCTCCAACGACCTGGACCCGAAATTCACCGGCTCGGTGGCCGGCATGCCCGACAGTGAGTCCAGCTTCGATGACGCCTTCAGCAGCCAGATCGGTACGAGCGCCACGGTGACGGTGACGATCAGCTGCGTGGTGTCCTTTCAGGACATCACACTCGACATCCTGCCCGGGATGGTGAGCGAAAAGCTGATCACCGCGCAGTTCACCTCCCCGCTCGACCGTTACCGGAGTCGGCAGTGACGGCCGCCGTCAGGTCCTCGCGGGCAGGCGAGCACGGTCGGGTGAGCATCTTCCTCGCAGTGACGATGGTCGGCGTACTGGCCATCATCGGCCTCTCCTTCGACGGCGCCGGGCAGCTCCGCACCCTGCAACGCGCCCAGAACCTGGCCGCCGAGGCGGCCCGGGCCGGCGGTCAGGCCATCGACCGGGCCACCGCCATCGAGGGTGGGCCGAAGCGGATCGACGAGCCGGAGGCGCGCAAGGCGGTCGCCAACTACCTGGCTGCCGTGGACACCGCCGGCCACAGCGTGAACTTCCCCGAGGTCGACGGGGAAATCCTGATACGGGTGACCGTCTCCATCACCTACCACCGCTCGATGATCGGGCCGTTCGTCCAGGACAAGACGGTCACCGTCACCGGCGAGGCGACCGCGCGTGCCATCACCGCAACACCGTAGGAAGGAAGGCAGCCATGCCCGTATCGGGTGGGTCCGTCGTACGGCGGACCGGACGGATCCTCACCGGCATCGGCGCGCTGGCCGTGCTCCTGGTGCTGCTGGTCGGCGCGCCGATCGCGCTGCTCGCCTTCGCCGGTAACCCCCTGCCCGATCACCTCCCCACGATCAGCGAGGTGGGGACCGCACTGACCAGCCGGGACGACGGTCAGCTCTTCCTGCGGGCGTTGGCCGTGGCCGGTTGGTTCGGCTGGGCCACGTTCGCCTTCTCCGTCCTCGTCGAGCTGGGCGCACAGACCCTGCGCCGGCCGGCCCCGAAGCTGCCCGGGATGGGTCGGCAGCAGAAGGCCGCCGCAGCGCTGGTCGGCTCGGTCGCGCTGATCCTGGTCGCCAGCCCGGCCGCCGCCAGCGCTGCTGCTGTCTACGGCGCCCCGGCGTACGCGAGTCCAAGCGCGCCGGCCGTCACCACAGTGGCCGCGCCGACCCGCGCCGCGACGACACCGGACACGGCCGCGCCGGTGTACCGGGTGGCGCGGGGCGACTACCTCGGCGAGGTGGCCGACCGGTACCTGGACGAGTTCGGCGACTACCGGCAGCTCGCCAAGCTGAACAAGCTCGACGACCCGGACCGGATCCACCCCGGCCAACTGCTCCGGCTGCCCACCGAGGCCGCCGACCAGGGGACCCGGCAGCACGCCACCGGCCGGCTCGTCGACCGGCCCGCGGCGCCGAAGCCCCCGGCACCCCGGCCGGCGCCCGAGCGGGCCGCACCGCCGCGGGTGGCCCCGGCACCACCCGGCGGTACGGAGTCAGCGGGCCAGCCACCCGCCATGACTGTCGGTGCGGCCCGGGCCGGTGAGGCTGATCGGGTGAACCGCCCGCTGGCGGTTTCCGCCGTACTGGCCGTGGCGAGCATCGTCGGCGCCCAGATCGGCGCGGTCCTGGGCTTGCGCCGCCGTCCAGCCACCGCCGGGGCGGCTCCCCGGCTGGCCGCCTCCTCCCGCACATCCCGCCGCGGCGCAGGCCGCAGCAGCGGAGGCGCAGGCGCGGGCCGAAGCGGTGCTGCGGGCCACAGCAGCGGCGTGGGCCAGCGGGGCAGTGGTGGGGCGGCCGGTAGCGGTGCCGCGTGGGCTTCCAGCCGGGCGGCGGCGGCCATCGAAGCTCCAGCGGCACCGACCGGCCGTGCGGCACCTGCGGGCAGCGGAATGGCTTTCCCCGGTAGTACGGCGTTCCCGGGTAGCGGAATGGCTCTCTCCGGCGGCACGGCACCCCCCGGCGGCGGAATGGCGAGCGCCGACCCAGAGGGCTGGAGTGGTGACGACGGCTGGGCCGGTGCTGGTGGCGAGGGCGGGCTGTTCGACGGCGGGCACGGCCTGGACTCGGTACCGGACGGTCCGCCGGTCGGCCGCCACCGACGCAGCTGATCGGCAGGGCGAGAGAGGGTCAGGGCAGGCGGGTCTGGAGCACGCCGTTCTGGATCCGGGTGGGCAGGATCTGCTGGTCGTTGCCGGACGGCCCCTGCACGACCTCACCGCCGTTGAGGCGGAACGCGCTGCCGTGCCACGGGCAGACGACGCAGGCGTGGCCGTCGATCTCCTGCACTTCGCCCTCGCCGAGCGGCCCGCTCTGGTGCGGGCAGCGCTCCAGCATCACTGTCACCTCGTCACCGTGCCGGTAGAGGATCACCGAGATGTCGTCGTCCACCTCTCGGGTGATCAGGGTGCGTTGCGGCAACGTCGCCATGTCGGCCAGCGAGTGCCAGCCGTCGGTCATCCGGTGCAGCTCGGAGACGCTCTGGTTGACCTGCGCCCCCTGCTTGTACGCGAGGTGACCCCCGATGTACGCCCCGAGGCTCACGGTGGAGAGCCCGAGGAAGCCGAGGGCACGGCCCATTCCGTGGCGTCCGGACAGCCGCGCGGCCAGCGAGCCGGCGTAGATCGCCATGCCGACGGTGTTGGCGGCGGCGTGCACCAGGCCGACCCGGCGCTGGTCCCGGGCGAGTGCCGCCCAGTCGTTCAGACCGGCCACCGCCGCCGGCAGCGCGCTGACGGTGCCCAGACCGACAAGCACGGTGGCGGGCCGACGCTGCCCGGGCATGAGGTCCAGCACCGCGGCGCTGATCCACGCACCGACCGGCACCTGCACCATCGCCGGGTGCAGCGGATGCCCGAGGGTCACCCCGTGCAGTAGGTCGCGCAGTCGGCGCGGACGCAGTGTCCCCAGGACGACCTTCTGCAGCCGGTCACCCGCGCGGTCCAGCCGGGAGTCCTGCTCAACTTTCGTCAAAAGTGCTCGCACGAGTACCGACTTCCCGGCGATCGACGTCGCAAACCGGTCGGCGGTGACAAACCTGCCGCGCCGCCCACACCGCCGATCTTGCGGTTTCTGCCCCGACAAACCAGGGCACGGGCCGCGAAACGACATCCGAAAGTGCAAGATCGACGGGGATTGTGGGGGTGGGGCGGGGCGGGCATGCTGACGGGATGGGTGTGCGGGTGGAGCGGGTCGGGGCGGTCACCACTGTGGTGCTGGACCGGGCAGACGCTCGGAACGCCGTGGATGGTCCTACGGCTCGGGCGCTGGCCGACGCGTTTCGAGCCTTCGAGGCCGATCCGGAGGCGGCGGTAGCCGTGCTCTGGGGCGCCGGTGGAACGTTCTGCGCCGGCGCCGACCTCAAGGCGATCGGCACGCCGAGCGGCAACCGGGTCGAGCCGGAGGGGGACGGCCCGATGGGTCCGACCCGGATGACGCTCAGCAAACCGGTGATCGCGGCGATCTCCGGGTACGCGGTGGCCGGTGGGCTCGAACTGGCGCTCTGGTGTGACCTGCGGGTCGCCGAGTCCGACGCGACACTCGGCGTGTTCTGCCGCCGCTGGGGGGTGCCGTTGATCGACGGCGGCACCGTCCGGCTGCCCCGACTGATCGGCGAGAGTCGGGCGATGGACCTGATCCTCACCGGCCGCCCGGTGCCGGCCGACGAGGCGTACACGATGGGGTTGGTCAATCGGTTGGTGCCACCCGGCCGGGCGCGGGCCGCGGCCGAGGAGTTGGCGGCCGCCATCGCCCGGCATCCGCAGACCTGCCTGCGCAACGACCGGGCGGCGCTGCTGGCCGGCGCCGGGCGGCCCGAGCCGGAGGCGCTGGCGACCGAGTTGGCGTACGGGATGGACTCGCTGGCCACGGACGCGGTGGCCGGCGCGGCCCGGTTCGCCGCAGGCGAGGGCCGACACGGCACGACGCCGCCGGGAGGGGTACACCCCCCGACGGCGTCGGCTACTGGCTAGCTCAGTTGCGGTTGATGGTGAAGGTCGTCGTGGGGTTCTGGATGTCCACCGCGTTGTTGCTCAACCGGAGGTTGTTGAAGGTGACCGACCCGACGGCCGGCCCCTGCCCGGCCTCCGGCATCGGGTTCGCCCAGATCGCAAAGCCGGACTTCGCGTCGTAGGCGTCCCCGCTCTTGCGGGCGCCGCTGATGGAGATGTTCGTGAAGACCGTGTCGGTGATCGGGTTCTGCGGCTGCCCGCCGACGTAGTTGGTCTGGAACATGATGCCGCTGTAGGTCGGATCGATGATGTCGACATCGCTGACCCGGATGCCCTGGAACACCTTCGAGGCGGAGAAGACCCAGATCGCCGGGAAGGTCTGCCCACCCCAGAAGTGCCCACCGGCCCGCACGATCGAGATGTTCTCGAACCGGGTGGGCGGGTTGGCACCGAAACCGTTCATCGGGTAGCCGAAGTCGAGCGAGCTGATGGTGATGCCCGAGTAGACCAGGGTGTCCGCGATGTAGATGTTGCGGAACGTGTTGCCGTAGCCGCCGTACACGGCGACACCGGCGGCCCGCCAGGTCAGGGTCGAGGTCAGGTTCTCGTAGATGTTGTCCTTCATGTCGGCGCCGCCCGCGTCGATCGCCGAGAACAGCGCGAAGCTGTCGTCGCCAGTAGCCCGGGCGTCGTTGTTGCTGACCAGGTTGTTGGTGCTCCCGTTGGTCATGTTGATGCCGTCGGCGAACATGTTCCGGATCCGGGAGTTCTTGATCGTCATGTAGTCGGTGTTCGCGCCCCAGTAGAGGCACACCATGTGCTCGTTCCAGATGTTGTCGATCACGATGTTCGACACGTTGGCGAAGTCGAACACCTTGCCCGGACCGTCGATCCGCGAGGTGTAGTTGCCGAAGTAGGCGAAGTTCTTGAAGGAAGAGTTCGCCGCCGACGCCTCGGCCCGGAAGCCGATGTCGGTGTTGTCCTGGCCCGAAGGAGCGTTGAACCGGGTGTACCAGGGACCGGCGCCAGTCACCTGGACCGCCTTGCCGTACACCTGGAACTTCGACGAGGTGGAGTAGTTACCCGCCGGCAGGTACACACCGACCAGGTTGCCTGTGGTGTCCATCCGCACCCGGTCCAGGGCGTTCTGCACGTCCTGGTGGGTGAAGCCGCCCGGCGTGGTGTAGCGCGCCGAGTCCGGGTTGGCGATCGGCGCCACCTGCTCCGTGTTGATGAAGTCGATGGCGTACGTGGTGGTGTTGGCCGGGTCCTTCTGGAGGCGGATCTTGCTGCCGGCCGGGACCGTGGAGTTGAGCATGACGTTGGCTTCGTCGTAGATGTGCCGCGGTCCGCCCGCGCTCGGCGAGTTGCCCGGGCTGGCCTCGTTGCCGTAGAGCCAGGCGTACCGGGACGTTAGATCGATGGCCTTGTGGAACGTGCCGTTGACGTAGACGTTCAGTGTCGAGTTGATTCCGCCGCCACCGGAGGCGTCCGGGATGGAGAAGCGGGTGACAAGCGTGTTGGTGCTGGCCCGGGTGGTGAACTCGACGTAGCTGCCGGTCGAGTTGAGGGTCACCGCCCGCCGACCGGACGCCTCGCCGGCCAGGTCGCCGATCTCCCGGTTCGGTCCGACGACGGCGGCGCCGCCGCCGATCACGCCGTCCTCGGCCTCGTACATGTCGTACGGCATGTTGGCGCCGCGCCCCACGAAGAGCGGCCGGTCACTCGTGTTGTTGGCCTGCTTGACCGGCAACTCGTTGCCGTCCACGGCAAGCACCACCCGCACTGTGTACTTGCCGTTCGCGGCGGTCCAGGTGCCCAGGCTGATCGGACCGACCGTCGCGCCGGCGTTGATCACGCCGGAGTGCGAGCCGGTCAGGGTACGGACCACGGTGCCGGACTCGTTGAGCACGGTCAGGGTGATGCCGTGCGAACCGGAGGCGGAAGCCTGGTTGCCGGCGTTGCGGATGGACACGGAGAAGGTGACAGTGTTGCCCGCCGAAGGGTTGCCCGGCGACCAGGCGACCGAAGAGGCGACCAGGTCGGAGCTGGCTACCGCGGCGACGACCAACGGGCTGGGGTTCGTGTAGCTGTTGTTTGTGTCGTCCTGCTCGACGACTGTGTTCGACTCGTCGACCTTGGCGCTGAGCGGGTAGCTGCCCGAGTCCCGGGTGCCGATGCTGGCGCTGACAGTGGTCGAGGCACCCGCCGCGAGACCGCCGACCGAAGCCGTGCCGACCCGGGTGGAGCCCAGGTAGAAGTTGACGTTTGTCGCGCCGGAGGCCGCCGAGCCCGCGTTACGCACCGTCGCGGAGAGCGTGATGGTGCTGGTCTCCACGGGTGCGGACGGGCTGAACGACATGCCGGTCACGGTCAGGTCCGGGTTCGGCGCCGGAGTGCCGAAGACCTGGAACTCGGCCACCTGCCCGGCCGGAGCGCCGGTGTTCGAGGCGATCGAGAGTCGTACGTCGGCCGCCGCGCCGGAGACCGGGATGGTCACCGTGTTGCCGCTGCCCGGGTTGAAGGTGTAGTTCGTCGCCCCGACCAGCGTGGTGAAGCTGGACGAGCCCTGGTCCCGGCCGAGCACTGTGATGTTCTGGGTACGCGCGCCCCACGCCGAGTCCGGGTTGAGCTTCACGACGACCTGGCTGAGGCTGGCGTTCGCGCCCAACTGCACGGTCAGCGTGCTCGGGTTGCCGTTGCCCTCCCAGTAGGTGGCCACGTTGTTGTCGTTGGCGTTGGTGGCCACGAACGTGTGCACGAACCCGGAGGCGGTGATCGGCTTGCCGACCGCCAGGTTGCTCCCGGTGGGCGGGTTGCCGGTGCCGGTCCGGGTCACGGAGTTGCTGTTCGCCGACTGGTTGCCGGCCGCGTCCTTGGCCCGGACGTAGTACGACACCGTGGCGCTGTCCGCCTGGCTGTCGGTGTAGGTGAGCGTCGAGCCGCTGACGCTGCCGCGCAGCGCGCCGTTGGCGTAGACGTCGTAGCCGGTCACCCCGACGTTGTCGGTGGACGCCGACCAGGTGAGTCGGATCTGCCCGCTGGCCGGCTGGGTGTAGGCCAGGTTGCCGGGGACGCTGGGCGCCTGGGTGTCGGTGCTGCCGGTGGCGCCGTACACCTCGACCTCGGAGAGTTGCGCGGCCGGCCAGCCGGTGTTGCCGGTGACCTGCACCCGAACGTAGCGGGTGCTGGCGGCGGTGAAGCTGACGGTCGCGGTGTTGCCGCTGCTCGGGTTGAAGGTGTAGCCGGCGGACGCCTTCAGTGTGGTGAAGGACGAACCGTTGGTCGAGCCGAGCACCGACAGCGTCTGCGTACGGGTCTGCCAGTCCGACGCGGGCGGCAGCTTCAGGACCACCCGGTCCACGCTGACCGTGGCGCCCAGGTCGGCCTGGATCCACTGCGGGAACGCGTTGTTGGCGCTCTCCCAGTAGGTCGAGGCGTTGCCGTCGTTGGCGTTGCCGGCCACGTAGTTCTGGTTGTAGCTGCTGGCCGTCATGGTGGCGGAGAGCCCGGCGAGCAAGGCCACGCGGGCGGCGGCCGCGGACGGGTCGGCCGCCGGTGCCGCGCTCGCCATGGGGGTGACGACCGGGGCGGTGGCGAGGAGCATCCCGGCGAGCGCGCCGGCGAGTAGCCGCCGGTGGGCTTTCCGGGTGGTGCGGGGGACGGTGGTGGGCGCGCCGGTTGGCGGCGTGCCTCGTCTGGTGCCGGTCCTGGACATGGGGTAGCTACACCTCTTTCGGGGGTGGGTGGTGGGTGTATTGCGGGCCTAGCTGGAATAGACCTCGAACTCGCTGAGCTGGCCGGCTGGCCAGCCGCTGTTGCCGGTGACGGTCAGCCGCAGGTACCGCTGGGTGGTCGCCGCGAAGGTCACGGTGACCGTGTTGCCGCTGGACGGGTTGAAGCTGTAGCCGGCGGACGCCTTCAGCGTGCTGAAGGTCGAGCCGTTCGTGGAGCCGAGCACCGCCACCGTCTGCGTACGCGTCTGCCAGGCCGACGAGGGTGGGAGCTTCAGCACGACTCGGGACACCGACCGGTCGGCCCCCAGGTCCACCGTCAGCGACTGCGGGAACGCGTTGTTGGCGCTCTCCCAGTAGGTGTTCGCGTTGCCGTCCACCGCGTTGGGGGCGGCGTACACGTCGGAGTGGCTGGTCTCGGTGATCGACCGCCCGGCCGCCAGGTTGCCGCTGGGCGGCGGCGTGGTCGGGGGCGGGGTCGTCGGCGGTGGGGTCGTCGGGGGCGGGGTGGTCTGGGTGCCGCCGTACACCTCGACCTCGGAGAGTTGCGCGGCCGGCCAGCCGGAGTTGCCGGTGACGGTGACCCGGATGTAGCGGCGGTCACCGGAGGGCAGCCCGATCGACACCGCGTTGCCCGTGCCGGGGGCGAAGACCCGACCGGCGGACGACGCGAGTGTGGTGTACGACGAGCCGTCGCTGGAGCCGAGCACCGACAGCGTCTCGGTGCGTTGCTCCCAGCCGCTGGGCAGCTTGAGCGCCACCCGGTCGACCGACCGGGACGCGCCCAGGTCGATGGTGACCGACTGGGGGAAGGCGTTGTTGGCGCTCTCCCAGTAGGTCGACGCGTTGCCGTCCACCACGTTGGCGGCCGTGTAGTTCTGGTTGGTGCTGGTCGCTGTCGTCGACCGGCCCAGCGCGAGGTTCCCGCTGGTCGGCGGCGGGGTGGTGGGAGGCGGGGTGGTCGGGGGCGGCGTGGTAGGCGGCGGGGTGGTGGTCGGCGGCGGCGAGGTGGGTCCGCCGCCCCACTGGGGGTTCGGCCACGGGCCGCAGTACGGGGTCGGGGTGTACCAGCCGGAGTTGCCGGAGCCCTGGGTGATCTGGAAACCGGCGCCCACGCAGTTGTGCATCGGGTTGCTCTGCGCGATGTTCGTGGCCCGCACGTTGGTGAGCGACACCTGGCTGTTCGCCTGCACCTGGAGCGCGTACGTGCCGGCGCCGTCGATCCGTACGTTGCTGAGGTTGATCCCGTTGGTCTGGCCCTCGATCCAGTGCAGCGCCGCGTACGAGCTGTCCAGGATGTCGGTGTCGGTGATGTTGATGGTGGGGTTCTGGAACGCCTCGTTGAGCGCGGAGAACCAGATCGCGCCGACCCCGAAGTTCCAGTTGTAGTCCGAGTTGCCGTTACGGATCAACGTGTTCCGGGCGATCGTCCAGGTGCCCTGGACTCCGGTGGCGCCCTGCACGCCGGGGTAGCGGTTCGCGACGTGGATACCGCCGCCGTTGGTCAGCGAGTCGGCCGTCACGTTGTCGGTGATCTTGATGTCCCGACCGCCGTAGCTGACCAGGTGGTTCGCCAACAGGGTCACACCGATGGTGTTGTGGGTGAACGAGTTGTTGACGTTCGGCACGCTCTGCGCCCACATCGCCAACGCGTCGTCGCCGGTGTTGCGGACGAACGTGTTCGTCACAGTCGAGTTGGTGACCCCGGTGTGGAAGTTCACCCCGTCCGCGGTCTGGTCCAGGATGCGGCTGTTGCGGATGGTGAAGTTGTCCATCGGGCCGTCCATCCATGCCCCGACCTTTGTGTTCTCCAGCCAGAGGTTGTCGACCACCGAGTCGGTCATCGCCCCGCCCAGCGCGTTGACCTGGTCGTCGTCCACCCGCTCGCGGATGTCGCCGATGATGGCGAAGTCCCGCAGCGTGACGTTACGGCTGGGCCCGTTCGCCTCGTGCGAGCGGACCGGGCCGGTGTAGCCGCCCCCGGGGACGTACTTGCCGTAGATGCCGACGGACCTGTTCCGCTCGGTGGGGTGCCGGCCGCCGAGCACCGAATACCAGGGGCCCGCGCCGCGCACTGTCACCCCGTCGACCACCACGTGATCCCAGAGGGTGAAGGTGCCGGTCGGGATCCAGACCGTCCGGCCCTGGGCCTTGCCGGCGTCCACCGCCGCCTGGAACTTGGCCGTCGAGTCGGTCGCGCCGCTCGGGTCGGCCCCGAAGTCGGTGACCACGTCGAGCACACCGGAGGGCTTCGTGATCGCCGGAGCGACCAGCTCGAAGTCGGCCAGGTCGATGGTGAACGTGGGCGACTGCGCGGTCGAGGAGACCTGGAACCGGATCTTCGTGCCGGCCGGCTGGGTGCTGCCGAACAGCGCCCGGGTCTCGTCGTAGAAGTGGTGCGGGTTGGTGTCGCCCGGGTTGTTGTTGAACGGGTATCCGCCGTAGTACCAGCCGTACCTCGACGTCACCGGGACCGACTTCAGCAGCGAACCGTTGGCCCGCAGGTCGATGGCGGCGTCCCGGCCGGTCCCGGCCGAGCTGTCCGGCAGGCTGTAGCGGAAGGTGACAGCGTTGGCCGGGGCGGTGAGGGTGAACTCGACGTACTCACCGACGGCGTCCAGGGTGACCGCCTCCCGGCCGGACGCCTCGGACGGCAGCGTGCCGTAGCGCCGGTCCGGGCCGATCTTCGTGCCGTTGTGGGCGGTCTCCTCCGCCTCCTGCTCGACGAACGGCACTGTGGCGCCCCGGTTGGGGATGTCGAAGGGGGACAACCCCGCCGCCGAGGCCGGGGTCGCGGTGCCGGTGACCGCGAGGGCGGTCACCGTTGTGGCGGCGAGCACTGTGGCGGCGATGGCGGCCAACAGTGCCCGGGTCGGGTGTCGAAGGTGGTGCGGGGTGCCGGTGGTGTGGTTGGCCATGAGCTGCGCTCTCCCTTTCGTCAGGCAGGCCAGATCCCCCCGTGTCGGTGCGGTGTCGCGCGTCCCCCCTCGGTTCTCCCTTCTTGGTGGCGTGGTGCCGGCGACCGGGACGGGCCGCCGGCACCACGGCGTGCGGAGTCAGGTCAGGCCGGGCCGTCCGCCCCGCGCGGCCCGTCGGTGGATTCGGCGGTACGCAGCCAGACCGCCGTGTCGGACGGCAGCAACCCGTCGTCGAGCGGTCCGCTGGCCAGCAGCAACTCCCCCTGAGCTGGCATCGGCACCGGCGCGGCGGACAGGTTGACCAGGCAGGTGAAGCCACCGCCGCGGCTGAACGCGAGCACCCCGTCCGGGGCGGGCAACCAGGTCAGCTCGCCGTCACCGAGCGCCGGGTCGGCCTTTCGGGCCTGGATCGCCGCCCGGTACAGCTCCAGCATCGAGGCCGAGTCGCCGGTCTGCGCGCTGGCCGTCCGGCCCTTCCAGTCGGCCGGCTGCGGCAGCCAGGGCGCCGCGGCACCCTTGGGGCTGAACTCGAACGGCGGCTCGTCCCCGGCCCACGGCAGCGGTACGCGGCAGCCGTCCCGACCGGGGTCGATCCGGCCGGACCGTTCCCACATCGGGTCCTGCCGCAGCGCGTACGGGATGTCCTCGACCTCGTAGAGGCCCAACTCCTCGCCCTGGTAGACGTAGGCGGCGCCGGGCAGCGACAGCGAGAGCAGCGCGGCGGCGCGGGCCCGGCGGGTGCCCAGCTCCAGGTCGGTGGGTGTCCCCTCGCGCTTCGCGGCGAAGCTGAACCGGGTGTCCGCCCGACCGTAGCGGGTGACGTGTCGGGTGACGTCGTGGTTGGAGAGCACCCAGGTGGCCGGCGCGTTGACCGGCGCGTGGGCGCTCAGCGTCCCGTCGATGCTCTCCCGCAGCGCCGCGGCGTCCCAGGCACAACCGAGGAAGTCGAAGTTGAACGCGGCGTGCAACTCGTCCGGGCGCAGGTAGTTGGCGAACCGCTGCCGGTCCGGCAGCCACACCTCACCGATCAGGGCCCGGTCGGCGTACTCGTCGGCGACCCGACGCCAGCCCCGGTAGATGTCGTGCACCCCGTCGAGGTCGTGGAACGGGTGCGGCTGGTCGGGCTGGACCTCGGGCAGCGTCCCGTCCTTGACCAGGAGCCCGGCCGAGTCGATCCGGATGCCGTCCACGCCCCGGTCGAACCAGAACCGCAGGATGTCCTCGAACTCCTCCCGCACCCGGGGGTGGTCCCAGTTGAAGTCCGGCTGCTGGGGGGCGAAGAGGTGCAGGTACCAGTCGCCGGGGGTGCCGTCCGGGTTGGTGGTACGTGTCCAGGTCTCTCCGCCGAACTCGCCGATCCAGTCGGTGGGTCGCTCGTCGCCGTTCGGGCCGCGGCCGGGTCGGAACCAGAACAGGTCCCGTTCGGGCGCGCCGGGCCCGCCGGCGAGGGCGGCCTGGAACCACGGGTGCGCGTCGGAGCAGTGGTTGGGCACCACGTCGACGATGGTCCGGATGCCCAGCGCGTGCGCCTCCGCGATCAGCGCCTCCACCTCGGTGAGGCTGCCGAAGACCGGGTCGATGTCGCGGTAGTCGGAGACGTCGTAGCCGGCGTCCGCCATCGGCGACGGGTACCAGGGACTGAACCAGATCGCGTCGACGCCGAGCGCGGACAGGTGATGCAGCCGGGACCGGATGCCGGCGATGTCACCGATGCCGTCGCCGTTGCCGTCGGCGAAGCTCCGGGGATACACCTGGTAGATCACCGCTCCCCGCCACCACGGACTTCTGTCAGCTGTGGACACGAGCACCTGCTTTCTGCGTCAGTACGTCGGCGGGTTCGCCGGACCTGGTTATGTGTCGGGCGAACGGTCGTTGTTCGCCGCGCGGAAGGATGCGGTGGTGGCTATCCCTTGATGCTGCCCGTGGTCAGACCGGACATGATGTTCCGTTGGAAGATCAGGAAGATGATGACTGTCGGGATCGCGGCGATGACCGACGCGGCGATCACCACGTTCATCGGCGTGCCACCGGCGAAGGCGTAGATGCCGACGCTCACCGTCCGGGTCTCGGGCGAGGGCATGACCAGCTTGGGCCAGAGGAAGTCCTTCCAGACCGCCGTCACGGCGAAGATCGAGACGACGCCGAGGATGGGACGCGACAGCGGCAGGATGATCGACCACAGCGTGCGCAGCGACGTCGCCCCATCCATGAGGGCGGCCGCCATCAGCTCCTCGGGGATCGAGTCGAAGAACCGCTTCAACAGGAAGATGTTGAACGCGTTGGCGACCAGGGGCAACCAGATGGCGAACGGTGAGTCCAGCAGGTTGATGTGCACGATCGGCAGGTCGATCACTGTCACGTACTGCGGAACGATGAGGACCATCGCCGGGATCATCAACGTCCCCAGCATCAGCGCGAGGATCACGTTGCCGAACATCGGCCGGAGCTTGGACAGCGAGTACGCGGCGGCGGTGTCGAAGACCAGTTGGAACAGCACCGCGCCGATGGCGTAGTAGAACGTGTTGAACAACAGCTTGGCGAGGGCCAGGTTGTTCCACGCGTCGATGTAGTTCTGCGGTTGCGGATCCTTGGGGAACAGCGAGGGTGGGGTCTGCGCGATCTCCTGGCCGGACTTCAGCGCGCCGGTGACCATCCAGTAGAGCGGGCCGAGGAAGACGAGCGTGAACCCCGCCACGACGACGACCAACAGTGTCCAGTAGATGACCTTGCCCCGCCCCCGGCTGAGCTGGGATTGGGAGATGAGGGTCCGGGTTCCGGAATCCTGTGCCATTCCTCGCCGTCCTAGTCCTGTTTCGCAGTCAGCCGCACGTACACGGCGGAGAAGCCGGCCAGCACCACGAGCATGATCACGCCCAGTGCGGCAGCGCCGTTGAGGTCGTTCTGGAAGAACCCGTGCTGGTAGATGAGGTACGCCACCGAGGTCGCGGAGTCCTCAGCGCCCGCACCGTTGGCGAGGATCAGTGGCTCGATGAAGAGCTGCATCGTGGCGACGATCTGCAGCATCGCCAGCAGCGCGAGGATCAGCCGGGTCTGCGGGATCGTCACGTGGACGATCCGCCGCCAGATCCCGGCGCCGTCGAGCTCGGCCGCCTCGTAGAGCTCACCGGGGATGTTCTGCAACGACGCCAGGTAGATGAGCACCGCGCCGCCCATGTTCATCCAGGTCGACGCGACCACCATGGCCGGCATCGTCATCTCGGGCGACTGCATCCACTGCGAGGTGGGCAGGTGCAGTGCCTTCAGGATCGCGTTGAAGAGCCCCGCCTCGCTGGGGTCGTATGCGTAGAACTTGAAGAGGAACAGTGCGGAGGCCGGCGGCAACATCACCGGCAGGTAGACCAGGATCCGCAGGTACCCCTTGGCGTGACGGAACTCGTTGAGCAGGATCGCCACGAAGAACGGCACCACGTACCCGAGGGCGAGCGCGAGCACCGTGAAGTAGAACGTGTTCTGCCAGGCCGTCCAGAAGCTCGGGTCGGCGATGATGCGGGAGTAGTTGTCCCAGCCCACCCACGTGGTCTCGCCACGCCGGGTGCGCTGGAAGCTCATGACGATCCCGCGGATCATCGGGTACCAGGAGAAGACGACGAAGCAGAGCACCGCCCCGATCAGGAACGCGTGACCGGTGAGGTTGTCCCGTACCTTGCGGCCGAGGCTGGTGCGCTGCGGCCTCGCCGAGTACGGCGACGGCGGGCGGCCCGGTTTCCTGGGGGTCTCCGGGACGGTGGTGATCGCCAAGGCAACTCCTGGGTGAGTCGGTGACGTCGAGATGCGGTGCGAGTGGCGTGGGGGTCGGGTCGGCGTCCCGACCCCCACACGATCGGTCAGCTCTCGGCGGCGAGGAGCTGGTTGACCTTCTCCTCGGCGGTCTTGAGCAGCGCGTCGATGTTCGAGTTCGGGTTGGTCAGCACACCTGACATCGCGCCGTCGAGCACCGCGTAGACGGCCTGGGCGTTGCGCGGCTCACCCTTGATCGGGACCGGGGTCGCCTCGAAGAGCGCGAAGTTCGTCGTGTCGACGTTCGCGTTCGCCTTACGCAGCTCCAGCTCCTGCTTCTGCGCGTCACTGCCGTTGGCGAAGAGCAGCGGCTGGGGCAGACCCACCGGGTAGTTCTGCGGCTTGGCCCGGGCGTAGTCGAACTGGCCCTTGCCCGGGGTGAGCTTCTGGTACGCGATCCACTTCAGACCGGCCTTGACCTGCTCGGGCGTGAGGTCCTTCTTGAAGAAGTAGCCCTCGCCGCCACCGAGCGTCCCCTTCGCGGCGCTGTCCTGGCCGGGCAGCGGAGCCATCGCCCAGTCCTGGAACTTGCCCTGGAACTGGCTGACGATCGCCTGGGTGGCGTCCGGCGCGCCGATGAACATGCCGACCTTGCCCGCGCCGGCGTTCGTCAGCAGGTCGCCCCACTGCAGCAGCTGACGGGCGCCCATGCTGTTGTCGCCGTACCGCATGTCCTTGAGGTTCTGCAGGACCTGCTTGCCCATGGCGTTGTTGAAGTCGGCCTTCTTGCCGTCCTCGGTCAGCACCTGGCCGCCCTGCGAGTAGAGCAGGGAGGTGAAGTGCCAGCCGCCGGTGTTGCCTGCGCTGTACTCCGAGTAGCCGGCGATGCCGTTGCCGAGCGCGGAGATCTTCTTGGCGGCGGCCCGGACCTCGGCCCAGGTCTTGGGCGGGTTGTTCACGTCCAACCCGGCCTGCTGGAACAGGGCCTTGTTGTAGACCAGGCCCATCGAGTAGTTCTTCACCGGAACGGCGTAGAGCTTGCCGCCGTCGGTGAAGACCTCCTTGAGCGCCGGGTCGACGCTGTCCCAGGTCGAGATCGCGTCCTTGTTGACGTGCGGACTGATGTCCATCGCCTGACCGGAGTCGAGCACCTGCTGGAGATCGGTCATGTACCCGTAGAAGACGTCGGTCACGGTGCCACCGGCGAGGCGGGCGGTGAAGTCCGGCGGGTTGTTGCACTGCTCGCCGACGCTGACGCTCTTGATGGTGATGTCCGGGTTCTGCTTCTGGAACTCGGCGACGTCGTCGTTCCAGTTCTTCAACAGCTCTTTCTGGGCGCCGACCGGCTGGCAGTCGACAGTGATGGTGACCTTGCCGCCTGCGTTCGAGCCCTTGTCGTCGCTCTTCGTGGAGCATGCCGTGAGGCTGAGCCCCAGGCCGGCCACGAGCGCAACCGCCGCAGCCTTTCGGTATTGCGGTACGGACATCTGTCCATCCCTTCGGGAACGGGTGTCTCCAATGACCTTCGCTGATCTGCGGTGATACGACCTGACGCCCAGTAGCTGCGTCGGAGCCAGGTGTGAGTGGAGTCACTGTAGCGAGGCCGACTCATTTCGGCAAGGTATCGACCCTGTTCCGAAAGGACACGACGCGATGACGACAGATGTTGGCAAGGCCGTGAAAGCAGCCCGGTTTGCTGGCTATTGATCCCTTATGGCCGATCATTCGGCCTCGTCGATGCCGACCGTCGCGAGCAACGACGAAAACGGCCGCCGACCGCAAGAAGCGGTCGACGGCCGAAGCGTCGTACGGGTGGTGCCTAGCGGCGGGGGGCGGGCGCGGTCGAACCCCGCACCACCAACTCCGGCTCGAACAACAACTCGTCCTGGAGGACGCCGGCACCCTCGATCTGGGTGACCAGCAGATCCACGGCGGCCTGCCCCATCGTCTCGATCGGCTGCCGCACTGTGGTCAACGGCGGGTCGGTGCAGGTCATGAACGCGGAGTCGTCGTAACCCACCACCGACACGTCGGCCGGCACCGAACGCCCCAACCGCCGGGCCGCGCGGATCGTGCCCAGCGCCAGCACGTCGCTGGCGCAGATGATGCCTGTCACGCCCCGCTCGACCAACTTCGTCGCGGCGACCCGGGCACCCTCCATCGAGAAGCTGGAGCGTTCGACGCACTCGGCGTCACCCTCGTCCCAGCCGGCGGCCTTCATCATCGCGTCGAGCTTGCGCCGGGACGGCACATGCCCCTCCGGGCCGAGCACCATCCCGATCCGCTCGTGCCCGAGCGAGCGCAGGTGCCCGTACGCCTGCTCCACCGCCACCGCGTCGTCGGTGGAGACCCGGGGGAAACCCAGCTCGTCCACACCAGCGTTGACCAGCACCACCGGAAGCCCCCGGTCGGTCAGCCGACGGTAGTGGTCGTGTTTGGCGTCGGCGAGCGCGTACGACCCACCAGCGAAGATCACTCCGGAGACCTGGTGGTCGAGGAGCATCTCCACGTAGTCCATTTCGGAGACCCCGCCGATGGTCCGGGCACAGAGCGCCGGGGTGTAGCCGCGCTGGGCCAGAGTGCCGGTGACGACCTCGGCCAGCGCAGGGAAGATCGGGTTCTGCAACTCGGGCAACACCAGCCCGACCAGCCGGGCGCGTTCGCCGCGCAACTTGGTCGGCCGCTCGTAACCGAGCACGTCCAACGCCGTCAGCACGGCCGTCCGGGTCGCCTCGGAGACTCCGTCGCGGCCGTTGAGCACCCGGCTGACGGTGGCCTCGCTGACGCCCGCCTTCTTGGCAACTTCAGTCAACCGCTTGGTCACGGTCGCAATCGTACGTCACCTGAATGAAAGAAATGAACAGCGATTTGCCCAGTGTTTGCCGTCCAGGCGTCAGGACAGGTCGCCCAAAGCGCTTTCGATGGCCCGGTGGAAGGTGGGGTACGCGTAGATCATGTGCCGGAGCTGACTCAGCGGCACCGCCGCGTGCACCGCCACCACCAGTGCGGACAGCACCTCGCCGCCGGCCGGGCCGACCGACGTCGCGCCGATCAGCACGCCCTGGTCGGCGTCCGCGACGAGCTTGATGAAACCGTCGTCGCCAACCCGGTGGATCCAGCCTCGGGTCGAGCTGCCGAGTTTGGTGAAACCCACCTGCACGTTGATGCCACGCTCGCGAGCCTGCTGCTCGGTGAGCCCGACCGCGCCGATCTCGGGGTCGGTGAAGGTCACCCGAGGCAGCGCGCGGTAGTCGGCTCGCGGGACGGTGCCGGCCGATCCGCTCGATCCGCTGGCGGCCAGCGAGCTGGACGCGCCCATCGCTCCGCCGACCACGCTGGACGTGCCGCTGGCGTCCGCCCCGGCCTTCGCCTGCCGGGCAGTGGCCAGGATGTCGGCGATCACGATCCCCGCCTGGTACATGGCGATGTGGGTGAAGGCGCCCTCGCCGGTCAGGTCGCCGACCGCCCAGACGTGGTCGGTGACGTGCAGCCGGTCGTCGACCGGGAGGTAACGCTGGTTGGCGTCCAGGCCGATCGTGTCGAGACCCAGCTCGGTGAGGTGGGCCTTGCGTCCGGTCACCACCAGCAGCCGTTCGGCGGTGAACTCCGCGCCGCCGCCACCGCGCAGCGTGAACCTGGTGCCGTCGTGCTCGACCCGTTCGGCGCGTACCCCGGTGTGGATCTCCACGCCGTCGGCGCGCAGCGCCGCGGCGGCGACCTCGGAAGCCTCGGGTTCCTCGATGGCCAGCACCCGGTCGAGCGCCTCGACCACTGTGACCCGGACCCCGAAGCGGGCGAAGACCTGCGCCAACTCCAGGCCGATCGCGCCGCCGCCCAGCACGAGCAGCGACTCCGGCAGCTCCTCGACCTCGATCGCCTGGTGGTTCGTCCAGTACGGCGTGTCGGCCAGGCCGTCGATCGGCGGCACCGACGGACGGGTGCCGGTGCCCAGCACCACCCCGTGTCGGGCCTCGAACACCTGGTCACCGACGCGGACCCGGCGCGGGCCGTCGAGCCGGCCGCTGCCCCGCACGAGCCGGCCGCCCTTGCCGATGAACCGCTCCGCCGCGACAGTGTCGTCCCAGGTGTCGGTGGCTTCCTCGCGGATCCGCTTCGCCACCGGCGCCCAGTCCGGCTGGACCTGCGCCGTCCCGGCGAGCCCGTCGACCCGGCGAGCCTCGGCGAGCGCGTTGGCCGCTCTGATCATCATCTTGCTCGGGATGCAGCCCCAGTACGGGCATTCCCCGCCGACGAGATCCCGTTCGACGCCGACGACGCTCAGGCCGGCCTCGGCGAGCCGTTCGGCCACCTCCTCGCCGCCGACTCCGAGCCCGACAACTACCACGTCCACCAGCTCCGGCTCCGCCACACCGAACAGCATCCCCCAGCGACAGCACCCCGACCACCGGGGTCGCCGGAAAAGTCGGCACGCTCACCGGCCCGTACGCCTACCGTGGCCGGATGCACGCACGCTTCGCTCCGGTCCGGGACTGCTTCCACGACCTGCTCGCCTCCGGCCGGGAAACCGGGGCCGGCCTGACCATCTGGTACGACGGGCAGCCGGTCGTGGACCTGGTCGGCGGCTCCCGCAGCGGCCACGGGCCGGGCGGCGAGCCCTGGCTGCCGGACACGCTCGTGAACGTCTACTCGGTCGGCAAACCGGTGGCCGCGCTCTGCCTGTTGCTGCTCGTCGACCGGGGAACCGTCGATCTCGACGCGGCCGTGGACAGGTACTGGCCGGAGTTCCGCACCCCCGCCACCGTGCGGCAGGCGTTGTCACACACCGCCGGGCTGCCTGCCTTTCCGGTGCCGCGACCGGCCACCGCGATCGCCGACTGGGCGCTGCTCACCGGCGACCTGGCTGCCGCCGACCCCGAGTGGTCGCCCGGCTCGGTCGCCGGGGAACACGCCTGGACGTACGGGCACCTGGTGGGCGAGCTGGTCCGCCGAGTCGACGGACGGTCGGTGGGCCGGTTCCTGGCCGAGGAGATCGCCGACCGGTGGCAGCTCGACCTCGGCTTCGGGCTGACCGAGGCGGACCAGCGGCGCTGCGCGGACCTGCGGTACGGCGACCCGCAGTGGCCGAGCCGGGCGCTCGGTGAGGCGGGCTCGCTGCGGGCGCGGGCGATGGGCAACCCGGCCGGTGGGCTGGACCTGACCGTGTTGAACAGCCCGATGTGGCGGGGCGCCGAGGTGCCCGCGGTCAACCTGCACGCCACCGCGCCCAGCCTGGCCCGGCTCTACGCCGGTCTGCTGGCCGGTGGTGTCCTGGACGGGGTTCGGCTTTTCAGCCCAGAGCTGGTGGCGGAGGCGACAGGGGTCCAGTACGACGGGCCGGACCTGGTGTTGGACCGCGACGCCCACTGGACGCTGGGCATGCAGTGGGAGCCGGACGGCAGTTGGGGCATGGGTGGCATCGGCGGCAGCAGCGCGTGGGCCGACCCCGAGCGCGGTTACACCTTCACGTACGCCACGGCGCACCTCGCCGAGCACGACCGGGTGGACGATCTGGTCGAGGCGCTGCACTCCTGCCTCTGAGGCCGGGGTCAGCGCAGCCAGACGGGGTCGGTGCCCGGCACCGAGAGCGGCGGCGGGTAGTCGAGCGTCTGGCGCAGGGCCTCCGGCAGCCGCCATGGTTGGTGCACCGCCTTGCCCTGCACCCCCGCCAGCTCCGGCACCCACCGGCGCACGTAGTCGCCGTCCGGGTCGTACCGTTCGGCCTGCCGGACGGGGTTGAACCCCCGGTACGGCTTGGTGTCGTTGCCGGTGCCGGCGACCCACTGCCAGTTGCCGGAGTTGTTGGCCACGTCCCCGTCGAGCAGCCAACGGAAGAACACCTTCACCCCGGGCCGCCAGTCCTGCCCGAGGTGCTTGGTCAGGTAGCCGGCGGTGATCAGCCGGGCCCGGTTGTGCATCCAGCCCTGCGTACGCATCTGCCGCATCCCGGCGTCGACGATCGGCATCCCGGTGCGTCCCTCGGTCCAGGCCGCCAACGCGTCGTCGTCGTAGCGCCATTGTTCGGTGGCGCCCCGCCGGTACGGCGACGTCGAGATCTCCGGGAAGGCGGCGGTGACCTGGTAGTAGAAGTCCCGCCAGCAGAGCTGCCTGACGAACGGGCCGGACCGGTCGCCGGCCCTGTTCGCCACCGCCAGCGGCGACACGCAGCCGAAGCGCAGGTACGGGCTGAGCCGGGACGTGTCGTCGCCGGCCATGTCGTCGTGCTGATCGCCGTACCGGTCCAGCTCGGGCAGCCAGTCGGTGAGCCGCTGCCGGGCGACCCGCTCGCCGCCGACGGCCGCGTCCGGCGAGTCGCCGGCCGGCAACGCCGGCAGCCGGCCCACGCGTACCCCGTCGGGCAGCGCGATCCGGCGCGGCGCGGCCAACTCCTCGCGCCACCTGTTGGCCGCCCAGGCCCGGTGGTACGGGCTGAACACCCGGTAGTGGTCACCGCCGCCGCCGGGCCGCAGCGCACCCGGCTCGACCACTGTCAACCCGGGGAACAGTCGCAGGTGCAGCCTGTGCCGCTCGCACTCGGCGCGTAGTCGCCGCTCCCGGCGGCTGGCGTGGTGGCTGACGTCGGCCGAGAGCGCGACTGCGGTGGCCCCGACCTCGGCAGCCAGCCGGATCGTCTCGGCCACCGGGTCGCCCTGCCGGACCACCAGGTCGCCACCACTGTCGCGGAGTTGGTCGCGCAGGTCGGCGAGGGCCTGGTGCAGGAAGCGGGTGCGGTTGGCGGAGAGGTCGGCCAGCGCCGGGTCGAGCACGTACAGCGGCACCACCTGGTCGAAGGCCGCACAGGTGGTGGCCAGCGCCGGGTGGTCGTGCACCCGCAGGTCGCGGGTGAGGAGCACGATCGCCGTGCTCGCGGTCACCGGCTCGCCGGGTGGATCGTCGGCCCGGGGATGACGACAGGCGTACCTGTCGAGCTGAGCAGGGCCCGCGCGGCCACCGCCATCCGTCGCCGCTGCGGCACCAGGGCCCGCCGGACGAAGACGTCGTAACCCTGCGCGGCCACCTCGTCGAGGATGCCGCCGTAGAGCGCGTACGCGGTGCGCATGCATGCCTGTGAGGCGGGCGCAAGCATGGTGATCCCCGGTGCGGCGGCGGCGTAGTGCGCCTGGGCGCGGGTCACCTCGTACTCGATCAGCTCGCGGATCCGGGGGGTGGCGTGGCCCCGGGCGCGGGCGTCGGCCAACTCCTCGCGGGTGACCCCGAACTTCGCCAGGTCCTCGTCCGGCAGGTAGGTGCGGCCCCGGTCGAGGTCCTCGGCGACGTCCCGGATGAAGTTGGTGAGTTGGAAGGCGAAGCCGAGCTGCCGGGCCGGCTCCCGGGCCGCCGCCGGGTCGGAGCTGCCCAGGATCGGCAGCATCATCGTGCCGATGACCGCCGCCGAGCCCTCCATGTAGTCGAGCAGGTGGTCGTAGGTCGGGTACGCGGTGACGGTGAGGTCCATCGCCATGCTCTTCAGAAACGACGCAAAGTCGTCCCGGTCGAGATCGAAGACCGCGATCGTGTGCAGGACGGCCGGTAACAGCGGGTCGTCGACCGGCGCCCCGTGCAGACCGGCCACGAACTGGCCGGCCCAGTGGTCCAGAAGGGCGGCCCGCTCGGCCGGCGGCAGGTCCTCGGTGCGGTCGACGATCTCGTCCGCGTACCTGGTGAACCCGTAGAGGGCGTGCACATGTCGTCGTTTCCATGCGGGGAGCAGTCGGGTGGCGAGATAGTAGGTGCGGCCATGGCGTTTGTGCAGCTCACGGCACCGGCCATAGGCAGCGGTGAGATCAGTTTCCACCGGCCCTCCTCCATTTTATCGACGCACCAATCGACGCAACTCGTAGCCTAGGGTACGCTCAGCCGCATGGCCAACGACGCAGTTGCGGGCAATGTGACCCGTGTGGCGCCGGCAGGGCCGGGAGACGGGGACGATCCGGTCCGCGCCGTTCTGGCCGCGTACACCCACGATCTGGTCACGGCGGTCGACGAGACCCTGAGCACCTTCCTCGCCGCCGAGGTCGACACCCTCAACGACATCGACGCATCGATGGGCAGCTTCGCCGCCACCGCACGGGAGGCCGTCCTGACCGGCGGCAAACGGATCCGGTCCACGTTCGCCTACTGGGGTTGGCGCGGGTCGGTCGGCGGCACCGCGGCCCTGGCGCCCGTCCTGCCCGCGCTGGCCGCGCTGGAGCTGCTGCACACCTTCGCGCTGGTGCACGACGACGTGATGGACGCGTCCACCACCCGCCGCGGCCGACCCACCACGCACGTCGCGCTCGCTGAACAGCACGTCACCGCCGGCCACCGAGGTGATCCCGGCCGGTTCGGTGAGGCCGTCGCCGTACTCGTCGGCGACCTCTGCATGGTCTGGGCCGACCAGTTGCTGGCCCACGCCTCGGTGCCATCGACTCGACTCCTCGAGGTGCGCCGCTGCTACGACCAGATGCGGGTGGAGACTGTCGCCGGGCAATATCTCGACGTGCTCGGCGAGAACGACCCGGTCAGCTGGTCGGTCGACCGGGCGCTGCGGGTGGCCCGCTACAAGACCGCCAGCTACACCGTCCAGCGACCACTGCTCTTCGGTGCCTGCCTGGCCGGGGTGCCCGCCGACGATCCGCTGGTCTCCGCGTACACCCGCTATGGCCTGGCTGTCGGCGAAGCGTTCCAGCTCCGCGACGACCTGCTCGGCGTCTACGGCGACCCGGCGGCCACCGGCAAGCCAGCCGGTGACGACCTCCGCACCGGCAAGCCGACCACGCTGCTCATGCTGGCCCGTGAGCTGGCCACACCGGCCCAGCTCACGGCGTTGGAGCGGGCCGCCGACGGACCTGTCGAGACGCTCGCCGGGCTGGTCGCCGAGACCGGCGCGGTGACCCGGGTGGAGCAGATGATCGCCGAGCGGGTGGGCGACGCGCTGGCCGCGCTCGACGCCGCACCCGTGGACCAGACGGCGCGTACCGCGCTGACCGGGCTGGCCACCGCCGCTGCCAACCGGCGGGCCTGATGAGCGACTTGAGCGAGGAGGTGGTCACGTGCGGACGGTGACAGGACGGACGGACCGGGTGGTGGTCGTCGGCGCCGGGCTGGGCGGGCTCGCCTGCGCGCTGCACCTGGCCGGCAGCGGTCGACAGGTGACAGTGCTGGAGCGCGAGCCGGTGCCCGGCGGGCGGGCCGGACGACTCGGCGTGGACGGCTACGAGTTCGACACCGGGCCGACAGTGCTCACCATGCCCGACCTGATCGCCGAGGCGCTCGGCGCGGTCGGCGAGGAGCTGCACGACTGGCTGGACCTGACGCCGCTCGACCCCGCCTACCGGGCGTACTACCCGGACGGCTCGACCCTCGACGTGCTCACCGACACCACCCGGATGGCGGCCGAGATCTCCCGGGTCTGCGGGCCCCGTGAGGCCGACGGCTACCTGCGTTTCGTCGAGTACGCGCGGGAGCTGTGGCGGTTGGAGCGCACCGACTTCATCGAGCGCAACCTGGACGCGCCGACCGATCTGCTCACCGGCAACCTGCTCAAGCTGCTCAGCGGCGGGGCCTTCCGGCGACTCCAGACGAAGATCAACCAGTTCTTCCGGGACCCGCGTACCCAGCGGATCTTCTCCTTCCAGGCGATGTACGCCGGCCTCGCGCCGCACGACGCGCTGGCTATCTACGCGGTCATCGCGTACCTCGACTCGGTGGCCGGGGTCTACTTCCCGCGCGGCGGCATCCACGCGGTCTCCAAGGCGATGGCCGGCGCGGCCGAGAAGCACGGCGTGCAGATCCGGTACGACACCACTGTGACCCGGGTCGAGACCGCGAACGGCCGCGCCACCGGCGTGCTCACCGCCGACGGCGACCTGGTGCCGGCGGACGTGGTGGTGCTCAACCCCGACCTGCCGGTCGCCTACCGGGACCTGCTCCCCGCCGCCCCGCAGCGCCAACTCACCTACTCGCCGTCCTGTGTCGTTCTGCACGTCGGCTCCCGCCAGGGCTATGCGAAGATCGCCCATCACAACATCCATTTCGGACGCGCGTGGAAGGGCACCTTCGATGAGGTCATCCGACGGGGTGAGCTGATGACCGATCCGTCGCTCCTGGTGACCAACCCGAGCCGGACCGATCCCGCGGTGGCCCCGCCGGACCGGCACACCTACTACGTGCTCGCCCCGGTGCCCAACCTGCACCGGGCGCCGTTCGAGTGGCGCGGCGACCTGACCCAGCGCTACACCGACCAGCTGATCGGCACCCTGGAGGAACGCGGCTACGTCGGCTTCGGCGCCGGGGTCGAGGTGCTCCAGGCGATCACCCCCGCCGAGTGGGAGGAGCAGGGGATGGCCGCCGGCACCCCGTTCGCCGCCGCACACACCCTCTTCCAGACCGGCCCGTTCCGCCCGTCCAACCTGCACCGCGCCCTGTCGAACGTGGTGTTCGTCGGCTCCGGCACCCAACCCGGCGTCGGCGTACCGATGGTGCTCATCTCCGGCAAGCTCGCCGCCGGCCGGATCACCGGAGAAGGCCGATGAGCAGCCGTGAGAAGCACCTCGTCGAACTCGTCGACGAGACCGGCAAGGCCCACGGCGAGACGACGGTCGCGGCCGCCCACCAACCCCCGGGGCAGCTGCACCGGGCCTTCTCGGTGTTGCTGGTGGACCCGGACGGCCAGGTGCTGCTCCAGCGCCGAGCCGCCGTCAAGACCCGGTTCCCGCTGCGCTGGGCCAACTCCTGCTGCGGCCACCCCCAGCCCGGGGAGTCGCTCGCCGAGGCCGCCAACCGGCGGCTGAGCGAGGAGTTGGGCGCGGGTCCGGTCGAGCTGACCGAGGTCGGCATCTACGTCTACTACGCCGAGGACCCGGCGACCGGCCGGGTCGAGTTCGAGTACGACCACGTGCTGCGAGGCGAGTTCCTGCCCAGCGCTCCGCTACTGCCGGACCCGGACGAGGTGGCCGAGCTGCGGTGGGCCGATCCCAGCGCGTTGGAGACCGAGTTGAAGATCGACCCCCGGTCGTACGCGCCCTGGCTGGGCGGGGTGGTGAACCGGCTGCTACGCCCCTCGGGGTCCCGGTCGGGCGCAACCGACTCGGCCATGACCCCGCCCGGATCGTCGGCGGATGACACGGCGGAGCGGTCGGGTGGTCGATGAGGCGCTGAGCGCGGGCGCGGTCGCACGCCGGCTGGGGGTCGCGGTCACGACCCTTCGTACCTGGCACCAGCGCTACGGGCTCGGGCCCAGCGAACACGTCCCCGGTCACCACCGCCGGTACACACCCACCGATCTGGCCCGCCTCGAGATCATGCGTCGACTCACCGCCGAGGGGGTGAGCCCCGCCGAGGCGGCCCGCTGGGCCCGCCAGGCTCCGGACCCGACGCCCAACGGCACCGTCGCCCCCACCCGGATCCACCCGACCGGCCGGGACGGCGGCGGCACCATCCCGGTCGGCCGTGCCGGCCCCGCCGCGCGCGGACTGGCCCGGGCCGCCATGCGTCTGGACGCGGCGGCGATCAGCGAGACGATCGGGCACGCCCTGGCCGCCAGCGGGGTCGTCGCCACCTGGGAGGGACTGCTGCGCCCGGTGCTCGCCGGCATCGGTGAACGGCACGCCGCCACCGCCGGCCTGATCGACGTGGAACACCTGGTGTCGCGCTGCGTCTCCGAGGCGCTCGCGGCGGCCAGCCGGGCCAAGGTCCCCACCGGGCCGGCCCGGATCCTGCTCTCCTGCGCCGACGAGGAGCAGCACACCCTGCCGCTGGAGGCGTTGGCCGCGGCCCTCGCGGAGGCCGGTGTCAGCTACCGGATGCTCGGCGCCCGGGTGCCGGTGGCCGCTCTCGTCGAGGCGGTCAACCGGACCGGACCGGCCGCCGTGGTGCTCTGGTCGCACACCCGGGCCACCGCCGACCCGGTCCAACTCAGCGCGCTGCTCGCCGCACCCCGGCGCCCATTGCTGGTGCTCGCCGCCGGCCCCGGCTGGCGAGCCGACACGCTGCCCGCCGGGGTGGTGCGGCCGGTCGATCTGGCCGAGGCGGTCTCGCTCTCCGCCGCCGTCCGCGACTCCCTGGACCAGTCGAGGCGTGACTGATCGCACTGTCGCCGAGTGCCGGCGTGAACTACCGTCGGGCGGGTCCGGCTACCCCGACCCCTCCGGGAGCGAGCAGATGCAAGCCCGCGCCGTCCTGGCGTCCGTCCTCGCCTTGGCGCTGGTCTTGTCCGGCTGTGCCCAGCCGGACCGCACCATCGTCTCCGCCGGCCCTCCAAAGCCTGTGGAATCCACCACGCCGCCCACCCCGAAACCGCACCCCAGCGCCACCAAGCCGGCCAAGCCGCCACTGCGGCCACTGCCGGCCAAGCTCCCCGCCGGTCTGGGTCGCAACACCGGCGTACGCCCGGTGGCCCTGACGTTCGACGACGGGCCCAACCCAGCCTGGACGCCCAAGGTGCTCGACCAACTGAAGGCCGCCAAGGTGACAGCGACCTTCTGTGTCGTCGGTCGCGAGGTGCAGCGCCACCCGGAGTTGGTCCGGCGGATCGTCCGGGAGGGACACCAGCTCTGCAATCACAGCTGGCGACACGACCTCGATCTTGCCCGGCGACCCGTCGCCGAGATCCGGGCCGACCTGGACCGCACCAACAAGGCCATCCAGAAGGCCGTCCCCGGCGCGAAGGTGTCGTTCTACCGGCAGCCGGGCGGCCGGTGGACGTCGGAGGTGCTCGGGGTGGCCAAGGACCTCGGCATGCGTCCGCTGCACTGGTCGGTCGACCCACAGGACTGGGACAAGCCCAGCGCGGCCACGATCGGCAAGCGAGTCCACGCCGCCACCCGCCCCGGCGGCATCGTCCTCCTGCACGACGGAGGCGGAAACCGGGCCGCGACGCTGGCCGCATGCCCGAAGTTGATCGCCGACCTGAAGAAGCGCTTCGGCATCACCCGGCTCCACTAAAACTGCTCTGACCTGCGGTTTTGACCCGTCCCAAGCCCTTGCCGACACCGATTTTGTCGACCGACCGAGCATCACGTATGCTTTCCAAGCCTCCGGCGGGGCCGGATGGGAGCAAGTCCGCTTGAAGTTGCGAATGTGCAATGATGGCGGGGCCGCCCTCATCGTCTAGCGGCCCAGGACGCCGCCCTTTCAAGGCGGTAGCACGGGTTCGAATCCCGTTGGGGGCACGACCGGCGCAAGCCGGAGCAAGGCAAGACCGGCGCAAGCCGGAGCAACACAAGCTAGGTCCTGTGGAGCAGTTGGAGTGCTCGCCGCCCTGTCAAGGCGGAGGTCGCGGGTTCAAGTCCCGTCAGGACCGCAGCGCCGACGCCGCGCCTCGCGCGGCGTTCTGCGTATCGGAGCAGGTCGCCTTGCCACCGGTTCGTCCGGTTGCCGGGTAGCATGAGCCGAGCGACACGGCCAGGTAGCTCAGTTGGTACGAGCGTCCGACTGAAAATCGGAAGGTCGGCGGTTCGACCCCGCCCCTGGCCACATAGCCTTTCGCCGGGCTACAGAGGTCCCCACCAGCGGAAACGCAGGTGGGGATCTTGCTTTTTCCGGCGCCACTGCCGGCACGCGCGAGCAGAGCGCCGCGACCCCGCGACATCGAGCGGCATGGCGCCGAATTGATTCCTCCAAGATCGTGCTCGATCCAGGAAACAGGGCCCTCCACCCGCGTGCGAGGCCACTACGTCGAGGATCGAGCATGATCATGCGAGAAGGATGTCCTGGCACCGCTGCCGGCGACGCTCGGACGACAACCGCGAGCGGCGTCCCACGCACTATCACCGAAACTGCTGCCTCCCGACCGGCTGAGGCAGCAGTTTCGGTGAAGATGCTCAGATCTTGGCGCCCTGTGCACGGCCACCCAGGTGAGACCGCCCCGCACAACGAGGAACGGCGCGGCGTCAGTGGTCGCGGCGACCCTGCGGGCGGTGCTGCGTCACGCTGCCCTGGATCGCCTCCCACACGCTCCGTCCGGCCTGTCGCAGCGTCTCCCCCGCCTGCTCGGCCAGCTGCGCCGCGCTCTGGGCTGCGGCCTGCGCGGCACCCGGCAGACCACCGTCCCCATCCCCGGACGGGCTCGGATCGGACGCAGTCGACCGACCTGGCTGGTTGCGGGTCTGCCCGGCCGCCGAACCCGCCGATCCCTCGGGGCGCCGCTGGTCCCGGCCCGCCCCTGCCGGGCGCTCTCCACCACCCGAGCCTTCGTGCTGCTTTTCCTCGGCATGACGTAGCCCCTCGTGCCGCTGGCCTTCCGGGCGGTGGCCACCTGGCGCGCCGGCCTCTGGCTGCTGGCCCTGTGGCTGCCGGCCCTCAGGGCGCCGCCCCTCCGACTGCGGGCCGTGCGGATGCGGGCCCTGCGGATGCGACTGGTCGGCTGACCCCGGGCCGCCAGCTCGCGGCCCGGGTCCACCGGCGTCCGGTGCCGACCCGACCGGACCCGCCCCGGATCGACCGGCATCCGCCCGATCAGAGTCCGACCGATGAGGGCCCGTCCGATCAGAGCCCGGCCGGCCAGAACTCGGTCGACCTGAGCTCGGCCCGTCGAAACCCAGTCGGTCGCGGTCGGCCACCGGGCTGGCCGCGCCGACCTGCCGGCCCGGCTCGTCGCGTACGCCGTCCGAGTGCCGACTCGACGCTTTGACCTCCGCTGCGCCCGCGGCCAACTGCTGGGCGCTGCGGTTCACATCGTCGACGGCGGTGCCGGCCGTACGCGCGAGCGCCTCGATGATGTGCGGGTTGTTGTCGAGCGTGTCGAGCGCCCGGCCCAGGATTCTGGTCAGCTGCTCCAACCGCACCCGCAGCTGCGCCTCGGCGTTCACCCCGTCGATGTTCAACTCGCCGCTGCTGAGGTGCACCCGTACGCCGGCGTCGACCTGGAGCAGGTTGGCCACCCGGGCCCGCAGCGACAGGTCGGCCTCCAAACCGTCGACCGCCAGCCGGATGGAGTCGACGGAGACCTTCGGAATGTCGAGCAGGACGTCCGGGTTCCCGCTGTCGACGTTCCGGTCCGGCTCCCGCTGCTGCCCGCTCTCGCTCATGGTCTCCCGTCCCGCCTGCACACCGGCCCGGTGATCCGGGCCGTTCGGCGCGGTTACCCGCTTTCCGGCGGGGCATCCCGTCCGTGACGGCTCGACGACCCTCTGTCTGGAACCGGGCACCGAGTGAAGCTGCACACCGAGGCATCAGCCGGTATGGTCCGGGCCTATGGGACAGGAATTGACTGATCCGGCCGACATCCGGCAGGACGTCGGCCAGTTCTCTCTCCGGTGCAGCCTTCTCGTCCCGGGCTCGGCCGAGCACGCGTTCGCGGTCTTCACCGACGAGCTGACCGACTGGTGGGTGACCGAATACACCTGGTCCGGCCCGGACGCGCTGGCCGAGCTGGGCATGGAGCCGCGGACCGGCGGCATGCTCTACGAGTTGGGCCCGTACGGTTTCCGCGCCGACTGGGGGCGGGTGCTCACCTGGGATCCGCCTCGCCGGCTGGTCTTCGTCTGGCAGATCGGCCCCGACCGGGCACCGGTGCCGGACCCGGCCCGCGCGAGCGAGGTCGAGGTGCTGTTCCATTCCGAGGGGCCGGAACGCACCCGGGTCGAGTTGGAGCACCGGCACTTCGACAGGCACGGCGAGGCTGCCGAGGGTTACCGCAAGGCGCTCACCGCCGGCTGGCACGAGCTGCTCACCCGCTACGTCGCCACGGTGTCGCGGCACCGCCCCACCACGACGGCCTGACGACCCACCGGATCACCGACCGAGCCGCCGGTCGGCGGCGGCACCGCCGAGGTCCCGACCACCAAGGTTCGCGCGTTGGCCGGCTTCCGCCCCCGAGCCGAAGCCGGTGCCGCCCAACCGGCGTGGCGGCGCGGTGCGCAGCCGCGGGTACTCCTCGGTGAGCCGACGCTGCACCCGGTCCGATCGGTCGACCAGCACCAGCGCCATCGACGGCGCGCCCGACTCGCTGGCCGCCGCCGACTCGGCCGCCCAGAGCCGACCTCCGACCACCTCGGCGAAGCCGGCCAGCCAGGAGCGTCGGAAGGCGGCGGGATGGTCGTCCGCCGGCACCTCGGTGGCGGCCAGGCCGTGCGCCGCCTGCACGAGCAGTGAGGTGAAGAGCAGGTCGACCCGTTCCAGGTCGCTGGCGAAGCCGAAGAGGTGCAGGGCGAAGCCGTTGCCCTGCCGACGGCGTACGCAGCGGCAGCGCAGGGGCTCGGCCACTGCGGCGAGCAGGCCGACCTTGTCGCGGGCGTACGGGGCGACGACGTCCAGCACCCGATCGCCAACCGGGTCGGTGGTCGGGTCCCGGGCGGCGAGCAGCGCCCTGTCGACGCCGTAGCGGGCGATCAGCTCGGTCGCCTTGGCGGTGAACGCGGCCGACTCGGCAGGCGTGCAGGCCGGGTCCTCGGCCTGGGCCAACAGCTTGCGCACCTTGCTGAGCATGGCCTCGGACATGCCTACAGAGCTACCACACGGGCCGGACATCATCGGGGCCGCGCCAGATTCAATCGATACGTATCATCGTCACGGTCGGATGATCAGTCCAATACGGACGGTCAGTTAACTGTTCTTGGAGGATCGAACGAATGCCATCCCCGACCGCTCGCCTGCTCGCCGTCGCCACGGCCACCGCACTGCTCTCCACCGGCACGCCCGCGCTGGCGGAGCCGACAACAGCGACCACACCCGTCAGCTCCGGACCGAACGCGTTCGCCCCGCTCGCCACCTGTTACGGCGGGGCGGTCCGGTCGTACTTCGAGACCGGCCGCTACGGCGGCTCAGCCGGCCAGTACCGCACCACGACGCGCTGTCGCGACATCAACGTCCGCAACGCGAGCGTGTACGCCACCGAGGCGTGCGTGATCTTCGTCGACAAGACGAGTGCCTGTAACTACTGGACCTACCTGCCGGCCAACTCGGGCTGGATCACGGTGGCGACAAACGTCCGGGACGGCGTCAACTTCCGGGTCCGCTTCGAGAACCTGCGGTACGAGTACGAGCCGCTGATCGCGTACCACGCGTTCTGACCGACCCCGCGCGGTCGCGGCGTCCGCCCCCCGACGGGCGCCGCGACCTGCCGACACAGCCGCGACCTGCCGACACAGCCGCGACCCGCCGGCACAGCCGCGGACCGGCTGACGCATCACCCGGCGCGGCTGCGCAGGGTGGCGATCGTCGAACCGGCGAGTGTGAGCAGGCAGTCGGGGAGCAGCCCGTCGGCGGCCGCCGCGCCGAACAGCGCCTCGCCTGTCGGTTCGTCGCAATTCGCGTACGCACTGACGAAGCGGGCCACCCAGCGGGTGTCGTACCCGGCCTGATCGATCCCCGGAAAGTCGAGCGCCGCCCCGCTGGCCGTCGGCGCGTCACCGAGCATGGTCGCCGCCAGGCACCAGGCGACCCCGTACGCGCCGCTCAGGCCGGCCCGGTCGACGACCGCGTCGAACGCTCCCACCACCGCGTCTCCATCGCCGGTCAGCGCCGAGCGGAGCACGGCGGCCGCGTCATCGAACGTCTGCTGTGGTAGGTCCGTCACTCAGCGCACAGTAGGACGGATGGTCAAGCCCTCACAGCAACCGTCACTGTCCGTGTTCAACGCGAGCTACCTGCGCATTACGCCACCTCCACGGTCCCGCCGTCGGCTTCGGCACGCTAATGTGCGCAGCGGACCTTCGCCGGAGGAAGGACGACCATGTTCGAATCACGCCGCTCGCGGGTAGCCACACTGGCTGCCTGCGCGACGATCCTGCTCGCCACAAGCGCTTGCGGGGATGACAAGCCCGAGGAGGCAAGCGCCCAACAGGTGCGCCTCTACGGCACGGACGGCAACATGCTCAACTCCTATCCTGCGGAGTTGAAGGAACGGGCGAGTCTCGTCGACGGGATGAAGGGCACCACGCCCCTCGTTCCGCTGCCAGACGACTTCAAGGGCCGGCTACGGGCCGTCAATCCGGCGCTGACGGACTACGTGTACTCCGCCGAGACGTACGACGCGGTGGTGATCGCCGTGCTCGCCGCCCAGTTGGCCGGGAGCACCGACCCGGCCGCCATCACCAAGCAGATCGTCGCCGTGACCAACGACGGGCAGCGCTGCGAGGACCCCGCCAGCTGTCTCGCGCTGGCCCGCAACGGGCAGGACATCCAGTACCGCGGCGTGTCGCTGACCCGGGCGGGCTTCACCGACAAGGGTGAGCCGGCCACCGCCAGCTACGCCACGCTGACCTTCGACGGGCAGCAGATCAACGACGGTAAGACCGAGTTCGTCGGCGCGGGCATCGAGTCGGCGGCGAGCACCAAGACGCCGCCGAAGCCGAAGAAGCAGCGCGCTGGTGGCGACGCCGACCAGGAGCCGCTGATCCTGGGCGGCCTGTTGCCGAAGACCGGTGACCTCTCGATCGCCTACCCGCCGATGGCGGCCGGCGCCGCGCTGGCCATCAAGGAGATCAACGCCGCTGGCGGCGCGCTGGGCAAGCCGGTGACGTGGCTGGACGGCGACGACGGCACCAACCCGGCGGTGGCCAAGGCCACGGTGGCCAAGCACGTGACGGACGGCGTCAGCGTGATCATCGGTGCCGGCGGTTCGGGCATCTCCCGGGCCGTGCTCCCGGACGTGGTGCAGGCCGGGAAGATCCTCTTCTCCCCGTCCAACACCGACGCCAGCCTGACCGACGTCGACGACCAGGGCCTCTACTTCCGTACCGCCCCGCCGGACAGCCTCCAGGGCCGGGCACTCGCCGACGTGATCCTGCGCGACGGGTCACAGAAGATCGTGATCGTCGCCCGCAAGGACTCCTACGGTGAGGGCCTGCAGGGCACCGTCCGCGACGAGCTGGAGAAGGCCGGCATCGCCAACGACCGGCTCAAGCTGTTGACGTACGAGCCGCCGGCCGACGCGAAGGCGGCGCCTGTCGACTTCAGCGGCGGCGCGAAGGAGATCAAGGCATTCGGCGCGGACGCCGTACTGATCATCGGCTTCGGTGAGTCCGCCCAGGTGATCCGCGGCCTGGCCGACGCCGGGGTGCAGATCCGGCAGTAAGCAGGACCCGAAACCCACGACGGCCGCACCGGCTTCCCGCCGGTGCGGCCGTTTCTGGTACGCGGGATCAGCGCGGCCGGCGGCGCTCCAGGAACTCGGTCATCCGGCGGTGCTTCTCGTCGTCCTCGAAGAGCACCGCCTGGCTGACCAGGTCGAGATGCGGGTGCGCGGCGGCGGGCGCGTCCACCGCCAGCTTGGTCAGCCGCACCGCCAACGGCGAGCCCAGGGCGATCTCGTCCAGCAACGCGTGCGCCACCGTCAGCAGCTCGTCGGGCTCGTCCACCACCCGGTTCACCAGGCCGATCCGCAGCGCCTCGGCGGCGTCCACCCGCCGGCCGGTGAAGAGCAGCTCCTTGGCCCGGCCCTCGCCGATCAACGCGGGCAGCCGGTGGGTCGCGCCGGCGCCGGCCAGGATGCCCAACCGCACCTCCGGCTGGCCGAAGACCGCCCGCGCCGTGCACACCCGCAGATCGCAGGCGTACGCCAGCTCCGCGCCACCGCCCAACGCCGGCCCGTCGACGGCCGCCACGGTCGGCATCGGCAGCGCCCGGACACGTGCGAAGGCGGCCGAGTTGATCGCGGCGAGAGCGTCCGTGCGACCCCGTTCGCGGAGCTGGCCGATGTCGGCGCCACCGGCGAAGATGCCCGACGTGCCACCGGTCAGCAGCAGCAGGCGCGGGCGCGCCTCCAACTCGGCGCAGACCTGGTGCAGCTCGGCGATCAGGTCGGCGTCGATGGCGTTGCGCTTCTCCGGCCGGTCCAGGGTGACCACCAGCCGGTCCGGCCGCTCCTCGATCCGCAACCCGCTCATTGCCTCACACCGGCTTCCCAGCGGTAGAAACCCTGCCCTGACTTCTTACCCAGCCGCCCCGCGGCCACCATCTCCTCCAGCAGCGGCGGAGGCGCGAAGCGGTCCCCGTACGCGGCCTGGAGGGTGCGGGCGATGTCCAGTCGCACGTCGAGGCCGACCAGGTCGGTGAGTTCCAACGGCCCGATCGGATGCCGGTAGCCGAGCACCATGGCCTTGTCGATGTCCGCCGGGCTGGCCACCCCGTCGGCGACCATCCGGATCGCCTCCAGCCCGAGGGTGACCCCGAGCCGGGAGGTGGCGAAGCCGGGCATGTCGCGTACGACGACGGGGTCTTTGCCCAGCCGGCCGGCGAGCGCGACGGCTGCGGCGGTGGTCTCCTCGGCGGTGGCCGGGCCGACCACGATCTCCAGCAGCGCCATCGCCCAGACCGGGTTGAAGAAGTGCAGGCCGAGGAAACGTTCGGGCGCGTCCAGCTCGGCGGCCAGAGCACCGATGGCGATGCTTGAGGTGTTGCTGCCCAGCAACGCCGGGCGCAGCGCGGCGGCGTCCCGGAGCACAGTCCGCTTCTCCTCGAGGCGCTCCGGCACCGCCTCCACGATCACCTGGGGGGCGGGCGCGACGTCGGCGAGGGTTGGCCGCAGCGTCACCCGCTGGCGGTTCGTGGCGGCCTCGTCGGCACTCAGCTTGCCGCGCTGCACCGCCCGCTCCCACAGCTCGGCGAGCCGGTTCAGCGCGGCCGCACCCCGCTCGGGGTCCACCTCGACCAACTCGACGGCGTGCCCGGCGCCGGCCGCCACGTACGCGATGCCGAGTCCCATCGTGCCGGCACCGACGACCACGAAACGATCGCTCATCACGCCTCCCTGTCCCGTCCGCCGACGCGCGGGGTCCCCGCCACGTCGGCCCGGGTGTCCCGCCCGCTCCGCTCGCTCATGGTGCGACCCTAGACAGCGCGACGACCCGGCCCATGCGTGGGGGAGCGCCGGATCGGGTAATGACGGCCCGTCAACCGAGGGAAGGACCGCATCGAGATGAGCCAGGCACCGGAGAGCGTCACCGACGGGGAGATCGTGGAGACCCGAGGCGACGAGCGGGTCGAACTGCTGCGCGCCGACACCAACAACGACGGCAAGACCGATGTGTGGGTGGTGGACACCGACGGCGACGGCAAGGCGGACCTGTTCCAGTTCGACACCGACGGTGACGGCAAGGTGGACATCACCATGGTCGACATCGACGAGGACGGCCAACCGGACGAGGTGGTCGACGGCGACGGCGGTCTCCCGCCCGAGCAGCTCCCCCCGACCGTCCAGGTCTGAGACGTACGGCGGCCCCTGCCTCCGCTCGGCGGACGCGGGGGCCGTCGCTCAGTCGACGAGGCGCAGGGTGGCCAGGTAGTAGGGGGCGTCGCGGTCGTCCACATCGGTGAGCCGCCAACCGGTGCCGTGCACCAGGCTGGCGAACTCCTCCGCCGAGCAGACCAGATAGTCGAACCATCCGGTGCTCAACTCGCGGTAACGCAGCCGCAGCCGCAGCTGGCCACCGAGCCGGCCGCGCCGACGGTTGCGCTCGTGGTAGCCGGTGTGCAGCGGGTCGCGGGTGCCGTACGGGTCGGTGCCCTGAGCGATGATCTGCGCGCCCGGTCGGGCCAGCGCGGCGAGCGCGGCGAGGAACTCGGGAGCGCGCTCCCGCCCCTCGAACAGCCCGAGGTTGTTGCCGAGAAGCAGGAACGTGTCGTACCGCGAACCGTCGGCGACGTGCGTGTCGACAGTGCCGTGCACCAGCCGCCGGACACCGCGACGCCTGCTCACCTCCAGCGCGCCCGCGGAGGTGTCCAGCCCGGTGACCGGTACACCGCGCTCCTGGAGCAGCAGCGCGATCCGGCCGGCGCCGGTGCCGATGTCCAGCGTCTCGCCGCGGGTCCGGTCCACCGCGCGGTGGTCGTACGGCTGCCACTCCGCCGGCCCGTCCAGGTAGTGCGCGGCCGGGGCGCCGTTGATCAGACCGTCGTCCCGTTCGATGATCTCGATGACCGGTCGCGGCAGTCGACCACCGACCAGGGGGCGGGGGCCCACCCCGGTGGCCACGGCGAGCGTGTCCCGCAGCAGTTCGCCGATCACGTCACCGATTAGAGGCTCAACCGTCACGGCGTTCACGCTATCCGGCCGCTCAGTGGCCCGGACCGGCCGTATCCTGGCGGCGTGACCACGCTGGACCGGCTGTCGGCCGAGAAGTACATCCTGCTCACGACCTTCCGCAAGGACGGTCGGGCGGTGCCGACCCCGGTCTGGGCGGTACGCGACGGTGAGGCGTTGGCGGTCTGGACCCGGGCCGACTCGGGCAAGGTGAAGCGGATCCGCCACAACGGCGAGGTGACAGTGGCGCCATGCGACGTGCGGGGTCGGCCACACGGGGCGGAGGTGTCAGCCCACGCGACGATCTACGGGGGCGGTGACACCGGTCGGATCCGCGACCTGCTCAAGCACAAGTACCGCCTGATCGGTCGACTGAGCCTGCTGGGCAGCCGGTTGCGTCGCAGCGAGGGCGGCACGGTCGGCATCCGGGTGACGTTGGCTGAGTCGCAGCGCTGACCCGCGGCGGGCGTCGTGCTCGCGGCATGGAAAGGGGCGGCGGATCGAGATCCACCGCCCCTGACGAAAAAACTGCTGCCGCTCAGTCGCCCTGCCGCTGCTGCGGGATCTGGCCCTGCAGAAGCGCCCTGACCTCCGACTCACGGTACCGACGGTGGCCCCCCAGGGTGCGGATGGCACTGAGCTTGCCAGCCTTGGCCCAACGGGTCACCGTCTTCGGGTCGACCCGGAACATCGACGCCACCTCGGCCGGCGTGAGTAGCGGCTCTGGTTCGTGCGTTCGCGATGCCATCGGTCACTCCTCCACATGTATAGACATCGGCCGGGGTCCCGCCGGCCGACGCGTCTCCCATGGTCCGGCTAGTCCCCGATGTCCGACATGGGCCGAACGGATGAAGGTCCCTAGACGGACGGATGAACCATGCCCGATTTTTACGACTTTTACACGGTAGAAAGTACCTTATTCGGACTCATGATCACGGTTCGTGATGCGTCAACTACGAGCACACCTCACCTTGGGAGCGCTCCTAGGGGTGATATGCCCTAATTACACCGCTCCAACAGCTGCACCGCGCGCCACCGTGCCACCAACTTGTCGTACGCCGCGGACGCCTCCTCGGCCTCGCCGCGCGACAGCCCCGCGAGGCCGCCGGCAACCAGCTCGGGCGAGTCGTCCGCTGTGAGAGTCTCGTCAGAGAGCAGGTCCACCAGACCGCCGTAGTCCAGCTCGACCACGGACCGGGGATGGAACTCCTCCAGCCAGCGGGCCGCCTCCTCCACCGCCTCGGTGATCGGCGCCTCGCCCACCGACTTGCGCAACACCGACAGCGCCCGTGACGAGCGACGTCGAGCCTTGGAGATCTCGGTGCGGTAGCGCAGCGCCCGCCGGCCCGGCTGCGTGACCAGGTCCCGCTCCGCCGGGTCGAAGAGCACGAACCACCGCAGCGGTACGCCCCAGGTGGCGATCTGCTCGTGCACCCGGGGCACCCCGTGCTCCAGCACCCGGGCACCACTGCGCCAGTCGTCCACCACCGCCCTGGCCTGCCCGGCGAGCACCGGCGGCACGAAGGCGTCGGCGAGCACCGAGGGCACCCCGTCCCGGGCGCTGAGAGCCGCCTCAGCGACCCGGATGCGCAGGTTCCACGGACAGACCAGCAGGCTGTCGTCCGTCTCCAGGACGTACGCCTCCTCCGGCAGGTCCGGCAGCCGGGTCCAGCCCGCGCCCAGCGCCTCGATCACCGCCGTCCGCTGCCGACCGGGCCCCTCCACCGGGGCGACCGCGCGCCCCTCCGAGACGTAGCGGCGCCAGTAGCTCTGCCGGTCTCGGTCGAAGGCGGCCAACGGTTCGTACACGCGCAGGTAAGAAGCGAAGAGCGACGGCACCGCGCGATCCTCCCACGAACCACGCCGGTACGCGGTCAGCGGCCGGAGCACGCGCGCCGCACCGTGGGACGGCGGCCGCGTGTCGAGCGCCCGCACGGCGGCCGATACTAGGCTCGATCACACCGGCAGCATCCCCGCCGGGGTTCACCAGGTCCACGTCCCACAAGGACGCACACCACAGTAGGAGCCAACCATGGGCGTATTCGCGAGCACCGACGACCCGGTATCGACAGGCCACGAACAGGTCGTGTTCTGCCAGGACAAGCAGAGCGGCCTGAAGGCGATCATCGGGATCTACTCCACCGCGCTGGGCCCGGCGCTCGGCGGCACCCGCTTCTACCCGTACGCGAGCGAGGACGACGCCCTCGCCGACGTGCTGGACCTGTCCCGCGGGATGGCCTACAAGAACGCGCTCGCCGGGCTGGACCTGGGCGGCGGCAAGGCCGTGATCTGGGGCGACCCGGAGCAGATCAAGAGCGAGGCGCTGCTGCGCGCGTACGGTCGCTTCGTGGAGTCGCTGGGCGGCCGCTACTACACCGCCTGCGACGTCGGCACGTACGTGGCGGACATGGACGTCGTGGCCCGGGAGACCCGCTACGTGACCGGGCGCAGCGTGGAGCACGGCGGCGCGGGTGACTCGTCGATCCTCACCGCCTGGGGTGTCTTCCAGGGGATGCGGGCCGCGGCCGAGCACGTGTGGGGCACCCCGAGCCTGCGGGGCCGGCGGGTCGGCGTGGCCGGCCTGGGCAAGGTCGGCAAGTACCTCACCGGTCACCTGCTGGAGGATGGCGCCGAGGTGGTCGCCACCGACGTCAACCCGAAGGCGCTGACCTGGGTGCGCACCAACCACCCGCAGGTCACCCTGGTCGACGACTCCAGCGCGCTGGTCGCCGCGGACCTCGACGTGTACGCGCCGTGCGCGCTGGGCGGCGCGCTGAACGACGACACAGTGCCGGCGTTGCGCGCCAAGGTGGTGACCGGGGCGGCGAACAACCAACTCGCCCACCCGGGTATCGAGAAGCTGCTGGCCGACCGCGGCATCCTCTACACGCCGGACTACGTGGTCAACGCGGGCGGCGTCATCCAGGTCGCGGACGAGATCGAGGGCTTCAACTTCGACCGGGCGAAGCTGCGGGCGACCCGGATCTACGACACCACCCGGGAGATCCTGCACCTGGCTGACGCGGAGGGCGTGCCCCCGGCCGTGGCGGCCGACCGGCTGGCGGAGCGGCGGATGGCGGACGTCGGCCGGCTGCGCGCGATCCACCTGCGCTGAGCGTTTCGTTCCGGGGGCGGATCGACGAGATCCGCCTCCGGGCCCCCGGTGACGGCGCAGCTGGGTAAGCTGAGCCCGGGTCAAATTTGATGCGGTTTGTCCGGTGTCACGGGTGCTAACCGTTCCGCTCCTTACCCAGTACACTGGGTAACGGCCGGATCGACGCGACGCGCAGAGCCGGCTGACGGTAACCCGAGGTGCCGAACGGTGGCATCCCCATGTACCGTAAGAGCCACGAGAGATGCCTGACGTCATCGGGGCCCGCCTTCGGGCTGCCCCGCATTCTGTGCGAGGGGGTCGAGCCATGGGGCGCGGCCGTGCTAAGGCCAAGCAGACTAAGGTGGCGCGGGAGTTGAAGTACCACTCCCCGAACACCGACCTCACCGCCTTGCAGCGCGAACTGGCGGGTGCTGGTAAGTCTGAGCACCACTTCGACGACGACTCTAAAGAGTCCGTCGGCGATGATGATGAGGATCACGCGGACGACGATCCAGATCCCTGGGTCCGTCCGACCCGCTGACCGTTCGACGCAGCTGAGCACGCGGTGACCCCCGCGTGCTCACGCGCGTCTCGTGCAGGTGCAGCTGAGCGACGATCAGGTGCCTGGCCCCGACCGGAGCCAATCCGGCCGCTCGACAGGCCCCTGATCGCGGCTCACCTCAGCGCGGGCGATTGTTCCAGTTGTAGAACGTCGGGATGTTCTCGAAGTGGTTCCAGGCGCAGACCGCGCTGGACCCGTCTCCGCCCGACACCTCCGAGCGCAGCCGCCGTGCGTCCTCGGCCTCCTGGAGCAGCGCGACGAGCGCGGGAGCCGCGTCTCGCACCCGTTCGGTGACTCCGTCGTCCGCTTCGCGCTCAGGCCGCCGGTGACTGGTGGTCTCGGGCATGCTCCAACACTCCCTCCAATAGGCGGATCTTGCTGTTGCGGCAGTGCTCGGTCTCCGTACCGTCAAAACGCCCCAGCTCGAAGTAACGGTTGGCGGCATGGCCACCGCCACAGAAGCCGAAGTACGGGCAGGACGCCCGACACGCCTCCACCCCGCCCAGGAACTCCTCCACCCACGGCGTCGCCGCCGCGTCGCCGAGGATCTGCGCCAACGGGGTCGTCAGCACGTTGCCGCTGCTGAAGTCGCCGTAGTGGGGATCGGTGAAACCGGCCAACTCGGGGGACAACACGATCACCGAGCCGTCGTGACCGATCGTCGGGATCGGGTCCAGTTGGCGGGGCAGCAGCCCGTCCGCCGAGTTGTCGAGCACCGCCGCGGCGTAGCGCAACGACCACTCGATCTCGCGGAGGTGAATCCGGGGCTCCCGGCGCCACGCCCCGACCAACTCGGCCCAGAACGCGGACACCGCCGACGGGTCGTGGCGGTTGTCGCGGGTATTGACCCCCTCGGTCTCCTCGATGTTGATGCCCAGCACATCGCAGCCCAGCTCAAGGAAGTAGTCGTACAACTCGGTGGCGAGCCCCGGCTCCGGGCGGGAAACCACGGCCAGCGCGGAGAAGGGCAGACCGCGCCGGCGCAGCGCCGAGATGCCGTGCAGGATCCGGTCGTACGCCGGCTGGCCACCCCGGTTGACCCGGTCGCCGTTGCGCGCCCGGGGCCCGTCGATGCTCACGCTCACCCGCATCTGGTGCCGGACGAAGAAATCGCACCAGTCGTCGTCGATGAGTGTGGCGTTGGTCTGCACGTGATGCTCGACCTGGGGCCCGAATGGCGCGATCAGATCGGCCAGGTGCTCCCGACCGGCGGCCAGGGGCTCGCCGCCATGCCACACCACGGAGAAGCGACCGTTCGCCGCCCAGGGGTTGACCGCTGTCGCAACCGCCTCGGCGACCGCCACCGGCATCCGACGGTCGGCGGCCCGGAACGGCAGGTAGCAGTACGCGCAGTCGAGATTGCAGAGGGTGGTGGGCTGCATGACGACGTACGACGGGACGGCGGCCAGACCGCGCATCCCGCTGAACGACTGTCCTTGAGCAGCCATCGCCCTCCTCCGCCTAGCCTGAGCCCTTCAGGCTAGGCGGCATTGGCCACTCGGGTGAAGCCCTGATCAGGTGCCCGTACGATCACCGGAGGGTGATCATCCTCGGGTGTGCTGACCGACCATCTGCACGTTGCCGGTGCCCTCGATGATCTCGCCGGCCTGCCACGCCTCGACGCCACGGCCGGTCAGGGTGGCCAGCGCGCGGTCGGCGTCCTCGGCCGACACGATCGCGAACATGCCGACGCCCATGTTGAAGGTCGACTCCATGTCGTGGTCGTCGATCCGACCCTTCGTCTGGATCAGGTCGAAGATCGGCTGCGGCTTCCAGGTGGACCGGTTGACCACCGCGTCGACGTGCTCGGGCAGCACCCGGACCAGGTTGCCGGGGATGCCGCCACCGGTGATGTGGGACAGCGCCCGGACCTCGGCCTCGGCGATCAGCTTGAGGCAGTCCTTGGCGTAGATCTTCGTCGGGGTGAGCAGCTCCTCGCCGAGGGTCCGCTGCCGACCGAAGTCGTCGATCACGATGTCCAGCCGCATCCGGGCCGCGCCGAGCAGCACGTGCCGGACCAGCGAGTATCCGTTGGAGTGCAGACCGGAGGAGCGCATGGCGATCACCACGTCGCCCACCTCGACCCGCTCGGGGCTGAGGATGTCGGCTTCCTCGACCACACCCACACCGGTCGCGGAGATGTCGTACTCGTCCGGGCGCAGGACGCCGGGGTGCTCGGCGGTCTCCCCGCCCAGCAGCGCGCAACCGGCGTAGCGGCAGCCGTCGGCGATGCCCGCGCCGATCTCGGCGACCTTGTCCGGAACGACCTCGCCGGTGGCGATGTAGTCGAGCAGGAACAGCGGCTCGGCGCCGCAGGCCACCAGGTCGTCGACGACCATCGCGACCAGGTCGATGCCGACCGTGTCGTGAATGTCCATCTGCTGGGCGATCACCAGCTTGGTGCCCACACCGTCGGTGGAGGACGCCAGGATCGGGCTCTTGTACTTCTTCGTGTCGAGCCGGAACAGGCCGGCGAAGCCACCGAGGTCACCGAGCACCTCGGGGCGGCGGGTCTGCCGCACCTTCGACTTGAGCAGTTCCACCGCGCGGTCGCCCGCGTCGATGGAGACCCCGGCGTCGGCGTACGAGACCGAGCGTTTGCGCGCCTGGCGGCCAGCACCGCCCGTCCACGGCTGGTGGTCGCCGCCGGCGCCGGTCGGGCTGCTTCCTGCGCCGCTGCGCTCGGACACGTGCGTCACGGTTCTCCCCTTTGGTTCTCGGTGCCGCCGGCGGTAGCCGGGCCGCGCCGGTTGGTGCTACGGGCGGTTTGCGGTAACGCCACCCGGAGTGGCGACGGACGAGCCGTTGGTGGGCGGGGCCTCCGGCGCCGAGTTGGCGACGCGTCGTCCCACCCCTTCGAGCACGTGCTTGCCGATCAGGTTGCCGGCCGGCAGCTCGATCGGGTACTCCCCATCGAAACACGCCCGACACAACCGGGTCTTCGGCTGCTCGGTCGCGGCGATCAGGCCAGGAAGCGAAACGTAGCCCAGCGTGTCGGCGCCGATGGAGCGCCGGATGCCGTCGTTGTCCAACCCGTTGGCCAGCAGCTCCGCCCGGGTGGCGAAGTCGATGCCGTAGAAGCACGGCCAGCTGACCGGCGGGGAGGAGATCCGGACGTGCACCTCCAGCGCCCCCGCCTCACGCAGCATCCGCACGATGGCGCGCTGGGTGTTGCCGCGCACGATCGAGTCGTCCACGACCACCAACCGCTTGCCGCGGACGTTCTCTCGCAGCGGGTTGAGCTTGAGCCGGATGCCGAGCTGACGCAGGGTCTGCGACGGCTGAATGAAGGTGCGACCCACGTACGGGTTCTTCATCAGGCCGGCGCCGTAGGTGATGCCGGACGCCTCCGCGTACCCGATCGCGGCTGGAGTGCCCGACTCGGGCACCGGGATCACCAGGTCGGCCTCGACCGGGTGCTCCTTGGCCAACTGCCGACCGATCTGCACCCGCGCCGAGTGGACGTTGCGCCCGGCGATCGTGGCGTCCGGACGGGCGATGTAGACGTACTCGAAGAGGCAGCCCTTCGGCTCCGGCGCGGCGAACCGGGTGGAACGCAGCCCGTTCTCGTCGATCGCGATCAGCTCGCCCGGCTCGACCTCGCGCACCACGCTGGCGCCGACGATGTCCAGTGCGGCCGTCTCGCTGGCAATGACCCAGCCGCGCTCCAGGCGGCCCAGCACCAGCGGGCGGACGCCGTGCGGATCGCGGGCCGCGTAGAGAGTCGACTCGTCCATGAAGACGAAGCTGAACGCGCCACGCAGCTGCGGCAACACCTCCAGTGCGGCGGCCTCGACCGACAGATCCGGTCGGCTGGCCAGCAGCATCGTCACCAGGGAGGTGTCGTTTGTCGAACCGTCCGCGATGAGGCCGCGCTCGGCGACCTCCTTCTCCAGCTCGGCGGTGTTGACCAGGTTGCCGTTGTGAGCCAGCGCGATGGTCGTCCCGGAGGTGGTCGACCGGATCGTCGGCTGGGCGTTCTCCCAGTTCGACGCGCCGGTGGTGGAGTATCGGGCGTGCCCGATCGCCAGGTGACCGCGCAGGCTCGCCAGGGTGGGCTCGTCGAAGACCTGCGCCACCAGGCCAAGGTCCTTGTAGACCACCACGCCGGAGCCATCGCTCACCGCGATGCCCGCCGCCTCCTGGCCGCGGTGCTGTAGGGCGTAGAGGCCGAAGTAGGTCAGATTGGCAACCTCTTCGCCGGGGGCCCAGACGCCGAAGACGCCACAGGCATCCTGGGGGCCAGGTCGTTGGGGGTCAAGGTCGTGGCTCAGCCGGCCGTCGCCTCGGGGCACCTACCGCTCCCTCATGCTGGTCTGGACCGGCCGGGCGGGGATCACGGGCGGATCCACACTCCTCTGCCGGGACCACTGTCATCGCCTGACAGTGTACGCGAATCGACGTCAATACAGAAAGTCACGATTCCCCTGCTCACTGTCACGGTGAGTGGGACATCGAAACGACTAGAGGGGCAGATAGGCTGAGAGGTCCGCGCGATTGCCACTCATCTGGATGCGACCGTCGGTGACCGCCTCCGCCCAGCCGACCCTGCCGGTTGCCAGCTCCAACCAGGTATTCGGAGCCATCTCGACCACGTTTGGTGGGTTTCCTCTGGTGTGTCGAGGCCCCGGTACGCACTGGATCGCCCCGTATGGTGGGACGCGCACCTCCACCGAACGGCCGGGGGCGCGCTCCGCGAGGACGGCCAACAACGACCGGACCGCCTCTCGGAACACCGGCCGTTCGGGCGTACGCCCCTCGTCGAGCGCCGACAACGCGGCCGTAACGGCAGCGGACTTACTGTGCGGAGAGGACACGACGGGACGATACGACCCCCAGGCCAAACACGCGACGCTGGCCCTGGGTCGCGCTCATGCAGTCGGACAAGGCATAGTGGCCGACGGCGTATTCGTACCGTGATGATCCCCGGCCCGGCGCCCCGCCGGTCAGAGGGAAGTCAGCCCGGAAGGCGGTGGACGTGTCAACACACCGACGTGCCTGGAAGCAGCGGGCCGGTGTGGTCGTAGCGCTGGTTGCCGGCGCTCTGCTCGCCGTCCCCGCCACACCAGCCATGGCCGCAGAGGTCAGCGTTTCCCCCGGCTCGATCACCGTAAACGCCGGCAGCGACGCCACGATCACCGTGCGCGTCACTGGGGGTAATGACGACGAGTCGGCGAAGGTCAGCCTCTCCGGCCTGCCGTCCGGCGTCAGCTGCGCCAGTGGTTGCGGCGACGTCAAACTCTCCGGCGGTGGCCTGGGCAACCCGACAGGGTCGGCGCTGGTCCGGATCGCGGCCAGCGACAACGCTGGCGACGCGACCGCGACCATCACGGTGGCGGTCGAGGCCGAGTCCGGCCCGGACACCGCCAACGTCTCGCTGACGGTGAAGGGCAAGGCCGCTCCTCCGCCGCCGCCGCAGAACCAGACCGTGCGGTCGGTCGCCGGCAAGGTGGTCGCGCAGGCGGACGGCAAGGCCGTGCCGAATGCTTTCGTGGTTCTCCAGGACACCGCCGGTCACCGCTACGACGCCACCAGCAACAGCAGCGGCGACTTCCGGTTCACCGGCACCAGCCAGAAGCCGATCGCGCCCGGCCGGATCGACCTGGGCGCGTCGTTCGACAACATCCAGGCGTTCAAGTCGGTGAACGCCAACGCCGGGCAGGCCATCACCGGGCAGCGGATCAGCCTCGCGATCAAGGTCGAGACGACGCCCAGCGCCACCCCGTCCGCCACCCCCGAGGCAACTCCCACCGAGGAGGCGACCGAGGAGGGCACCGAGGAGGAGCCCACCGAGGAAGCCAGCCAGGGCGCTCCGGCGAACGCCGCGAACACCGACGACGGCGGCGGTTTCGGCTCGTACATGATCATTTTGCTCGGTGGTCTTCTGGTCGCCGCCGGTGTCGGCACGATCGTGCTGCTCTGGATGAAGCGCAGGGAGAACGGCGGCGACGACGACGCTCCGGCGGCTGCCGGCGGCGGCGGTGTGGTGCCGCCCTCGCGGGGCGGGTTCCGCGGTGCGGACGACCAGACCCGGGTGGTCGGCGGTCGTCCCGGCGGTGGACCGGACCCGACGATGGTCGGTGGCGCGGCGCTGAGCGAGGCACCGACGATGATGCACCGCCCGGTGGTCGACGACGTTCCGCCGGACCCCTACGGCGCGCCTGCGCAGGCGTACGGCGGCGCGGGTCAGCAGGGCTGGGGCGGCGCCGGTTACGGCGACGAGCCGGCGTCCGGTGGGTACGGCGCCGGCGGCTACGGCAACGCGCCCGCTTCGGGTGGCGGCTACGGCGCTCCGGCCGGCCCGGAGGGCGGCTACGGCGCAGGTGCGGCCGGTGACGGTTACGGTGCCGCGCCCGGTGCCGGCTACGGCGGCGCGCCAGCCTCCGGTGCCGGCTACGGCAACGCTCCGGCCTCCGGCGGCGGCTACGGCAGTCGCGACTACGACGCCCCAGGCGGCACCGCCGCCTACCCGCCGGCTCCCGCTGGCGGAGCGGCCTACGGCGAGCGGTTCGACGAGCCGACCGGCCGGTACACCGGCGACACCCAGTACCCGGCCCCGGCCGACCCGTACGCCACAGGCGTCTACCAGCCGGAGCAGGGGCAGGGGTACGGCCAGCCCGATACCGCCCCGTACGGCGGTCGCGCCGCCGAGCCGACCGCAGGGTACGGCGCTCCGGAGGCTGGCGGGTACGACCAGGGCGGCTACGGTCAACCGGCCGGCGGATACGACCAGGGCGGCAACTACGGCGGCCAGGAGCCTCCGCCGCAGCGCGGTGGTGGCTACGACGACCGGGGCTACGACCAGGCCGGCTACGGACAGCCCGCCGGCGGATACGACCAGGGCGGCAACTACGGCGGCCAGGAGCCTCCGCCGCAGCGCGGTGCGGGCTACGACGACCGGGGCTACGACCAGGCCGGCTACGGACAGCCCGCCGCCGGGCGGAACCGACCGGACACCCCGCCGCCGACCGAGCGCGGCGGTCGCCGCCTCGACTGGCTGGACGACTGACCCCCACCACAGCACATGGAAACGGCCACCCGGATCTCCGGGTGGCCGTTTCGCTGCAAGACCCACTCGGGTTTCAGGAAGTCGGGCCATCCCGCAGACCTGGACACCCCGACTTCCTGAAACCCGAGTTGATCACCAGGGGTGGGCCGAAACGCGGGCGAGCCGGCGCGGTCAGGCGCGGTCAGGCGGCGGAGAAGACGCCCTGATGGAGCACCGGCACGACGTCCGACACGCCGATCCGAACGGCGACGTCCACGTCCGCGGCGAAGCCACTCTCGGTCAACTCCCGCCCGGAGACACTGCCGCGCACGGCGGCGGGCACATCCGGGGTGCTCGCCAGCGCGGCGAGCGCCATGGCCGCCTCCACCGAGAGCCCACCCGGCACGCCGGAGAGGGCGTCCAGCACCGAGGCGGCGCCGAGTTGGTCCTCCACCGACGGGCGTAGCGACCCGTCCGGCCACCGCTCCCCCGAGGCGATCACGCCGATCGGGGCGTTCACCGTTCCGTACCCCTGGCGGCGCAGCCAACGCCCGACGGCGCGTGCGTTGCGCAGGCACCCCGCGACCACCGGCAGGCCGGTGGCGCTGGCGGCGGCGCTGATGGCGGAGCCGTTCGGGGAGGGCAGCACGAGGTCCGCCACCACTGGTGCGCTGCTCAGCGCGGCGGGCGAGAGCGACCACGGATGTTCCACGGTCGTCTGCCGCCGCCCGACAGCAGCTGTCGCGCCGACCCGGACGGCGTACTCGGCGGCCTGCTCACCCCAGGGGAACGGGTGCACCCGCATGCCCCGGGCGACCGCCACCTCCACGGCGGTGGTGAACGAGAGGACGTCCACCACCACCAGCGCCGCGCAGACCCGACCGAGCTCGGCCGCCCCGGTCAGCCCCCAGTCGAACCGGGCGCCGGAACCGGGTTGGCCGTAGACAGCGGCCGTCAACGCCTCAGCGCTCGTCAGGCGACGGCTCGGTGACACCGGGGTCGGACTCGGACGCCCCGCCGGGCTGCTCCGACCCGATCGGCTCTACCGCGCCGGTCTCCGGCGAAGGGCCCGAAGAGGCGATCGGCTCGGAGACCACAGCCGCCGCGTCGACCGGCTCGGCCGGCGCGACCGGCAGCGGGACGGCCTCGACCGCACCCGCCACACCGGCGGCCGGCGCGGGCACCTCGACAGCCGCCGAGCCCCCGAAGAGGCGCGGCAACGTCTCGGTGTGCGCGGTGCGCAGCTCGTCCAGGCCGATCCTGAACTGGCCGTGCACCTCAAGCGCACCGCCGGACGGGTCGGTGACGCCGATCAGCTCGAACGGCACGCCCCGCTCGGCGCAGAGCGCCGCGAACGCCTTGTCGTGGCCGCGCGGTACCGAGACCAGCGCCCGCGTGGCGGACTCGCTGAACAGGTAGACGAACGGCATCGAGCCCTCGGCGAACTGCTCCGGCACCGCGACCCGGGCACCGACCCCGCGACGCAGGCACGACTCGATCAGGCTCTGGGCGAGGCCACCGTCGGAGAGGTCGTGCGCGGAGGCCAGGTGACCGACGCGGGCAGCCTCGGCCAGCAACTCGGCGAGCGCCTTCTCCCGCATGAGGTCGACCTGCGGCGGGATGCCGCCGAGGTGCTCGTGCGTCACCCAGGCCCACTCCGAGCCGGACAGCTCCACGTTTGTCTCGCCGAGCAGGTAGAGCTGGTCGTGGTCGCCACCGGCGCGCGGCACGAAGCCCATCGGCACCCGGTCGGCCACGTTGTCCAGCACACCCAGCACGCCGACCACCGGGGTCGGGTGGATGGCAGCCGCGCCGGTCTGGTTGTAGAAGCTGACGTTGCCGCCGGTCACCGGGATGCCCAGCTCCAGGCAGCCGTCCGCCAGGCCGCGCACGGCCTCGGCGAACTGCCACATCACGCCCGGGTCCTCCGGCGAGCCGAAGTTGAGGCAGTCGGTCACGGCGATCGGCTTCGCACCGGTCACCGCCACGTTCCGGTACGCCTCGGCCAGGGCCAACTTGGTGCCGTTGTACGGGTCCAGTCGGGCGTACCGGCCGTTGCCGTCCACCGACAGCGCCACGCCGAGACCGGTCCGCTCGTCGATCCGGATCACGCCGCCGTCCTCCGGCTGGGCGAGCACTGTGTTGCCCAGCACGTAGCGGTCGTACTGCTCGGTGACCCAGGACTTGTCGGCCAGGTTCGGCGACGCGATCATGCGCAGCACGGTCTCCCGCAGCGCCTCCGGGTCGGCCGGGCGAGGCAGCGTCTCGGCCCGGTCTGCCTGGAGCAGGATCAGGTCGGCCGGCTCGCGCATCGGCCGGGCGTAGACCGGGCCGTCGTCGACCAGCGAGCCCGGCGGCACGTCGACGACGAGGTGGTCCTGCCAGGTGATCAGCAGTCGACCCGGGCTGCCGTCCGGTTCCGGTGCGGTGACCTCACCGATCGCGGTGGCGAGGACGCCCCACTTCTCGCAGGTCTTGAGCACCGCGTCGAGCTTCTCCGGCTCGACGACCAGCAGCATCCGCTCCTGCGACTCGCTGGCCAGGATCTCGTGCGGGTCCATCGAGGGCTCGCGCAGCGGCACCCGCTCCAGCCAGACCCGCATGCCGGTGCCGGCAGCGGCGGCGGTTTCGGTGAGCGCGCAGGTCAGACCGGCGCCACCGAGGTCCTGGATGCCGACGACCAGTTGGCCGTCGTACAGCTCGAGGCACGCCTCGATCAGCAGCTTCTCGGTGAACGGGTCACCGACCTGCACGGCGGGGCGGCGCGCCTCGCTGCCCTCGTCGAAGGTGGCGCTGGCCAGCACCGAGACGCCGCCGATGCCGTCCCGGCCGGTCTTGGCGCCCATCAGCACGACAACGTTGCCCGGGCCGGCGGCGGCCTTGTTCTGCAGCCGGCTGACCGGCAGCACGCCCAGGCAGAGCGCGTTGAGTAGCGGGTTGCCCTGGTAGGAGGGGTCGAAGACCAGCTCGCCACCGATGTTGGGCAGGCCCAGGCAGTTGCCGTAGCCGCCGACGCCGGCGACCACGCCGGTGAGCACCCGGGCGGTGTCCGGGTGGTCCGCGGCACCGAAGCGCAGCGGGTCCATCACCGCGACCGGGCGCGCGCCCATGGCCAGGATGTCCCGGACGATGCCGCCGACACCGGTCGCCGCGCCCTGGTACGGCTCGACGAAGCTCGGGTGGTTGTGCGACTCGACCTTGAAGGTCACGGCCAGCTCGTCGGAGACCTGCACCACACCGGCGTTCTCACCGATGCCGGCGAGCATCCGGTCGCTGTGCGGGGCCTTCTCACCGAACTGGCGCAGGTGCACCTTGCTCGACTTGTAGGAGCAGTGCTCACTCCACATGATCGAATACATCGCCAGCTCGGACTGCGTGGGCCGACGGTCCAGGATCTGCCGGATCCGGTCGTACTCGTCGTCGCGCAGGCCCAGCTCGGTGTACGGCTGAAGCTCCCCCGGGGTGCCACCGGCGCGCGGCACGGTGTCCACGCCCTCGGTCCAGACGGCGGCGGTCGGCTGGGCGGGAGCGGTCGCCGACGCGACCGGCTGCGCCGGGCTCGGCTCGGCCGGCTGCGCCGGGGCGGAGTACGCCTCCGGTGTGTCCCGTACCGGGTCCGGATGGGTGGTCATGACCTCTCCTCGCTGCGCTCGTGCCCGCCAGACCGGCGGTTGAGCTGACCGATGATCATGCCGGTGCCCCGACCAGGTGCTTGAGGACCGACGTGAAGAAGCCGAGGCCGTCCAGCGAAGGGCCGGTGAGCGCCTCCACCGCGTGCTCGGGGTGCGGCATGATGCCGACCACGTTGCCGGCGGCGTTGGTGATCGCGGCGATGTCGCGCTGGGACCCGTTGGGGTTGCCGCCGACGTAGCGGGCGACCACCCGGCCCTCGGCTTCGAGCTGGTCCAGCGTCGCGGTGTCCGCGACGTAGCAGCCCTCACCGTTCTTGACCGGGATGAGCACCTCCTGGCCGGGCTGGAACGCGTTGGTCCACGCCGTCCCGACCGACTCGATGCGCAGGACCTGGTCCCGGTTGCGGAAGTGCAGGTGCTGGTTGCGGGTGAGCGCGCCGGGCAGCAGGTGCGCCTCGCACAGGATCTGGAAGCCGTTGCAGATGCCGAGCACCGGCAGGCCACCCTGGGCGGCGTCCACGATCGTCTCCATCACCGGGGCGAACCGGGCGATGGCACCGCACCGCAGGTAGTCACCGTAGGAGAACCCGCCGGGCAGGACGACCGCGTCGACGCCGTGCAGCTCCGGGTCGCCGTGCCAGAGCCGGACCGGCTCAGCGCCGGCGATCCGGACGGCTCGGGCCGCGTCCCCGTCGTCGAGCGAGCCGGGGAAGGTGACCACACCGACCCGGGCGGTCACGAGCGGGCGTCCGCGGTCTCGTCGGCCTCGACCAGGCGGACGGTGAAGTCCTCGATGACCGGGTTGGCGAGCAGTTTGTCGGCAATCTCCCGAGCGCGGTCCAGGTCCGGTTCACCGGTGAACTCGATCTCGATCCGCCTGCCGATCCGAACCGAGGCGACGTCACCGACGCCGAGCCGGGGTAGCGCGTTTGCGACGGCCTGGCCCTGCGGATCGAGGATCTCGGGCTTGAGCATGACGTCGACGACGACGCGAGGCACTGGGCACTCCTGACTGTGTACGCAGTTGGGTGCCGACCCACAACGGGCGAGCGCAGCCAGCGTACCTGGCAGATATCGCCGCGGACGCACGGGCCGGGTGCAGTTCAGGCAGTGATCGACATTACCGGCGCTCAGTGTGACCCGTCAGGCGCTACAGGTGGCCTCAGCAGGACATACACGGCGCAGCGGGTGGCCGAATCGTTACATTGGCAAACCTCGATCAAATCCTTGATAACGATCGCGGTGAGCCCTACTGTACATCGACGTAAGTCGATTCAAGCGCTCGCGGGAATCCCCCGCTGCCGCCCCAGCCGCACCCGGCGACCCCGGGTCCGCCCCGTCCAAGGAGTCCACCCGATGCGCATCCGCCCCCTGCTCGCCGTACTCAGCACCGCGCTGGTCGGCGCCCTCGGCGTCACGTCCGCCGCGTCCGCCTCCCCGCCCAGCCCACTCATCATCGGTGGCGGCACCGTCTCGTCCGCCCCCTGGGCCGCCGCGGTGCTCAGCAACGGCTCGTTCACCTGCTCCGGCAGCGTCATCGCCGCACAGTGGGTGCTCACCGCCCGGCACTGCATCAACGGCACCATGTCGGTGCGCGTCGGAAGCGTGAACCGCACCTCCGGCGGGGTCACCCGCACGGTCAGCGCCACCTACACCCGCAACGACCTCGCGCTCATGCGGCTCTCCAGCACCGTCAGCACCTCCGCGGTGAGCCTGGCCAGCAGCAACCCGCCGATCAACTCGACGAACTCGATCTACGGCTGGGGCATGACCTGCTACAGCGGCTGCTCGGCGTCCACCGTGCTGAAGACCGCCACCGTCCGGGTGACCAGCAACAGCGCCACCGACGCGTACGGCGGCCAGGCGATCCGCACCACCCGGATCAACGGCAACGCCTGGCGCGGTGACTCCGGCGGCCCGCAGTTCTACAACGGTCAGCAGGTCGGCGTCGCCTCCACCGCCGACGGGTCGACCATCCAGAACTACGGCAGTGTTGCGTACAACCGGGCCTGGATCACCTCGGTGGCCGGTGTCTGACGGTTAGCGCCCGGCTCGGCGCGGATGGTCGGCCACGTGCCGGCCGTCCGCGCCGCGTCGTTTTGCAGCATCCGATCAGGTGAACAATGCGCACGATCGGGTCGCGCCACTCCTGACAGCATCGGAAACGTGCTGGTCGTGACGACAGAGCAACTGCCCGGCTACGAGATCCGCCAGATTCTCGGTGAGGTGGTGTCATCGATGGCCAGGACGCGCAACCCGTACCGCGAGGGTGTCAAGAACCTGCGTGGTGGCGCGTACGACCCGATGGCCCCGGACAACCTGACCCGGTGGCGCACCGACTCGGTGGCCCGCCTCGGCGAGGAAGCCCTGCGGCTCGGCGCGAACGCGGTGATCGGCATGCGGTTCGACAGCCGGGACTGCGGCGAGATGTGGATGGAGATCTGCGCGTACGGGACGGCAGTGGTCGCCGTACCCAACGCTCCCGAGGTCATGCCGGCCGACCAGCCGGCGGTCGCCGCGGAGACCGCGGAGGTCGCGGGCATCACGGAGTCGCCCGGCGGCATCGCCGAACCGGCCAGCGCCCCCAACCTGAGAACCGCCGCCGAAACCCCAACGGGCGAGTGACCCACCCCGTTGATCATGAAGTTATTGCCCTGCGCGACGGCGTGTCGCGGCAATAACTTCATGATCAAGGCGCAGGTGGGGGGTGGGGTTAGAGGATGGGGGGTGGGCTGTAGGTGGCCGCGTTTGGGTGGGTTTCGACCACCTTGGTGATGCGGCGGGTTACCGCTGCCACCTGGGCTTGGGCGGCGCCTACGAAGGCGTTGCGGTCGGCGACCAGGGTGTCGATGTCGGCGCGGGACAGGCCGAGTCGGCCGTCCTCCGCCAGGCGGTCGAAGAGGTCGTTCTCCGGTGCGCCCTTCTCGCGCATCGCCAGGGCCACCGCCACCGCGTGCTCCTTGATCACCTCGTGGGCGACCTCCCGACCGACGCCCCGACGGACCGCCGCGACCAGGATCTTCGTGGTGGCCAGGAACGGCAGGAAGCGCTCCAGCTCCCGGTTGATCACCGCCGGGTACGAGCCGAACTCGTCGAGCACTGTGAGGAACGTCTGGAACAGCCCGTCGGCGGCGAAGAACGCGTCCGGCAGTGCCACCCGGCGGACCACCGAGCAGGACACGTCCCCCTCGTTCCACTGGTCACCGGCCAGCTCGCCGACCATCGACAGGTACCCCCGGATGATCACGGCGAAGCCGTTCACCCGCTCCGACGAGCGGGTGTTCATCTTGTGCGGCATCGCGCTGGAACCGACCTGGCCCGGCTTGAAGCCCTCGGTCGCCAACTCCTGGCCGACCATCAACCGGATCGTGGTGGCCAGCGACGACGGCGCGGCGGCGGTCTGGGCCAGCGCGGCCAGCACGTCGAAGTCGAGCGAGCGCGGGTAAACCTGCCCGACGCTGTCCAGCACCCGGGAGAACCCCAGGTGCTCGGCGACCCGCCGCTCCAGCTCGGCCACCTTGTCGGCGTCGCCGTCGAAGAGGTCGAGCTGGTCGGCGGCGGTGCCGACCGGCCCCTTGATCCCCCGCAGCGGGTAGCGGGCGATCAGCTCCTCCAACCGCTCGTACGCGATCAGCAACTCCTCCGCCGCCGACGCGAAGCGCTTGCCCAGCGTGGTGGCCTGCGCTGCCACGTTGTGCGAACGGCCGGTGATGACCAGCTCGGAGTGCTCGTACGCCAGGAAGGCGAGCCGGGCCAGGGTGGCCACCACCCGGTCGCGGATCAGCTCCAGCGAGGCGCGCACCTGGAGCTGCTCGACGTTCTCGGTGAGGTCCCGGGAGGTCATCCCCTTGTGCACGTGCTCGTGCCCGGCGAGCGCGCTGAACTCCTCGATCCGGGCCTTCACGTCGTGCCGGGTGACCCGCTCCCGTTCGGCGATCGAGGCGAGGTCGACCTGGTCGAGCACCCGCTCGTACGCCTCGACCACTCCGTCCGGCACCGGCACGCCCAGGTCGCGTTGGGCGCGGAGCACGGCGAGCCAGAGCCGCCGCTCCATCCGGACCTTCTCCTCGGGGGACCAGAGGGCTACCAGTTCGGGCGAGGCGTACCGGTTGGCCAGCACGTTGGGGATCGTCGTCACGTACCTCATTGTCCCGCACCCGCTGGTAGGCACCGGGACCGGGCCGGGGTCTCGCCCGGACCGGGCGGGGCGCTCAGACTGTCAGGGGCGGTTCAGCTCGTAGACGGTGACCGGGCCGGCGACCAGGCGAACCTGGGCCAGTCGGGCCAGCTCCGCCGACACCGCACCCGCCCTGGTGTCGGCGAACAGCCACCGGACCCCGTGCTCCGTGCGGAGCCGGTCCAGGTCGGCCTGGGTCGGCGTGCTGAAGACCCCGTCGTTGAACGCGAGCAGCGCCTCGTCGGGGAAGTTCTGCCGGGCGTACCCGAGGTTCTGGACGCCGTGCGCGGCCACGACCGCGTCGGTGTAGCCCCAGCTCTCCACCACCGTCCGATGCCCGCCCAGACCGGTGACCCAGAACGCACGGGCGTCGCAGTGCGGGGTGGTCCGCACCGGCCGGCAGTGCACGTTGGTGGCGACCACGTCGTCGTCGGCGGCGTTGTCGTCCAGCCACAGCGCCGCGCGCATCTCGTCGACGGTCAGCGCGTACGGCTGCGGCCCGGTCGCCGGCACCGGCTCGGTCAGCACCGAGCGGACGGTCCCGCCCACGACGACGGCGGCGCTGGCGCCGAGCATCGCCGCGGTGACCCCGGCCAGGGCGATCGTCGCCGTCCGTCGACGACCCGACGAGCCCGCCGCCGAAGCCGGTGCCGGGACGCGACGCCGCCACAGGGCGGCCACCCCGACGGCGAGCGCGGCGGCCACCGCCACGAACAGCACGTACCGGGCTGCCGAGAGACCCAGCACCCGCAGCCACCCCTCGATCGTCGAGGTGGTGGGGGTGCCGGGACGGCTGATCCTCGGCACGGCGAAGCCCACCACCGTGCCGGCCGTGGCGAGCCCCGCCAGCGCGCCGGCCACGGCGGGCACCACAAGCACCGGCCAGGGCGCTCGGGCCTGGGCGAGGGACCAGGTGGTCAGCACGACGCCGACCGGGATGACGCCCATCCAGAAGTAGATCTGGCTGATCGACGGGTGCTGGAACACCCAGGTGCTGGCCGCCCCGGCCAGGACCGTGCCGGCGAGCAGCCAGACGGCCGGGTCGGCGCGGTGCCCGCTGTCGACGAGCAGGCTCATGCCCACCCATCGGGGCGCCTGTGCCAGCACCCACCAGGTGACCACGGCGAACGCCAGCAGCCACCCGAGGACGCCACCGTCGTTGATGCCCGGCGGCAGCGGCGCACTCGGCCAGATTCCGTCACCCGTTCCGAGGGTCTCGGCGTACGGGGCGATGAAGTGCAGCAACGCCAACGCCTGCACGCGCAGCGTGCCGGCCCCGCCGCCGGCGAACAGCCGGAACCCGAGCGCCATCGCCGCCACGAGGCAGGCCAGCGCCATCAGGGCGGGTCGCGGGACCTGCCGCTTCCGCCACCAGACCACGACGGCGGTGAGACCCAGGCCGGCGATCACCGGCGGCAACGCACTGGACTTCGCCCCCGCACAGACCAGCCCGAGCACCGCAACCAGCGGCCAGGCGCGGCCGAGGGAACGCCCCCGGGTCACGTCGACGATGAGCCCGGCGAGCAGCAGCAACGGCACCAGCACGTACGTCTGGGAGGGGCTGGCGTACGACAGCGGCATCTCGCCGGACGCGCCCACCGGCGAGCCGAGCGTGACCGTGGCCCCGGTGAAGGCGGCGAGGGCGGCCACCGGGCCGGCCCAGACGGCCCCACTCAGGTCCCGGGCGAGCCCGGCCGCGAGCAGCACCGCGGTACCGATCACGGGCACCAGCCAGAGTCGCAGCAGCACCACCGCCGGCGAGATCCCGGTGATCATGCTGCCGCTGGCGATGTGCGCGTCGGACAGGTAGTGGTAGCGCAACGCCTCCCCGGCGACGTGCGGCAACTGGAACGGCATCGCCCGGGTCAGCTCCTGCACCAGACCCAGGTGGTAGAGCACGTCCTGGTAGTAGCCGCCGTGGACGGGAGGCAGCGGGACCATCCGCCATTGGGTGTATCCCCAGGCCAGCACCACCAGCAGCGCCGTGCCCATCCCCCAGTGCCAGGCGAGCGGCAGCTGACGGCGCTCGCCGACCCGCCAGTGCCGGCGCAGCCCGGGGACGGCGGCGAACGCGACGAGGACGGGCAGCGGCCACCACCGCAGCAGGGACTGCTGACCGGTCGCCGCGGCCAACGCCCAGGCGACGATCTCCAGCAGCAGGCCGGTGGCCGCGCCGTAGCCGAGGTCCTCGGGAAGGTTGCCCCGGCTGCCGCGCAGCGCGCGGTGCACCAGGGTCCCGGGGAGCACCAGGGCGAGGACCCAGTACGCGCTGAATCGCGCGAGGTCCGGGGCGGGCACGCTGCCGCGGGACCAGACCACGAGCAGCGCGGCGATCACGAGCACCCACGGGAGCGTGCTGAGGACCGGCACGAGACCGTTCCGACGCGAGGCCTGGGGCGGGGCCGGGGTGTCCGTCCGCTCGGCCAACAGGGTGTCAGCCACGGACGCCGACCGCTGAATCGAAGCTCGGCGTACGGGAGTGGCCATCGCCCCGTGCGACAGTCTCCGCGCCCGGGACCTCGTCGCGGGAGTCGAACCCGACGTGGAAGGCCGGCCGGTTCTGCACGGTGGCGTAGATCCGGCCGACGTACTCGCCCAGCAGGCCGAGACAGACCAGTTGCACTCCACTGAGCAGCAGCACCGCGACGAACATCGAGGTCCAGCCGGGGATGGTGGTGCCGGAGACGTGGACGACCATGCCGAACACGATCAGCGCGAGGCAGAGCAGGAAGCTCGACATCCCCAGCCAGGTGGCCAGGCGCAGTGGCGCGGCAGAGAAGTTCGCCGTGCTCTCCCAGGCCAGGGCCACCATCCGGCGCAGCGGATACTTCGTCTCGCCGGCGGCGCGGGCCTCGCGGTCGTAGCGCACCTCGGCGCTGGGGAAGCCGAGCGACGGCACCAGCAGCCGGTAGACCGGGGCGCGTTCGGGCAACCGGCGCAGGACCTCGATCACGTCCCGGCTGAGCAACCGGAAGTCGCCGGCCTGCGCGGGCAGGTCGACGCCGACGAGCCGACGCATCGCCCAGTAGTAGCCACGGGCGCTGTTGCGCTTGAAGACCGTGTCGGTGCTGCGGTCGGCGCGAACGCCGTAGACGACGTCCACCCCGTCCTCGCGGGCCACGCGGAGCATCTCGGCGATGGTCTCCGGCGGATCCTGGAGATCGGCGTCGAGGCTGACCACCCACTGGCCGACGGCCCGGTGCAGGCCGGCGGTCAACGCCGCCTGGTGGCCACTGTTGCGCCGCAGCCGGAGCACCCGCAACTGCGGCCAGTCCCGGCCGTGGTCGAAGAGCACCGACACGGTGTCGTCGCGGCTGCCGTCGTCGACGGCGACCACCTCGTAGTCGACGCCGAGCGCGTCGAGCACCGGCCGCAGCCGGGCGACAAGCGCCGGAATGACCGCTGTCTCATTGAACATCGGGATGACCACCGAGAGGGTGGTCGTCCGTGCAACGACGGACTCCATGGTGATCCGGCCCCGTTCCGCACGCAGGAGTGATCGGACCGCGCCAAGGGCGCGGCAACGATCACCGTTGCGTGGTAAACCCTCCAGCAGCGGACCAACTCCTGAACGGTCCGTTAACGCCCGCTGGCGGTCACCCCGATAAGGGGCGATCTCGCGTTCATCGCTCCAGGATGGCGGTCACGCCTTGGCCGCCGGCGGCGCAGATGGAGATCAGCCCGCGCCCGCTGCCCCGCTCGGCCAGCAGCTTGGCCAGGGTCGCCACGATCCGCCCACCCGTTGCCGCGAACGGATGCCCGGCGGCCAGCGACGAGCCGTTGACGTTGAGCCGGTCGGTGTCGATCGCGCCCAGCGGTGCGTCCAGGCCGAGCCGGTCCTTGCCGAACTCCGGCGACTCCCAGGCGGCGAGGGTGGCCAGCACCTGCGACGCGAACGCCTCGTGGATCTCGTAGTAGTCGAAGTCCTGCAACGTCAGCCCGGCGCGGGCCAGCATCCGGGGCACCGCGTACGCGGGTGCCATCAGCAGCCCCTCGTCGCCGTGTACGAAGTCCACCGCCGCGGTCTCCGACCAGCTGAACCAGGCCAGCACGGGTAGGTGGTGCGCCGCCGCCCACTCCTCGCTGGCCAGCAGCACCGTGGACGCGCCGTCGGTGAGGGGCGACGAGTTGCCGGCGGTCATGGTGGCCTGCTCGGCGTCCGGGCCGCGGGTGCCGAAGACCGGCTTCAGCGAGGCGAGCTTCTCCAGGCTGCTGTCCGGGCGGAGGTTCGCATCCCGGGTGAGCCCCAGGTACGGCGTCATCAGGTCGTCGAAGAAACCCCTGTCGTACGCGGCGGCGAGGCGCTGGTGTGAGCGCAGCGCCAGCTCGTCCTGGGCGCGCCTGTCGATCTGCCAGCGCACGGCGGTGCGGGCGGCGTGGTCACCCATGGACAGGCCGGTACGCGGCTCGGCGTTGCGTGGGATCTCCGGCTTGAACGGCTGGAGTGGGCGCAGCTTCGCCGCGATCTTGAGTCGTTCGCCGAGCGTGCGGGCCGAGTTGAGCTTGAGCAGCGTGCGGCGCATCTCCTCGTTGACGGCGAGCGGGGCGTCGGAGGTGGTGTCGACACCGCCGGCGATGCCCACGTCGAGCTGCCCGAGGGCGATCTTGTTGGCGACCAGGATCGTCGCCTCCAGACCGGTGCCGCAGGCCTGCTGGATGTCGTACGCCGGGGTGTGTGGGTCGAGCCGGGAGCCGAGGACCACCTCGCGGGTGAGGTTGAAGTCGCGGGAGTGCTTGAGCACCGCACCGGTCACCACCTCGCCGATCCGTTGCCCGGCCAGCCCGTAGCGGGCGATCAGGCCGTCGAGCGCCGCGCCGAGCAGGTCCGCGTTCGACGCGTCCGCGTAGCGGGAGTTGGAACGGGCGAAGGGGATGCGGTTGCCCCCGATGACCGCGACCCGCCGGATGCTCTGCACGATCCGCCTCCTCGGCATGTGTTGCTCGAACCCTACTCGCCAGTAGGCTACGCCCATGACCGACAGGTACGCGAGCTTCGTCCAATCGGCCGCCGGCCGCGCGCTGGTCAAGCGCCTCGGGCTGCCCGACCCGCCCCGACTGCGCCGGCACCACCCCGGCGATCCGCTGCTGGCCGGGCCGGCCCTGCTCGGCGCGGCCACCGGCGGCCGGCTCGCCGAGCCGATCGCCGAGATCCTGACCATCGCCGGGGTCGAGCTGGCCGACCCGGCCGCCACACCGCAGCGGTACGGGGCACTGCTCTTCGACGCCACCGGGATCACCGACTCGACCGAGCTGCGCCAGCTCTACGACTTCTTCCACCCGCAGGCCCGGGCAGTGCTGCCCAGCGGCCGGGTGATCGTGCTGGGCACTCCGCCGCAGGAGTGCGCGACACCCCGCGAGGCGACCGCCCAGCGCGCCCTCGAAGGGCTGGTGCGCAGCATCGGCAAGGAGTTCGGCCGGGGCACCACCGCGCAGCTCGTCTACGTGACCCGATCCGGCAATGTCGCAGCGGACGGCCCGGACCTCTCAGCCGGCACGCACACGAGCCTCGAATCGACAATCCGGTTCCTGCTGTCCGGCCGGTCCGCGTACGTGTCGGGGCAGGTCATCCGGGTCGGCGGCGGCGCGGCGAGCACCCCGGCCGACTGGGACCGCCCGCTGGACGGCGAGGTCGTGCTGGTCACCGGCGCCGCGCGGGGCATCGGCGCCGCGCTGGCCAAGGTGTTGGCCCGCGACGGCGCGAAGGTGGTGGCTCTGGACATCCCGGCCGCCGGCGACGCGCTCGCCGCGGTGGCGAACGACATCGGCGGCACCGCCGTCCAACTCGACCTGACCGCGCCGGACGCGCCGACCCGACTCGCCGAGCACCTGGCCAGCCGGCACGGCCGGGTCGACGTGGTGGTGCACAACGCCGGCATCACCCGGGACAAGACGCTCGGCCGGATGGACGCCGACCGGTGGGACCAGGTCATCGACGTCAACCTGTCCAGCCAGGAGCGGATCAACGACATGCTGCTGGAGCGGGAGCTGATCCCGGCCGGCGGACGGATCATCTCGGTCTCCTCGATCGCCGGGATCGCCGGCAACCGGGGGCAGACCAACTACGCCACCAGCAAGGCCGGCGTGATCGGCTTGGTCGACTCGCTCGCGCCGGCTCTGCGGGCACGGGGAATCAGCGTCAACGCGGTGGCCCCCGGCTTCATCGAGACCCGGCTGACCGCGCGCATCCCGCTTGTGGTCCGCGAGGCGGGCCGGCGGATGAACAGCCTGGCCCAGGGCGGGTTGCCGGTGGACGTGGCCGAGACGATCGGCTGGTTGGCCTGGCCGGCGAGCGGCGCGGTCAGCGGAAACGTGGTCCGGGTCTGCGGCCAGAGCCTGCTGGGGGCGTGATGGGTGCGCAGCCGGAGTCGGGCAGCCGTACCCCTGTCGAACTGCCAGGGATGCCGGTGGCCGGGGCGCTACGCCGACGGGCTCTGCTCGGCGCGCTACCCGGCCTCGGCGGTGGGCGGCGCGGGCCCGACCTGCCGGCGGTCGAGTTGACAGTGGGCGGGGTGACCGTCGACCGGACGCAGCTGGCCGACTACGACCGGGTCTGCGGGTTCCGACTCAGCGATCGGCTGTCCGCGACCTTTCCGCACGTCATGGGCTTCCCACTGGCCCTGCGCCTGATGACCGCGTCGGACTTCCCGATCCCGCTGCTCGGCCTGGTGCACGTCGGCAACCGGATCACCACGCACCGCCCGATCACCGCCGACGAGACCCTCGACTTCAGGACGTACGCGGAGAACCTGCGCCCGCACGACCGGGGCCGGCAGGTTGACGTGGTGCTGGTCGGCTCGGTCAACGGGGAGGAGGTGTGGCGCGGCGTCTCGACGTACCTCGGTCGGGAGCACACGTCGGGCGGCCGTGAGCCGGGCGAACGTCCCGCCGTGCCGACGGCCACCGCCCGCTGGCCTGTGGAGCCGCGCGTCGGCACGGAGTACGCGCGGGTGTCCGGTGACCACAACCCGATCCACACCTCCCGGCTCGGGGCGCGACTGTTCGGCTTCCGCCGGCCGATCGCGCACGGCATGTGGAGCAAGGCGCGCTGCCTGGCCGCGCTGGACGCCCGGCTGCCGGACGCGTACACCGTGGAGGTCGCCTTCAAGCTGCCCGTGCCGCTGCCGAGCACTGTGAGCTTCGCGCTCCTGCCGGACGGCGGGTTCGCAGTGCACGACTCGCGGGGCCGACCGCACCTGACGGGTCGCCTGCGCTGAGAACTCCGCCCTTGGCAGGCGCGCGCTTCTGCGCTAAGTTGTTCTCAGAGCGAGATGTTCTCAGAATGAGAGAGACGTGATGAACGAGCAGGAGTTCCTGGCCGCGTACGACCCCCGGGCCTACCCGTCGGTCGCCGTGACCGTCGACGTGGTGGCGTTGACCATTCGCGACGGCGCGCTGCACCTGCTGCTGATCCGGCGGGGCGAGGCGCCCTTCGCCGGGCACTGGGCGCTGCCCGGAGGCTTCGTCCGCCCCGACGAGGACCTGACCGCTGGCGCCCGCCGGGAGCTGGCCGAGGAGACCGGGCTCGGCGGCGAGGCGCTGCGGCGCGTACACCTGGAGCAGTTGGGCAGCTACGGCGGTCCCGACCGTGACCCGCGCATGCGGGTCGTCTCGATCGCCCACCTCGCGTTCGCCCCCGACCTGCCGGACCCGGCCGCCGGCAGCGACGCCGACGAGGCGATCTGGCTGCCGGTGACCGCGTTGACCAGCCGGCAGCTCGCCTTCGACCACGGCCGGATCATCGACGACGCGCTGGAGCGGGCCCGGTCCAAGCTGGAGTACACCCCACTCGCCACCCGCTTCCTCGCCGCCGAGTTCACCATCAGCGAACTGCGTGCCGTCTACGAGACGGTCTGGGGACACCCGCTGCACGCCGGCAACTTCCACCGCAAGGTGCTCTCCGTGCCGGGCTTCGTGGAGAGCACCGGCGCCAGCACCGAGCGCGGTGGTGCCCGCGGCGGCCCGCGCGCCCGGCTCTACCGGGCCGGCGACGCCCGGCTGCTGCACCCGGCGCTGCTGCGCCCCGCCCACGAGGAGACGGTGCGGTGAGGGCCGCGGAGGCCATCCGCCTGGTCGCGGCCGCCCACACCGACGCCGACCTGTTCGGCGCCGACCAGCCGGCCCGCCGCTACCGCGAGCTGGTCGCGGCCCTGCACCCCGACCGCCTGCCGACCGACCCGGCCGTACGCGCCGAAGCCCTCGACGCGTTCATCCACGTCACCACCCGGTGGCAGGCACGGCAGAGCACCGTCCTCGGCGACTACCGGCTCGGCGCGCCGACCCACTCGGGTGACCTGGCGGACCTCTACGACGTCGGCGACGACCGGCTGCTCAAGCTCCCCCGACGGCCCACCGACAACGACCTGATGGTCCGCGAGGCGCACGCCCTGCGCACCATCGCCGAGCGCGGCGACCCGCGCTACCTGCCGTACGTGCCCCGGCTCGTCGACGAACTCCGGCACCGCGACACCGCGACCGGCGCGGAACGGCGAATCAACGTGCTCGCCACCGCACCCGGCCTGCACGACCTCGACGAGGTGCGGCGCGCGTACCCCGACGGGCTGGACGCCCGGGATGTGGCCTGGATGTGGCGGCGGCTGCTGGTGGTGCTCGGCCTGGCCCACCGGGCGGGCGTGGTGCACGGCGCGGTCCTGCCGCGGCACGTGCTGATCGAGCCGGACGCCCACGGCGTGGTGCTCGTCGACTGGTGCTTCTCTGCGGCCGTGGGGAGCACGATCCCGGCTGTCGTGCCCGGCCACCCGGACTGGTACCCGCCGGAGGTCTCGACCAAGCAGCCCTGCGGGCCGGGCACCGACATCGCGATGGCCAGCCACTGCATGAGCTGGCTGATGGGGCCGCGCGCGCCCCGCGAGCTGCACGCCTTCGCGCTGGGCTGCCGGCAACGGTCCCTGGAAGCCCGGCCCGACGACGCCTGGCGCCTGCTGGGCGAACTCGACCAGGTGCTGGACCGCCTCTACGGGCCACGCACCTTCCGACCCTTCACCCTCACCCCCTAGGGAGCTGTCATGGGCAGTGGAATCTGGTCCACCGACGTGTACGACGCCGCCGACCGCTACCGCCGGTCCACCGGCAGGAGCGCCTTCTCCTACAGCGACAGCGGGGCGCGCACCGTGCACCCCGCGCTCGACCCCAAAGACGCGACCCGGGAGAGCCGCGACTCCGACGAGCACCCCCGGTCGACGCCCGTCGCGGTGCTCTTCGACGTGACCGGCTCGATGCGTACGGTGCCGCGGGTCCTGCAGACCAAGCTGCCGCAGCTGCTCGGGCTGCTGCAACGGCAGGGCTACGCCAGCGACCCGCAGATCATGTTCGGCGCCATCGGCGACGCCACCTGCGACCGGGTGCCGTTGCAGGTGGGCCAGTTCGAGTCGGACAACCGGATGGACGACGACCTCGGCCGGATCGTGCTGGAGGGCGGTGGCGGCGGGCAGATGAGCGAGTCCTACGAACTGGCCATGTACTTCATGGCCCGGCACACCGCCACCGACAACTGGGAGAAGCGCGGCCGGCGCGGCTACCTGTTCATCATCGGCGACGAGCTGGCGTACCAGCGGGTGAAGGCCCGGGAGGTGGCCGGCCTGATCGGGGACGACCTCGCCGAGGACGTGCCGCTGCGGCAGGTCGTCGACGAGGTGACCCACCGCTGGGACACCTACTACCTGCTCCCCGCCGGCAGCCACTACGCCGGCAACGCCAAGGTGCTCGACTTCTGGCGGGACCTGCTCGGGCAGAACGCCGTCGTGCTCGACGACCTCGACGCGGTCTGCGAGACCATCGCGCTCACCATCGGCCTCGGCGAACAGGCCATCGACCTGGACGAGGGTCTGCGCGACCTGGACCGCGCCGGCTCCGGCGTCACCGGGACCGTGTCGAAGGCGCTGGCCCGCCTGGGCCGGGAACGGCGGGCCGAGGTGTCGACGCTGCCTGCCTTCACCGACACCGTCGGCGGGGTGACCCGGCTGTGAACCACGTGGCGGTGGTCGACCTCGGCTACGGCGACGCCGGCAAGGGCACGGTGGTGGACTGGCTCTGTGCCACCCGTCCCGTGCACACGGTGGTCCGCTTCAACGGGGGCGCGCAGGCGGCACACAATGTCGTGCTGCGCGACGGGCGGCACCACACCTTCGCGCAGTTCGGCGCCGGCACGTTCCATCCCGGTGTCGGCACGCACCTGTCCCGGCACGTGGTGGTGGACCCGTTGGCGCTGGCCGCCGAGGCCGACCACCTCGCCACTGTCGGGGTGCGCGACGCGCTCGACCGGCTGACCGTCGACGGGGACGCGCTGCTCGCCACCCCGTACCACCGGGCCGCCAACCGGGCCCGCGAGATCGCCCGGGGAGCCGACCGGCACGGCTCGTGCGGGCTGGGGGTGGGCGAGGCCGTCGCGTACGGTCTCGCCCACCCCGACGACGCGCCCCGGGTCGCCGATTGCCACCACCCGGCGTTGCTGCGCCGGAGGCTGGCCGCCCTGCGGGACCGGCTGACCGCCGAGCTGGGCCCGCTGGACGCGCCACCGATCGAGGACTGCCTGCCCGCGTTCACCGGGTTCGCCGGGCGGGTCGCCATCGTCGACGGTGACTGGCTCGGCGGGGCGCTGCGCACCGGGACCTGCGTCTTCGAGGGCGCGCAGGGGGTGCTGCTCGACGAGTGGCACGGCTTCCACCCGTACACCACCTGGAGCACCACCACGTTCGCCAACGTCGACGGCCTGCTCGCCGAGGCGGGCCGGCCCGGCGACGTGACCCGGATCGGGGTGCTCCGGCTGGTCACCACCCGGCACGGACCCGGCCCGTTGGTGACCGAGGACCCGGGCCTGCCGCTGGCCGACCCGCACAACCCGACGAACCCGTGGCAGGGCCGGTTCCGGTTCGGCCACTTCGACGCGGTCGCCCACCGGTACGCCCTCGCCGCGGCCGGCGGCGTCGACGGCCTGGCCCTGACCCACCTCGACCTGGCCGGCCCCGACCTGCGGATCTGCCGCCGCTACGACACCACCGACCGGCTCACTCCCGGCCCGCCCGGCGACCTGAACCGGCAGGCCGCGCTCACCGCCCGCCTGTTGCGCTCCCGCCCGGTGTACGACGACGAACCGCAGGACTGGCCGGCAGCGGTAAGCGAGGAGCTGGACACACCGGTGGTGCTGACCTCGCAAGGCCCCACCGCCGACGACAAGGCCCCACACGGCCCCCTGCTAGCCCCACCGGCCCTGGCCCGCACGGCCTGACCCCTGCCCGAACCCCGTCGATCTTGCACTTTCGGTCGTCGTTCTGCGGCTTTTGCAGGCGTTGGTCCGGACACAAAGTGCAAGATCGGCGCGGGGAGAGGTGGGGGTCATCCAACGGCTTCGGCCACCGGGCGGGTCGCGCCCGGCGAGCATGGGGGCATGGACTCCGCGCTCGACCTGCTCCGACAGCTGGTCACCTCACCGTGGGTGTACCTGCTGATCTTCGGGCTCACGGCGGTCGACGCGTTCTTTCCGGCCGTACCCGGCGAGGCGGCCGTCATCACCGCCGCCGTGCTCTCCACCAGCGGAAACCCCAATCTGGCGGCGGTGATCGTCGCCGCCGCGGTGGGCGCCTGCGCCGGCGACCACGTCTCGTACGCCATCGGGCGCGGTGGCGGCGCGAACCGGCTCGCCGGATTTCCCGATGGCAGCCGCCGACGAGCCAGCTCGGAGTGGGCCCGGCGCGCGTTGAACCGGCGCGGCGGGCTGATCCTGACCACCTCCCGGTACCTGCCGGGCGGGCGGACGGCCGTCACCCTCACCATGGGCGCGGTGCGCTATCCCCGCCGGTCGTTCCTGCTGTACGACGCGATCGCGGCGGTCACCTGGGCCCTGTACTGCGGGCTGCTCGGCTACTTCGGTGGGCTGGCCTTCGAACGGCACCCTGTCAAGGGCGTCCTCGCCGGGATCGGCCTGTCGGTGATCGTCACGCTGGGCATCGAGGGCGTCCGTTGGCTGCGCCACCGGGCGCGCCGGCGCGCCGCCACCACCACTGACCGGGCCGGATCGACCTGACACCCGTCACAGCAGGTCGGCGTCGTGCACCAGGATGGCCAACTGCACCCGGTTGCCCGCGTGGAGTTTCGCCAGCGCCCGGCTGACGTGTGCCTTGACGGTGGCCTCGCTCATCGTCAACCGCCGGCCGATCTCCGCGTTGCCGTGCCCGCGCGCCACCTCCCGGACGATCGCCAACTCCCGCTCGGTCAGCGGCGCGAGCCGGGCACGGGCCGCGTCCCGGCGGGCCGGACCACGCTCGGCGAACGAGCTGATCAGGCGCCGGGTCACAGTCGGGGCGAGCATCGCGTTGCCGGCGGCCACCGTACGGACGGCGGCGGCCAACTCGCGGGGCGGGGTGTCCTTGAGCAGGAAGCCGACCGCGCCGGCACGCAGGGCCCGGTGCACGTACTCGTCGAGGTCGAAGGTGGTCAACATGATCACCTTCGGGCCGGCGGCGACCACCTCGGGCGCGATGGTCAGCCCGTCGACGCCCGGCATCCGCACGTCGAGCAACACCACGTCGGGGCGTAACCGCTGGGCCTGCTCCAGCGCGCCGGCGCCGTCGGCCGCCTCACCGACGACAGTGATGTCCTCCGCCGCCTCGAGGATCAGCCGCAGCCCGGCACGGACCAGCTGCTCGTCGTCGACCACCACCACCCGGATCACGCCACAACCGCCAGCGGGATCAGGGCCCGGACGAGGAAGCCGCCGTCCACCGGAGTGGCCTCCAGCCGGCCGCCGAGCAACTCCACCCGCTCACGCAGCCCGAGCAGCCCCTGCCCGGCACCGGGCAGCGTCGACCCGCCCTCGGACGGGCCGTTGCGGACCAACACCTCCAGACCGTCCGGCAGGTAGCGCAGGCAGACTGTCGTCTCGGCGTCGGCCGCGTGCTTGCGCACGTTGGTCAGCGCCTCACGGACCACCCGGTACGCGGTACGCCCCAGCGTCGCGGGTAGTGCCGTCGGTACGCCCTCGTCCTGCCGGGACACCCGCAGCCCGGCGGCACGGGACTCTCCGATCAACTCGTCCAACGCGTCGAGCCCTCGCTCCGGCGTCACGGCCGGGCCGGCCTGGCGCAGCACACCCAGCACCGCACGCAGGTCGGTGAGCGCCTGCCGGCCGGTCGTCCGGATCAACGCGGCGGCCTCCACGGTCGCCGGGTCCACGGCGGTCACCTCCAGCGCTCCGGCATGCACCACCATCAGCGAGACCCGGTGCGCCACCACGTCGTGCATCTCCCGGGCGATCCGGGTCCGCTCCTCGGCACGGACCCGGTCGGCGCGGGCCTCCTGTTCGCGTTCCAGCCGCTCGGCCCGGTCCCGCAGAGCGGCGAGCGTGTCCTGACGGGCCCGCACCCAGAGGCCGAAGACCAACGGGAGCCCGACCAGGCAGGCGGCGAGCAGCAGCACGTTGCCGGTGGCGGCTGTGGTGATCCGGCGTACGCCACCCACCGCCAGCCCGACCAGCACCCCGCCGCCCAGCACCAGCGCCGCCCCGGCGAGGTAGCCGGCGAGTTGGCGACCGCGCAGCCGCAGACCCGCCTGGTACGAGGCCAGCACCCCGGCGGCCGCCGCGGCGAGCACCAACCAGCCGACCGCCGCGGCCAGGAACAGCGGCCAAAGACGGGTGCGAACCGTGCCGGCGGCCCACGCCGAGCCCAACACGATCAGCAGCACGACCGCGCTCGGCAGGGGCGAGCGGACCCCGAGGTCACCGGCCGCGCTGGCCCAGACGGCCGCGGCGACGACGACGGCGAGCAGCATCGGGCCGTACCGCTGGACGACCCGCCGGAGAGCGACGGCGCTGGAGGCCACGCAGCGAGCGTAGGGCCTCACGCACCTATAGCGCCGCCGCGCGCAGGCGGACCGGGGCGCGGTGGGGGAAGACCCCTACCCGCCCTCGGGGACGGCCGCTACCTAAGTAGTGGCGCCCACCTGACCACTGGCCGATGTCGGGAGTCGCCGCCCCGACCAGCATCGGGATCATGGATCTGCTCGACCTGTTGCACGACACGATGTCCTCGCCCTGGGTGTACCTGGCGATCTTCGCGATCGCGGTGCTCGACGGCTTCTTCCCGGTGGTGCCGAGCGAGACGGCGGTGATCACCGCGGGGGTGTTCGCGGCCTCCGGAGCGCCGTACCTTCCGGCGGTGATCCTGGTGGCCGCCGCCGGGGCGTTGGTAGGCGACCACGTCTCGTACGCCATCGGGCGGGGTGGCGGCACGCGGCTGCTCGACCGGCTGCCGCCCGACGGTCGACGCCGAGCCGCCATCGACCGGGCCCGTCGGGGCATCGCCACCCGGGGTGGTCTGATCCTCACCGTGGCCCGCTACATCCCGGGTGGCCGGACCGCGGTCACCCTCACCATGGGTGCGGTGCGCTATCCCCGGCGACGGTTCCTGGTCTTCGACGCGCTGGCCGCCAGCTCCTGGGGGCTCTACTCGGCGCTGGTCGGCTACGTCGGCGGATTGGCCTTCGAGCAGGACCCGCTGCGCGGTCTCCTGCTGGGTCTGGGCCTCGCCCTGACCGTGACGGTCGTCGTCGAGGTGGTCCGCTGGCTCCGCAACCGCCGCCGTGCGGCGCGGGCCGGCGAGCCGGGCGCGGCGCGGGCCGACGAGCCGGGCAGCGACGCTGTCTCCGCCGGGGTCGTCAGTCGGCAGGTGGACGCCAGGTGACGCCGTGCAGGAGTTGGGCGGCACCGAGCCAGGCCACGTTCATCATCCGGGTGGCCGTCTTCTCCGGGTCTGCCTCCGGGTGGTCCGCGAGCCAGTCGGCCAGCGACTCGGTCGCGCCGACCAGGGCGTACGCGACGACCTCCAGGTCGATGGCGGCGATCTCGCGGCCCTCGGCGCGCAGCGCGTGGTCGAGCATCCCGGCGACCACCTCGACCAGCCGCGCCCGCATGGTGGCCAGCTCGCCGGCGAACGGCTGCTCGCCCCGGGCCTGCCGGTAGAGCACCGCCCAGCCGTCCCGGTGGGCGCCCACGAAGCCGAAGAACGCCCTCAGCCCACGCCAGAGCCGCTCGTCGGCCGGCAGGTCGGGGGCCGCCGCCCCGGCGATGGCCTGCATCATCCGGGTGCCCTCCCGGTGCAGGCAGGCGACGAAGAGCTCCTCCTTGGTGCCGAGGTACGCGTACACCATGGGTTTGGAGATGCCGGCGTCCTCGGCGATCTCGTCCATGCTGGCGGCGTGGAAGCCGCGCCGGGAGAAGACCTTGACCGCCGCGTCGAGCATCTGCTGCTCGCGGACGGCGCGCGGCAGGCGCTTGAAGGCGGGGACGCTGGACACCTTGCGAGCATACCTACTCGTGCGTAGGGTTACGCGCGAGTAGCCAAATCTTCCGGAAGGCGCACCTGATGACTGACTTCGACCCGGCCACCTTCGCCAACGTGGGCCCCAAGGAGTTCGCCCAGCTGGTCAAGTCCACCCCGGACGACAAGATCGCCCAGGTGATGTCCGGCGACCTGCGCGGCAAGGTCCTCGGCGAGGTGTTCGGCCGGATGCCGTCGCTGTTCCGCGCAGACCGTGCCGGTTCCACGAACGCGGTCATCCACTGGATCATCACCGGTCGCCCCGACGGTGGCAGCGACACCTACGAGGTGGTCATCGCCGACGGCACGTGCGTCGTGAACGAGACCCCGCAGCACGACCCGAAGCTGAGCCTCACCATGGGCCCTGTCGAGTTCCTGAAGATCGTCTCCGGTGGCGCCAACCCGGTGATGATGTTCATGACCGGCAAGTTGAAGGCGAAGGGCGACCTCGGCCTCGCCGCCAACATCGCCAACCTGTTCGACATCCCCAAGGCCTGACATGGCTGACTTCTCGCTCGACCTGAACGAGGAACAGCGGGATCTACGCGACTGGGTGCACGGCTTCGCCGCCGAGGTCGTGCGCCCGGCCGCCGCCGAGTGGGACGAGCGCGAGGACACGCCGTGGCCGGTGATCCAGGAAGCCGCCAAGGTCGGCCTCTACGGCTTCGAGTTCCTCGCCACCTGCTGGGCCGACCCGACCGGGCTCTCCCTACCCATCGCCAGCGAGGAACTCTTCTGGGGTGACGCCGGCATCGGCCTGAGCATCTTCGGCACCTCGCTCGCCGTCGCCGCCATCTACGGCACCGGCACCCCCGACCAGCTGGTCGAGTGGGTGCCGCAGTGCTTCGGCGACGCCGACTCGCCGGCCGTCGCCGCCTTCTGCAGCAGCGAGCCGGAAGCCGGCTCCGACGTCGGCGCGATGCGCACCCGGGCCGTCTACGACGAGGCCACCGACGAGTGGGTGCTCACCGGCCAGAAGGCGTACGCCACAAACGGCGGAATCGCCGGAGTGCACGTCGTCACCGCCTCCGTCGACCCCACGCTCGGCTCCCGGGGCCAGGCGGCGTTCGTCGTACCGCCGGGCACCCCCGGCCTGGCCGCCACCCGCAAGCTGCGCAAACTCGGCCTCCGTGCGTCCCACACCGCCGACGTCTTCCTCGACGAGGTACGCGTACCCGGCCGCTGCCTGCTCGGCGGACGGGACGCCCTGCTGGAGCGCCTCGACCGGGCCCGCTCCGGTCAGCGGGCCACCGGACAGGCCGCGATGCGCACCTTCGAGCTGACCCGACCCACTGTCGGCGCCCAGGCGCTCGGGGTGGCCCGGGCCGCCTACGAGTACGCGCTGGACTACGCGAAGGACCGGGTCCAGTTCGGACGCCCGATCATCCAGAACCAGGCAGTCGCGTTCACGCTGGCCGACATGCGGATGGAGATCGACGCGGCGCGGCTGCTCGTCTGGCGTGCGTCGTGGATGGGCCGCAACAACCGCCCGTTCACCGCCGGCGAGGGGTCGATGTCCAAGCTCAAGGCCGGCGAGGTGGCCGTGTCGGTCACCTCGAAGGCGGTGCAACTGCTCGGCGGGGCCGGCTTCCTGCGCGACCACCCGGTCGAGCGCTGGTACCGCGACGCCAAGATCTACACCATCTTCGAGGGCACCTCCGAGATCCAGCGACTTGTCATCTCCCGCGCGATCTCCGGGATGCAGATCCGCTAACGGCCCCTGGTCCGACTGCCGGTCGGGCGGCTTGCCGGGAAGCATCGCTGCTCCATAGGGCCGCAGAGCGAGGGCCGCGTATTCCGGCCCTCGCTCTGCGGCTGGGCCAAGCCCTAGGCGCGCCCGACATCCAAGCCCGAAGCCGTGGGCCTAAAGGCACCACTCCGGCCCCGGCGTGCACCCCTCGTCGACGAACCGGGCGGACGAGGCGCTGTCATTCTTGACATCACCCCCGAAATTGGCCCACCCGTACGGCTTGACCCGTTGCCACCGCCCACCGTAGTTGTTGTGTTCGAAGACTCCCAAGTACTGGTTGGTGTTGTTGAATACGGAGGACGCCTGGTCATTGAGGTTCACACCGTTGTGGAACTTGTGATCAGAGAAGTTGGCGACGCCGCCACCACCCTGGACCAGACCCGCCAGCGTTCCCGGGCTTCCATGGCCGTTCTTGTCCTGGAAGAAGCACACCTGCCTCGCCGGGCACGCATAGTCCGCCGAGGCAGGCGAAGAAATCGCGAAAAGAGAGCCAGTCACGGCTACGACGATTCCTGCCCCTGCGGCAAGAGTACGATTTTTCAACAGGCTCACCGAACCTCCAAATTTCCGGAAGCGCTACATGGGCGATGGAGGCGAATTCGCCTTTTCCATCGCATGTCCTCGTTCATGAACATACGCGGCGGCTCTTTAAAAACAGTTTATTCTCACTGAACAGCTCCGGCTCGGCGTGACCCAGACGATTACAAGTTCGTCTATTTACAACAGCTCTTGCATTGTTCACTCAACGGCCAGGTGCGACTCGACTCGTGGATACGCCGACCACGGCGGCTTCGCCGGGCCGCAGGGCAGCGGATTCCACGATCTGTGCCGTCTTCGTCACCCCGCACGGACGCGCACTGGGCCCTCCGCCGCGCCCAGTGCATGATCAAGGAAAGACGCCCTGCTGGACGGGGGACCCACTGCCCGTCCGCGCACCACCCCGAGGAGGTCTGCGGCATGGACCTGCCGTTCATCGTCGCCACGCTGACCCGTCGCGGACTGCTCACCCCCGGCAGCCCGATCCGGGTCGCCTCGCAGCTCAACGCGTTGCGGACGTGGGGGTGGAGCCTGGCAGGCGAGCTACGCCAGGCAGCCGCCCGGGACCCCGGCCGCACAGCCGTCATCGACGAGAACGGCGTCGAGCTGACCTACCACGACCTGCTCGACCGGGCCGAACGGATGGCCCGCTCGATGCGGGCCGGGCTCGGCGTACAGGCCGGCGACCGGATCGGCGTGCTCTGCCGCAACCACCACGGACTGATCGAGACGATCGTCGCCGCCACCCTGCTAGGCGTCGACGCGGTGCTGGTCAACACCGGGCTCAGCGCCTCCCAACTGGGCACCGTCGCCTCGGAGCAGCGGCTGCGACTCCTCGTGCACGACGACGAGTTCGCCGAGCGGGTCCTCGGCCTCCCCGCCGAACTGCCCCGGCTCGACGAACGCGCCCGCGAGGAGTTGGTGGCCGGGGCACTGCCAGGCGACCTGCACCCGCCCGAGCGCGACGGCCGGATCATCGTGCTCACCTCCGGCACCACCGGTACGCCCAAGGGCGCTCGCCGGCCCACCCCCAGCGGCTTCGGCCCGCTGGTGTCCATCATCGACCGCATCCCCCTGCACGCCCGGGACCGGGTGATGATCGCCGCACCCATCTTCCACACCTGGGGATTCGCCGCCCTCCAGGTCTGCCTGGCCCTGCGGGCCACAATCGTGCTGCACCGCCGCTTCGACCCGGCCGCCACCCTCGCCGCCCTGACCGAGCACCAGTGCGACGCGCTCTTCGCCGTACCGGTGATGGTGCAGCGGCTGCTGGAGGTGCCCCCGCCGGACCCGCGTCCTCCACTCAAGGTCGTCGCGGTCAGCGGCTCCGCCCTGCCCGGCGGGCTGGCCCCGAAATTCATGGACATCTACGGGGACGTCCTCTACAACCTCTACGGATCCACCGAGGTGTCCTGGGCCTCCATCGGCGGCCCACAGGACCTGCGTCAGGCACCCACCACCGCTGGTCGTCCACCGCACGGCACCCGCCTGGAAATGCTCGACGACGACGGCCAGCCCGTGCCGGAGGGACGTGTCGGGCGGATCTTCGTCGGCAACGAGATGCTCTTCGAGGGCTACACCTCAGGTGCCAGCCGGGAAACCCACGACGGTCTGCTCGACACCGGCGACCTCGGCCGGCTCAACGCCGACGGGTTGCTCCTCGTCGACGGCCGGGCCGACGACATGATCGTCTCCGGTGGCGAGAACCTCTTCCCGTCCGAGGTGGAGGACCTCCTCGCGCAACTCCCGCAGGTCCGCGAGGCGGCCGTGATCGGCGTGCCCGACCCCGAGTACGGCCAGCGCCTGTCCGCGTTCCTCGCCCTGCACCCCGGGGAGACCCTCGACCCTGAGGCGGTACGCGAGTACGTTCGGCACTTCCTGGCCCGATTCAGCGTCCCCCGGGACGTCATCTTCGTGAAGTACCTGCCCCGCAACGCCACCGGCAAGGTGCTCACCCGAGAACTCCGCCGCTACTACGGCTGACCAAAGCGCCGGGATGTCCCGGCAGCCCGCCCGACTGCGGTCGCGCCGCCGATCCCTAGGTATTTGTGATCCTGTTCACTTCTACTAGATCGAATATCGGCGGCCCGGCAGCCTTGCCGGGTGACAACCCTGGTGCGGCCCGAGAGCAGCGACGTCGCAGTCGCGCCGGCCACCCGCGACCCGTACATCGACAACGTCAAAGGGCTCCTGATCCTCCTGGTCGTGCTCGGCCACACCGTGGGTCAGACGGTCGGCTCCTCGCCGGGTGGCCGAACGATTTACACGCTGATCTACCTGTGCCACATGCCGGCCTTCGCGATGCTGTCCGGGATGCTCTCGGCAACCGAGCTCACCGGGCGCCGGGCGGCGTCGCTGGTGCGTGACCTGCTCGCTCCGTACGTGGTCTTCCAACTGCTCTACATGGGCTTCTACACGGCCATGGACCAGCCCATGAACTGGACGATCAACCAGTTCCTGACCCCGGTCTACCACCTGTGGTTCCTGCCCGCCCTGTTCATCTGGCGGATGCTCACCCCGCTGTTCGCTCAGCTTCGCGGAGCTGTCGTGATCGCGATCGGGGTCTCTCTTCTCGCCGGAACATCCACTGTCCTCAGCCACGCCCTGTCGTTGAACCGGGTGGCCGGCATGCTGCCCTTCTTCATCCTCGGCGTCTGGCTCGGACGCGGCAGGCTGGCGTACGGCCCGTCCACCCGGGTACGGCTCGCCGCGGTCACCGTGCTCATCGCTGCCGTGCCGATCGCCTACCTGGTCGGTTCGCGCCTGCCAAACCTCTGGCTGTACTGGAACAGCACCTACCAGCGCATCGGGGTGGACCTGACCGAAGGCGTCCTGATCCGGCTCGGACTGATGGCCGTCGCGGCGGCGATGACCTGGGCGATCATGATGCTGGCACCGCGCCGCCAGATGTTCCTCACGGGCTGGGGTGCCAACTCCATGTACCCGTACCTGCTGCACGGGTTCGCCGTCCTGGCCTTCGCGTGGTCCACACTCGACAGACGAGTCGACAGCATCCCGGCCCTGCTGGCACTTGTCGCCGTGGTGGTGGCGGTGGTCTGGATCACCGCCAGCCGGCCGGTGGTGTGGGCGCTGCGTCCGCTGGTCAGCCCGCCGGTCGGCTGGCTGCTCCGGAAGAACCCTACGGGGCAGCCAGCGGTGGCGGTACGCGCCTAGGACGGAATCGTGATCCGACCATCGATCGCGGCGACGGCGATGTCGGTGCGGTGCTGCGCGCCGGCCAGCTCCACCCTGTCCACCAGCGCGTACGCGGCATCCCGTGCGGCGGCCAGGTCGGAGCCGGTGGCCGTACCGCAGAGGACCCGGCCGCCGGCGGAGAGCAACGCGCCGTCGCTGGCCCGGCGGGCGGTGCCCGCGTGGATGATGCCCGGACCGTCCGCGCCGGTGATCACGTCGCCGGTGCGCGGCGCGGCCGGATAACCCGGCGAGGCGAGCACCACTGTCACGGCGCTGCCGTCCCGCCACCGCAGCGGCGGGTGCTCGGCCAACGTGCCGGTGGCCGCCGCGTGCAGCAACCCACCCAGCGGGGTCTCCAGCAACGCGAGCACCACCTGGGTCTCCGGGTCACCGAAGCGCGCGTTGAACTCGATCACCCGTGGGCCGGCGGCCGTGATCGCGAGCCCGACGTAGAGCAGGCCGGCGAACGGGGTGCCCCGGCGACGCATCTCCGCGAGCGTCGGGTGAACCACATCGCGCATGACATCGTCGACCAGGCCGGACGGGGTCCAGGCCAGCGGCGCGTACGCCCCCATACCGCCCGTGTTCGGCCCGCTGTCGCCGTCGCCCAGCCGCTTGAAATCCTGAGCCGGCAACAACGGCAGCGCCGCCTCGCCGTCGGTCACCACGAAGAGGCTGACCTCCGGGCCGTCGAGGAACTCCTCGACCACGACACGTCCACACTCGCCCGCGTGCGCCAGCGCGGCGGCCCGGTCGTCGGTCACCACCACGCCCTTGCCGGCGGCCAGCCCATCGTCCTTCACCACGTACGGCGCGCCGAACTCGTCCAGCGCCCGAGCGGTGCTCTGCTCGTCCGTGCAGACGTACGCCCGGGCGGTCGGCACGCCGGCGGCGGTCATCACGTCCTTGGCGAACGCCTTGGAACCCTCCAGCTGGGCGGCAGCGCCGGACGGACCGAACACGGCGATGCCCTTGGCGCGTACGGCATCGGCGACCCCGGCGACCAACGGCGCCTCGGGCCCGATCACCACCAGGTCAGCCGCCATCTCCACGGCCAACGCCGCCACCGCGGCCGGATCTGTCGGAGTCACCGCGCGCAGCTCAGCCACGCCAGCGATCCCCGGGTTACCCGGCGCCGCAACGAGCGCGGAAACCCCCGAATCGCCAACCAGCCCAAGCGCAAGCGCATGCTCCCGCCCACCACCACCAACCAAAAGAACCCGCACGCCCGAGATCCTACTGTCCCCCCTTACCCCACCGTTGATCATGAAGTTATTGCGCTCCAGCGCGGCGTGTCGTGGCAATAACTTCATGATCAACGGTGGTGGGCGGTCGTGATCGCTTGCCGGACCGTCCAGGGGATGTAGTCGGGGCGGAGGGTGTCCTGCCAGGTGAAGCGGAGGACGGTCCAGCCGGCGTTGACCAGGCGATTCTGCCGGCGGCGGTCGGCGTAGGCGGCCTCCGGGGCGTTGTGCGGGCCACGCCCGTCGGCCTCGGCGATGATTCGGGGACCACGCCAGCCGAGATCGCCGATCCCCAACAGGTAGCCGTCCTCATCACGGACCTCAAGTTGCAATGCGTCCGGTGGCACCTTCCCGTCCACGCAGCGCAGCCGGGCCCGCGTTTCAAGCGGGGACTGCGAGCGCCCATCGGCCTCGCCGAGATAGCCCCGCGCCGCGACCGCGCCGCGCCGTCCACGAATGAGGCGCGGAACGGAGAGCAGATCATCGGTGGTCACGAGCCGACGATTCAGCGCCGAATCCAGCACGCTCACCGCCGAAAAACGATCAACCCGCAGGCTCACGTCAGCAAGGGTCCGCAGCGGTCCGGTAGCGGTGATTCCGTTCACCCGGACAAGCTGCTCGGGCTGGATGACCAACTGATGGACCACCACCTCCGGGTGGGCGAGCCGGGCCGGCCTGGCGATCGGGCCTGGCACCGACAGGTCGATCACGTCGGTGGCCCGCAGACCGGCCAGCCCGTGCAGTTCGGCAGCCGTCGCGAGCACAGCCGCTGCGGCCGGCCCAAAGGAGGCCACCGCAGCCCTGATCCTCGCCGCTCGAGGAACGCCGTCGTACAGGTCGGCATCCACCAGGTAGGTGCCACGCGCCACGACCCGCCAGCGTCCAGCCCGACAGAGCCGCTGCACCTCATGCGTGGTCAGACCAGCCGAGCGCGCCTGCCTGAGCGTCACGACTCCGTCCCGCACGGCCGCAACCCGCCGCACCACATCCAAGGCGTCCACCCGCCCACCCTGGCCCAACCCAAAACCTGAAACAGCCCCCTGTGGACAACCACCGAACCCCTGTGGATAACCAGGCGCTCAACGCCCGTTGATCATGAAGTTATTGTCACGACACGCCGACGTGACTGGCAATAACTTCATGATCAACCCAATAAGGGGTGGGGACTAGGGGAGGAGGGGGTGTAGGTGGACGTTTTCTTCTCGGCCTGGGCCTACGCCTACGACGCTCACCCTGGTGTTGCAGAGTTCTTCGACCCTCGCGATGTAGCGGCGGGCGTTCTCCGGGAGGTCGTCGAGGGTGCGGGCCTTGGTGATGTCCTCCCACCAGCCGTCGAGTTCCTCGAAGACGGGCTTGGCGTGGTGGAAGTCCGTCTGACTCATCGGCATGTCGTCGACCCGGACGCCGTTGATCTCGTAACCGACGCAGATCGGCACCTTGGGCAGGCCGGTGAGCACGTCCAGCTTGGTGATGACCAGGTCGGTGACGCCGTTGAGGCGGCAGGCGTACCGGGCGACGACCGCGTCGAACCACCCGCACCGGCGTTCCCGCCCGGTGGTGGTGCCGTACTCCGCGCCGATCTTGCGCAGGTGGTCACCGTTGGCGTCGAACAGCTCGGTCGGGAACGGCCCGGCACCGACCCGGGTGGTGTACGCCTTGCTCACCGCGATGACCTTGTTGATCGCGGTCGGCGGGATGCCCGCGCCCACGCAGGCGCCACCGGCGGTCGGGTTGGACGAGGTCACGAAGGGGTAGGTGCCGTGGTCCATGTCGAGCATGGTGGCCTGGGCGCCCTCCAGCAGCACCGTCTCGCCCCGGTCCAGGGCGTCCCAGAGCATCGCCCGGGTCTCCGCGATGTACGGCTTGAGCCGCTCCGCGTACTCCAGGTACTCCTCGACGGTCGCCTCGAGGTCGATCGCCTTGCGGTTGTAGACCTTGAACAGAATCTGGTTCTTCTCGCGCAGCGCGAGTTCCAGCTTCTTGCGCAGGATGCCCGGGTCTAGCAGGTCTTGGAGGCGGATGCCGATCCGGGCGACCTTGTCGCCGTAGGCCGGGCCGATGCCGCGACCGGTGGTGCCGATCCGGGACGAGCCGAGGTAGCGCTCGATGACCCGGTCCAGCGCCCGGTGGTGCGGCATGATCAGGTGCGCGTCACCGGAGATCCGCAGCCGGGACACGTCGACGCCGCGCTCGGCCAGACCGTCGATCTCGGCGAGCAGCACCTTCGGGTCGACCACCACACCGTTGCCGATGACGATCATCGCGTCCGGTGAGAGCGCGCCGGACGGCATCAGGTGCAGCGCGTACTTCTGGCCGTCCGGGGTGATCACCGTGTGCCCGGCGTTGTTGCCGCCGGAGTAGCGCACGACGTAGTCGACCCGCTCACCCAGCAGGTCGGTAACCTTGCCCTTGCCCTCGTCGCCCCACTGAGCGCCGAGCAGCACGATCGCTGGCATCTTTTCCGCCTCCAGAAGGCTCGGGTGCCAGGTGGCGACCGCTCGGCGAGCCCGGGGTGTCAGGTTAACAAGTAGTGACGGCGTGGCCGGCAGGGGTCGCGTCGAGAGGCAGGAGGCTCCTTCGGTGTACGACGTGGTGCTGCTCACCCTCGGTTCGGAGCGGGACGCTCCCGGGGGCTGTGGCAGCGGCGGGGCCTGCTGCGGTGGTGCGACCGGGGCCGACGCCGCCCCGACGAGCCAGACCGACACCGGCCAGACCGACACCGGCCAGACCAGCGCCGGCCAGACCGACACCGAGCAGTGCGCGACGGAGCGGCCACGGGTGCCGGTGCTGGCCTGCGCCGATGCGCTGAACGCCCGGGGGGCCCGGGTGGAGACGGTCACCGCCCGCTCCGACGCGGAGATCGACGCGGTGTTGGCCCGACTCGACGGCCCGCCCCGCCCGGACGGCCTCACCTGGCCGGACCCGGACAGCAAGACCCGGCTGGTCATCGCCACGGCCAGCGACGGGCAGTTGCGCGCCGTGCTGCGCCGGCTGGTCAAGCGGTACGCCCCGGCGCCGAGCAAGCGCCCGGCGGACCTGCCCGGCAACCGGACCCTGCCCGACCTGCCTCCGGTGGCCGTACTCCCGCTCGATCCGGCCCGTGCCGGCACCCACCGGGACCTGGCCGCGCAGCTCGGGCTGCCCCGCGACCCGGCGGCGGTGGCCGCCGCGGTGCTGGACGGCACGCCACGCCGGCTGGACCTGCTGCGCAACGACGGCGGCTCGGTGACCCTGGACGGTGCGCTCCTCGGCGCCGCCGACGACGCCGGCCGCCCGCTGCACTGGCGCGCCCGGGTGGAGGTCGACGACACGATTCTCACCGACGGCGCGGAACCGCTGCTGGCCTGCGCGGTCGGCAACGCCGGCGGGTACGCGACGCTCGACGACGTGACGCTGCTGACCGCGCCGGACCCGGCCGACGGCGAGGTCGAGGTCGCGGTGGCGGTGCCGGTGGTCGTCCGCTCGGCGTGGGGGCGCAAGCGGGTACGCCTCGAAGTTCGGCGGGCCCGTGGGCGGGCGGTGTCGGTGCTCCCCAGGGAGGGCAAGGTCCCGTACCTCGACGACGGTGTCGAGGGTGAGCTGACCCGCAAGCGTTCCTGGTGGATCGAGCCGGGGGCCTGGGCGGTCTGGTCGATCTGACCTCGACCACGCGACCGGCCGACCTGCCTGCACCGATCGGCCCTGTTGGGCGAATGGGCCTATCCTCGCAGGAGGACTGGGGAGGGCCGTAATGGACGAGAACGCCGACCGGGCGCAGGTGCCCGGCCAGCAGCCGGTGCCGGAGCGGGACGTCGAACCACTCTGGCCGCCGGATCCTGGCGACCGGGGCGCGGTGCCGCCCTGGGCTGCGGTTGCCGAGCAGCGGGGCGGGCCGTCGTCGGTCGCGCCGCCGGTCACGCCACCGGTGGCCGCACCTCCGATCGGGCGACCGCCGGTCCCCGGCCAGCCCGGCGCCGCGGCCCAGTCGCCGCCCTCGCCGTCGGACTACCCGTCGCTCACCGGCGCCGTCCCGGCACCCGGGGGGTGGGGGCCCAGCGGCCCGTCCGGCACCGGGTCGGGTTGGGCACCGGCGCAGCCGAGTTGGCCACCACCGACCGACCCGGCCGGTGTGTCACCGCCGCCCGCTCCGCCAGCGGCAGGTGCCCAGCCGACGCCGCCGGCAACCGGCCCCGGGAGCAACGGGGGGCCAACTGGCACCGGCATCCCCGCTGCCGCTGCGACACCGAACATCACCTCCGCGCCGAGGGACGGCCGACCCGCCGCGAGCGACGCGCCCAGCGCCGCACCCGACGCGGCCAGCAGGGCCGGCGAAGGGGTGCAGGCGCAGCCCGGCGACCGGGGTCCGACCGCCGCGCCGATCACCCCGGGCGGCGTCGACCTGGACCTGCCGTTCACCCTGGACCGCCCCACCGCAGCCGACCGCCCCGCCGCAGCGGCAGCCGCCGGCCACCCCACCACGGCCACGGCCGCAGCCAGCGACCGGCCCATCCCGGCCGCCACCGCGTCCGCCGCCAGCCCGAGCGCCACCGACAGCCCGACGGCCGCCGGCTCCGCGCCGGCGGACTCCTCGGCCGCAGGCCCTGCGGCGGCCGGTCCGGCACCGCAGGCTGGTGGGCCGGCACCGCACGCTGGTGGGCCGGCACCGCACGCTGGTGCACCGGCACCACAGCCCGGCGGACCCGTGCCGCCGGTTGGCGGACCGGTGCCGCAGGCCGGCGGGCCTGGTGAGGACGGGTCCGCCGACGGGCCGGCGCGGCCGATTGCCGAGTCGCCGTGGGCGTATCCGCCGCAACGCCCGGCCGGAGCCGCGCCCGCTCAGGACGAGGCCAGCGCGACGCCTCCGATTCCGCCTCCGCCGCCCGTCGTCCCGCACGTCGGTCCCGCACAGGCACACCCCGGGCAGCCGTTCACTCCGGCCATCCCCGGCCAGGTCGGCCCGGCGCAGATTCCGCCGCCGCCCGACCTGACGCAGTTCAACAACCCGCCGCCCGGCCCTCCCGCGCCGCAGCAGGTTCCGCCGCAGGCCGTGCCACCGACCCCACCGCCCGGCCCGTTTCCGCCCTCGCCGGGTTGGTACCCACCGCCCTGGCAGCAGGGCTCGCCCGGCGGCACACCCGGACAGCCGTACCAGGAGGCGGACGGGGTGACCCGGGTGCCGGCCCCCGCGTACCCGGATGCCCCCGCGTACCCGGATGCGAGCTGGACACCTGAGGAAACCGTCGCGCCGACCGCCGAGGACTTCGCCCGACGGCGCCAGGTTCGACCCGCGGACCCGGTGGCGACAATGGGCGTACGCGCGGTGGTCAACAAGATGGGCCTGCTCCGGCTCTCTCCGGGGCGGCACGAGCAGGAGCTCAAGCGGGACATCGAGATGGTGCGCCGCAACTTCGGCGGTCTGCGGCAGGTGACAGTTGTCAACCCGAAGGGCGGCGCCGGTAAGACGGTGGCCATCCTGCTGCTCGCGATGACGTTCGGTCAGAAGCGCGGCGGTTACGTGCTGGCCTGGGACAACAACGAAACCCAGGGCACCCTGGGGATGCGCGCCCAACAGGACTTCCACTCCCGTACGGTGCGGGACATGCTGCGTGACCTCGGGCAGTTCCAGGGTGCGCACGGGCGGGTCGGTGACCTGTCGCAGTACGTCCGTTCGCAGGGCGAGGGGATGTTCGACGTCCTGGCCTCGGACGAGTCGGCCACCGGTGGCGAGATGTTGACCGCCGCCGCGTTCGCCGAGATCCGCGAGGTGGTCAGCCGGTTCTACAAGTTGATCTTCGTGGACACCGGGAACAACGTCCGGGCGCAGAACTGGCAGGCGTCGATGGACGCCACCGACCAGTTGGTGGTCACCATGTCGGCCCGTAACGACTCCGCCGAGACCGCCGCCCGGATGCTCGACCACCTGGAGCAGAGCGGCCGGCAACGGCTGGTCCGGCAGGCAGTGACTGTGGTGTCGATGCCGCCGTCCCGCAAGGAGATCGACCTGCCGGCCATCCAGGAGCACTTCGCGGCCCGCACCCGGGCGGTGCTGCTGGCCCCGTACGAGCGGCTCATCGACAGTGGCGAGCCGATCCGGTACGGCGGGCTCTCCTCGGCCACCCGCGACGCCTGGCTGAAGATCGCCGCAGCGGTCGCCGAAGGGTTGTAACCCGCCGGCGGCCGGCCCGATCCGGGGCCGGCCGCCGGGGCGGGGTCAGTTGCTCGCCAGCGCGTCCGCCGCTTCCGGGTCGCAGTCGCGCAGGAACTGGGCGCAGCGGGCCGCCTCGTCGGCCTCGCCGATCTCGTCAGCGGCGCGGGACAGCACGTACAGGCAACGGAGGAAGCCCTGGTTGGGCTCGTGTGACCACGGCACCGGGCCGTGCCCCTTCCACCCGCTGCGGCGCAACTGGTCGAGGCCCCGGTGGTAGCCGGTGCGGGCGTACGCGTACGCCGCCACCACCTGGCCCTGCGCGAACGCCCGCGCCGCGAGCTCCGCCCAGGCCGCGCTGTAGGTCGGGAAGCCGGCCGCCACGTTGGCGTACGCCTCGTCGGTGCCGGCCTCGTCGGCGGCGGCCAGGGCGGCGTCGGCCTCGTCGTTCACGGGCAGGCGGGTGGCCGGTGGCTCTGGCAAAAGGTTCTGCATCGCCCCATTCAACCCGCTGGACAGTGCGACACGCGAGCGGGTCGGCCGACGTGTTCCGCTGAACGGCTGAGGAGTTGGTCACGCCTGCGGCCTATGCCGCTGCCTGGTGTTTTCCACTACAACTAATGGTCCGGAGCCTCCCCAGGAACCGGTTATGCAGGAGCCCGGTGGCCACGACCACCGGGCTCCTGTCGGTTCCACCCCCGGCCCGAGGTTTGGCCGGCCCCGGCGGAGGGGCAGGATGGCCCGGTGCCGACCCCACCTCCCGCGGACGTCATCGAGCCGCACCTGCACGCCGGTGAGATCCAGACCCGGGCCGAGTTCGATCAACAGTTGGCCACCGGTCGGCTGACCGGGCTGACCGTGCAAGGCCTGCGGCTCGACGTCGCGCCGGTGCCCGACCTGACCGGCATCGACGTCGCCGGCACCCTCTTCGTCGGTTGCCGGTTCGCGTCCCGGGACGTGGGCGCCGACCTGGTCCGGCGCGGTGCGAACGTGGTGCCGCCGTTCTCCGGGCTGCCGTACCCGACCCAGCCGACGCACCTCTACACCCCGGACGAGTTGGCCGCCGGGTTCGCCGAGGGCGGGTTCACCGGGATGTACGACACCCGGGTGTACGACCACTACCGGGCGCACGGCGGCGCGCTGCCGGACGTCAAGGAGGCGCTGGGTCAGCGGCTGCACGACCACGGCGTGGACAACGCGTTGGCCGACGCCACCCGGGTCTGGCTGGCCGCGTACGGGCCGCAGTCGGTGGTGGGCATCATGGGCGGCCATGCGGTGCGACGCGGCAGTCCCGCGTACCGGATGGCGGCCGTGCTGGGTTGGGAGCTGGCGCGGGCCGACCGGCTGGTGGTGACCGGCGGCGGCCCCGGGGTGATGGAGGCCGCGAACCTCGGCGCCTACCTGGCGGACCGGCCGGCGACCGACGTGACGGCGGCGATCGACCTGCTGGCCACCGCCCCCGACTTCACCGACCACCACCGTTACACGGCCGCGGCGCTGACGGTCCGGCAGCGGTACGCGGGGGTGCCCCGGCAACGCGGCGACGACCAGGGCTGGGCGCGTGCGGGTGGTCTGGCCATTCCGACCTGGCTGTACGGGCACGAGCCGGCGAACCTGTTCGCCGGGCGGATCGCGAAGTACTTCTCGAACGCGATCCGGGAGGACACCATCCTGCGCCTCGCCCGAGGCGGCATCGTCTTCGCGCCGGGGCGGGCGGGCACGGTGCAGGAGGTGTTCCAGGCGGCCACGAAGACCTACTACGGCACCGACGGCGCCAGTGGGGCGTACATCTTCCTGGACCGCGCCTACTGGACCGTGGAGCTGCCGGTGGAGGCGCTGTTGCGCCCGCTGCTGGCTGCGTCCCCGTTCGGCGACCTGTCGTCGACGATCCACCTCACCGACGACGTCCGCGAGGCCGTACGACTGCTGACGACCTGACGACGACAGCCGGCCCCCGGGTGGGGAGCCGGCCGTCGGTGGTACGTCGTTACTTGGTCATCGTGGTGCCGGTCGAGCGCAGGTCCTCGCACGCCTGGACGACCCGGGCGGCCAGGCCGGCCTCGGCGGCCTTGCCCCACGCGCGCGGGTCGTACAGCTTCTTGTTGCCGACCTCGCCGTCGATCTTCAGCACGCCGTCGTAGTTGCGGAGCATGTGGTCCGCGACGGGGCGGGTGAAGGCGTACTGGGTGTCGGTGTCGATGTTCATCTTCACCACGCCGTAGTCCAGAGCCTCGCGGATCTCGCTCAGCAGGGAGCCGGAGCCGCCGTGGAAGACCAGGCTGAGCGGCTTTTCCTTGCTGTACTTGGCGCCGACGGCGTCCTGGATCTGCTTGAGGATCTCCGGACGCAGCTTGACGTTGCCCGGCTTGTAGACGCCGTGCACGTTGCCGAAGGTCAGCGCCGCCATGTAGCGGCCCTTCTCGCCGAGGCCGAGCGCCTCGACCATGGCCAGACCGTCATCGGTGGTGGTGTAGAGCTTGTCGTTGATGGCGTTCTCGACGCCGTCCTCCTCGCCACCGACGACGCCGACCTCGATCTCAAGGACGATCTTGGCCTTGGCGGCCTCGTCGAGCAGCTGCGCGGCGATCTGCAGGTTCTCCGCGACCGGCACGGCCGAGCCGTCCCACATGTGCGACTGGTACAGCGGCTCCTCGCCGCGCTTCACCCGCTCCTGCGAGATGCCCATCAGCGGACGGACGAACTTGTCCAGCTTGTCCTTCGGGCAGTGGTCGGTGTGCAGGGCGACGTTGACCGAGTACTTCTTGGCCACCTCGTGCGCGTACGCGGCGAACGCCACCGCACCGGTGACCATGTCCTTGATCGAGGGGCCGGAGAGGTATTCGGCGCCACCGGTGGAGACCTGGATGATGCCGTCGCTCTCCGCGTCGGCGAAGCCCTTGAGCGCCGCGTTCAGCGTCTGGGAGGAGGTCACGTTGATCGCGGGGTACGCGTACCGGCCGGCCTTGGCGCGGTCCAGCATCTCCGCGTAAGCCTCGGGGGAAGCGATGGGCATGTGATGCGCTCCTTACTTACCACTCTCGGCCGTGCTGGCCGCTGTTTTCATTTGTGCGCCGGACCGCGCTGTCCTCCACCCGGAAGTATCCCGTAGGTGAGGTGCACCGGAACAACCGACCCTTGTGCTAGCCGTTCACCGGCGGTCCAGGTTGTCCGGCACGATGACGCTGATCAACCAGGTCACCACTGTCATCACGATGGCTCCCCAGAACGCCGGCCAGAATCCGTCCACCTGGAACGGCAGGTCGAGCCCGCGGGCGATCCGGTCGGTGAGCAGGAACAGCAACGCGTTGACCACCAGCGCGAACAGCCCCAGTGTCAGTAGATAGAACACACAGCCGACGACCCGGATCACCGGTTTGAGCACCGCGTTGATCACGCCGAAGATCAGCGCCACAACGATCAGGGTGAGGACGGTGTTGCCACCCGAGCGGCCGTGCACGTCCACCCCGGGCACGATCAGCGTGGTTATCCACAACGCGACCGCGGTGATCGCCAGTCTGATGAGGAAGCCCACGGCACCATCCTGGCACCGGGTCGCGTCGCCGAGGGCTGATTCCGCCTACTCCGCTTCCGGGCAGTGCGGCGACCCAACCCGTACGGTGGGTGGGAACCATGCCCCGAGACCCCCGGGAGGGACGATGGGTCAGCCCGACGAGGACTTCACCCCCGGCGACCACCTCGCGCCCAACGAACGCGACCCGGAGGCTGATCCGGCGGACGCGGTCGAGCAGGCCACTGTCGCCGGCCCGACCGACGTCGACAGTGAGCCGCACCGCGGCCTGGAGGTCGACGACTGGGACGCGATGGAGCAGGCCCGGGTGGTCACCGGGGACGAGGACGACTACCGCTGATTCCGCCACGGAGTCGGACGAGCGCCACCTGGACCCCCACGGGAGGATCCCCATGCTCAAGCACTCGCTCCGCTGGCTGACCGGGCTCGGCGCCGCCGGCGCGTTGATCGCCGTCTCCGCCACCCCCGCCGTCGCCGCACCCACAGTCGAGCCCTACTTCCAGGACAGCACCCTGGCCATCGGGGCGGAGGCGACGATCCGCGGCCTGTTGCTGTACGCCGACGAGCCGACGGTCCTCACCGACGTCTCCGTGCGGTACGACTACCGTTCCCTGGCCAAGAAGCTCACCGTGACTCCTGCCGACGGCCAGAAGTGCACCGCGCCGGAGCCGGGCGTACTCGTCTGCACGGAGCCCTCCGATGTCACCCTGTACGAGATGCCGCCGCTCGGCAGCGGGATCTACCGCAACGGGGCCAAGCGGGTGCACCTCGGCCTCACCGAAGATGCGCGGCTCGGCGACTCCGGGGACGTCGCCATCAGCTTCCAGGCGGCCGGCGGGCGGCGCGGCACCTACACCTCGCGCGTCCGGGTCGGTGAGGGGGTCGACCTGGCCGGTGGGCCATTCACCACCCTCTCCGCCAAGCCGGGTGGGAAGTTCACCGTGCCGCTGGTCGTGGCCAATGCCGGTGACAAGACCGTCACCGGATTCGTCGCGGTCTTCGACCTCCCCTACTCGATCCGGACCAAGGACCGGTTCAGCAACTGCCGCTACTCCGGCGACCACCTGGTCTCCTGCCAGTTCGACGAGGACATCCCGGTGGGCACCGGGCTCGCCGCCAAGCTGAACCTCGAATTCGTCAAGGACACCTACGCGCCGGCCAACCACTCCGGCTACGCCCAGTTCATGACCACTGCCGACTTCGAGGACCTGACCCGGGTGCGGGCGGCCGCCGGCGCACGGGCGACCACCGCCGGCAGCGGCCCGAAACTGACTCTGGCCGAGGCACCCGCCAGGGCGCGGCAGACGGACCAGACCGATGTCGGCCCGGGCTACGACCACACCGGGTGGATCATCAAGGCCACCGGCAAGAACGGCACCGACCTCGCGGCGATCGGCGCCACGCTCAAGGGCACGGCCGGCGCGGTCGTCACGGCGACCGTCGGCTTCCGGAACAACGGCCCGGCGACGCTCGACGGAACGAACGGAGACTTCGAGGCCGCCACCCACACCGACGTCGAGCTACCGCCGGGCACCACTGCCGTCGAGGTCCCGGACAACTGCTGGTTGCGGCAGGACACCACCCGCACGTACCTCTGCGCCTCGGAGATGCTCCTGGTGGCCGGGCAGACCTACAGCATGAAGTTCCGGCTGCGCATCGACAAGGTCATCCCCAACGCCCGGGGCGCGGTGCGGGTCAACGCGCCGTGCGAGTGCCCCGGCGGCGAGGGCTTCCATGACGACATCAAACCGGCAAACGACGGGACCACCATCGTGGTCAACGCGACCCAGGGCGACGGCGGCCAAGGCGACGGTGATGGTGATGGTGGCGGTGGCGGTGGTTCGCTGCCCATCACCGGCACCCCCACCAACCTGATCGCCGGCATCGGCGCCCTGCTGCTCGTCGCCGGTGTCGGCGGCTGCCTGCTCGCCCGACGCCGAACCTCCCGCTTCGTCGCCTGACCGATCCCGCTCGACCGGCGCCCCGCCGTCCCGTACCCGGGCGGCGGGGCGCCGACGTGAACGCCCCCCGATCAGCGGACGGGGTTGACCTGGCCCGGGTGCTGCGCCACCCACTGCGCCAACCGATCCGCACGCAGCGCGGCGAGGAACTCCGGGCCCTGCTTCGGGTCCAGCGGCAGCCGCGAAGCGTTGCCCGCCGGAGGGCCGACCGGCAGGCTGAGCCCCACCGGGTCGACGCTCTTCAGCTCGGGCAGCACCGCCACCAGCCTGGTCAGCGGCAGGCCGTCGTCGTCGACCGCCAGACCCTTCCCGGCCGCCGACAGCAGCGCGGTGAGCCGGACCGGATTGGTCAGCACGTCCCGCGCGACAGCCGCCCCGATCAGACCGGCGACATAGCGCTGGGCGTTACGGTCCCGGTCGAAGGCGCCATCGGGCAGGTACCGCCGTTGCCGAAGCAGGTCGACGGCGCCAGCCCCGTCGAGCCGCTGACAGCCGGCCGGGAAGGTTCGGCGGGTGTGCCAGGACCGCACCTCCTCCGGTAGGCACACCTCCACCCCGTCGACCGCCTCGGTGATCCTGCGCAGCCCGGCAAAGGTCAGCACCGCGCCGGCGTCGACACGTACCCCGGTCAGGTCGGCGACCACCCGGCGGGTCAGGTCGTAGCCGGCGTCCAGGTCGGGCCGGGGCTCGGCGGCACCGCTGTAGAACGCGCTGTTGAGCTTCTCGATCCCCCGGCCGGGGATCGACACCTCCAGGTCGCGCGGCAACGAGATGAGGTACGGCCGGCTCCGGTCGGCCGGGATGTGCACCAGCAGGACGGAGTCCGCCAACCGGTACGACGGTTGCTCGCCGAAGCCGTCCACCCCGAGCAGCAGGACGTTCAGCGCCCCGGACTGCGCGCCAGCCGGTCGATCGGACAACAACGAGCCAACGACCGGCGGATCGGGGCGCAGCTGCGGCACCCCGACTCCGAGCGCGGCGAGCAGGGCGAGCGTGACGCCAGCGGCCTGGAACCGCTGCCGGCGGCGACGGCGGACAGCGGCGAGCCGGTCGATCGCGACCCGCAGCGGACCGGTCGACGGGGTCAACGGTTCGTGCCGAACGAACGCGGCACGCAGGTCATCCTCGATCATGTTCACGCCTCCACGTACTCGGCCCGGAGCGTCGCCAGGGCCCGCGAGATGGACGAACGGACGGTCCCGACGGCACAGCCGAGGATGTCGGCGATCTCGACGTCGGGCAGGTCCTCGTAGTAGCGCAGCACCAGAGCGGCCCGCTGCCGACGCGGCAGCCGGGACAGCCAGGACCAGACCTGATCCCGGTCCACGGCGGACTGGGCATGGTCGGTGGGCATCGGCACCGACGCGTCGGGCTCCCCGCGCAACAGCACCCGGCGGACCCACGAGCCGCGCCGCCAGTCGACGTACTGGTTGGTGAGCATCCGGCGTACGTAACGCTCGGGTGAGTCAGCCCGGGCGACCCGACGCCAGTTGAGCTGGACCCGGACCATGGTCTCCTGGACCAGATCCTGAGCCTGGTGCGGATCGCCGGTCAGCATCACCGCATACCGCAGCAGCGGGGCCAGCCGCATGTCCGCGAACTCCTCGTACGTCACTGCACCTCCCGGGGGCTCCTGCCAGAGATGACGGGAGCGGACCGATCGAACATTGCGGTGACGCTGATCAGCCTTTCGGTTCGTCTTCCCGGAGGGGCGGCTCTGAGGGCTGCCGTCAGCCTTAGCGGTTCCTTAAGATCCACGGGCTCCACCTGATCCCCCAACTGGAGGAATCCCCCTCATGCTCACCCACTCCACCCGGCGTTGGCTCGCCGGTCTGGGCGTAGCAGGCGCGTTCGTCGCCGCCTCCGCCAGCCCGGCCGTCGCCGCCGAGGCTCCTTTCGAAATCGCCACGCACGATCTGCTCGTCGCGCCCGGTCACACCGACTACGGCTACGTCTACGCTCAGCCGACTGATACGGAGTCCGAACTGACGTTTGGTCGGACCTCCGTGGACGTCGACCTGTCCGCGGTCGCCGGCATTGCCACGGTGGAGCCGACGTGGGGCTGGACCTGCGACGTTTCCCCGACCAAGCTGCACTGCGAGACCGACGTCGAGGAGGGCCAGTCGCCCTGGTTCGACTACATGGTCACGGCCAAGGACGACGCGAAGCCAGGGCAGAAGGGCTCCCTGGCGATCAGCATCACCGCCGGCGGTAAGACCGCCAAGGCGACGTCCGCCGTCACCATCGCCGAAGGCGTCGACCTGGCGAGCGACCCGACCACCGAGGGTAGCGGCGCTCCGGGTGGCACCGCTGGCCTGCCGGCCGCCGTTCGCAACGCCGGTGAGACCCCGGTCGATGGCGCTGTCCTCGTCATCCAGGCCGAGTACCTCGCCGCCTACGGCGGGGACTTCTCGAACTGCAAGTCAGACGAGTGGGGCATGGCCTCCTTCTGCAAGTTCGACACGAAGATCGAGCCGAACAAGGCGTACAAGCTCTCCGAGAACCTGCCCATCAAGGTCGCCCCGGAGGCACGCACGGATGCCAGCTTCCCGGTCGTGCTGAACTGGTGGACCACGGACGACTGGGAGCTGGCTTTCAAGGACTGGTTCCTGGACGTCAAGCCCGGCAAGGGCGAGCAGCTTCGTCTGGTCGAGCAGTCCGTGCAGAGTGCGCGGGCGCCGCAGACCGACCTGGACCAATCGAACGACACCACCATCGGAACCGTCCGGGTCACCGGTGGCAACCACGCGGACCTTTCGACCAAGGGCGCGACCGCGAGTGGCAAGAAGGGCGACGAGGTCACCGTCGAGCCGAGCTTCACCAACCTGGGGCCGGCTACGCTCGAGTATCTGGGCCAGGGGACGCCGGGCCTCCGGCTCGAGGACCTGCCCGTCCGGGTGTCCGTTCCGGCCGACACGACTGTGGTCGAGGCTCCCTTCGACTGCGTGCCGTTCGCGCCTGAGAAGGAGTGGGACCCGTGGACCGCGCCGTGGGGCGAGCCGGGTGCCAAGGAGTACGCCTGCCAGGTCCTTGAGAGCTGGAAGGACGACGACACCTCGTACTCGTTCCTGCTCCGGATCGACAAGGTCGTCCCGGACGCGGCGGGTGCCATCACCACCTCGCTGACCGGTGACCCGAACAAGAGCAACGACACTGCGAAGATCGTCATCAACCCGACCTCCCCGGATGGCGGCAACGGCGGAGGCGACGGCGGTGACGGTGACGGTGACGGTGGCTCGCTGCCGATCACCGGTCAGTCCACCGGCCTGATCGCCGGCCTCGGCGCGCTGCTGCTCGCCGCGGGCGTCGGCGGCTACCTGGTGGCCAAGCGCCGCCGGACCCGCTTCGTCGCCTGATCCACCCGCACCACCGGTGCCCCGTCGACCACCACGGTCGGCGGGGCACCGTCGTTGGGCCCCACGGCGCGGGCGGGTGGTGACGGGCCGGTCCGGCGCGGCCGGGGCCCTGGGCTTCGGTACCCTTTGTGGCCGTGGACACAGCTGAGAAGACCCGCGCTCTCGTGGAGAGCGTCGCACTGAACCCGCTCGATCCCAAGGATCTGTTGCAGACCTTCGGGCTGATCGGCGTGTGGGTGATCCTCTTCGCCGAGACCGGCCTGCTGGTGGGCTTCTTCTTCCCGGGTGACTCGCTGCTGTTCCTCGCCGGGGTCGCCTCGTCACCGGTGGCGGACGCGATCTTCGGCGACGGCACCCGCCTCTCCCTAGCCGGCCTGCTGATCGGTGGGCCGATCTGCGCGATCATCGGCGCGCAGTTGGGGCACTGGCTCGGCGCGCGGTACGGCCGGCCGATGTTCGAGCGGCCGAACTCCCGGCTCTTCAAGAAGGAGTACGTGGAGAAGGCCGAGTACTACTTCCAGAAGTTCGGCCCGGCGAAGGCCGTCGTGCTGGCGCGCTTCATTCCGATCGTCCGGACGTTCCTCAACCCGGTCGCGGGCGCGCTCGGCATGCCGGCCAAGCAGTTCCTGCTCTGGAACATCGTCGGCGCGGTGCTCTGGGTGGACGGCATCCTGCTGATCGGCTACCTGCTGGCCGAGCAGATCTACCAGGCCATCGGCGACAAGATCGACCACTACATCCTGCCGGTGGTGGCCCTGATCATTCTGATCTCGGTGCTGCCGATCTTCTTCGAGTTCCTTCGCGACCGGCGGGCTCGTAAGCGCGGCGAGGCGGTCGCGGTGGTCGCGGCGGCCAGTGCCGCTGGCGCGGTGGAGGCGGCCCGCGAGGCGTTCGACCACGACCGGCACCAGCACGGCCACCAGCGCCCGGAGCACGGTCAGGATCGTTGAGGTACGACGACGGCCGGCCCCCTGGTGCGGGGGTCGGCCGTCGGCATGTCGAACCCGGCCTCCGGTGGTGCGACCGGGGACGAGCAGGTGTCAACCACCGGTGGCGCCACCCCTGGCTCGCCACCGGACGCCGCCCCGGCTCGGGACGGCGTGTAGTGCCTACGTCAGCGGGCCTTCTTGGTGGCTCGCTTACGCGGCGGGGTCAGCAGGTCGGCGATCGTCGCGATCGCACTCGGGACCAGGCTGTAGTACGCCCAGACACCGCGCTTCTCCCGCTGCAACAAGCCGGCCTCGGTGAGGATACGCAGGTGATGACTGACCGTCGGCTGAGAGAGGCCGAGCGGCGCCGTCAGGTCACAGACGCACGCCTCGCCCTCGGGGGCCGACTGGATCAGGCTGAGCAGCCGCAACCGAGCAGGATCAGCAAGGGCCTTGAGGACCCCGGCGAGACGCTCGGCATCGGCACGTTCGATCGGCTCGCCGTTTAGCGGCGAGATCTGAGGCATAGTCATTTCGGCCAACGCAGTTCCCACGTATTCCATCCTTCCACCAGCAGCATCGATCCGCCTGCATATCAGCAGATCCGAATCGGCAGACTTTTACGCCACAAGGCCGAGGTCAGCCAACGTATAGGCCGCCCGGTACGGCAATCCGGCGGCTCGCACCGCGTCGCCGGCGCCTCGATCAACAATAACCACCACGCCCACGACTTCCGCCCCGGCCTCGCGAAGTGCCTCGACAGCGGTCAAGACACTTCCGCCCGTCGTGGATGTGTCCTCCACTGCCAACACACGTCGGCCGGCCACCTCCGGTCCCTCGATCCGCCGCTGAAGACCGTGGGCCTTGCCCGCCTTGCGCACCACAAAGGCGTCCAGGGCCCGGCCGGTCGGAGCGGCGGCGTGAAGCATCGAGAGCGCGACAGGGTCCGCGCCCAGGGTGAGGCCCCCGACGGCGTCGAACTCCCAGTCGGCGGTGAGGTCGAGCAACACCCGGCCGACCAGAGGAGCGGCCCGGTGATGGAGCGTGACGCGCCGCAGATCCACGTACCAGTCTGCCTCGCGCCCCGACGAGAGCACGACCCGTCCGTGGACCACAGCCAGGTCGGTAATGAATTTACGCAGGTCGTCGTGGTCCCCCATGGCGATAGAGGTTACTGCGCAACTCTGAACGCCGTGTGCGGGGTCCACCCTGCTCAGCCCCGAGAGGAACCGATGACTGGCGATGTTCGACTACGCTCAGCAACTGGGCCGACAACGGCGCGCCAGCGCCGTTGTATCGCCCACTCGGGGTCGACGGGCCGGTCGAGGCTCAGCGCTCGTCGCGACCGATCCGGCCGCGGGTGTCCCGCGCGACCGCCTGGAGCAGCCGTCGCGGCGCGTGTCGCATGCCGGCGACGACCACCTTGTACTTCCACGCCGGGATGCTGACCATCTTGCCTTTGCGCAGGTCACGTAGGGCTTCGTCCACCACGTCCTCGGCCCGCAGCCACAGCCACTCCGGCGTCTTGGACATGTTGATGCCGGCCCGCTGGTGGAATTCCGTGCGGGTGTAACCGGGGCAGAGCGCCATCACCTGAACGCCGAACGGTCGCGCCGACTGGCCGACCGACTCACTGAAGTTGGTGACCCACGCCTTGCTGGCCGAGTACGTCGATCCGGGCATCGCCGTACCGAACCCGGCGACCGAAGAGACATTTATCACTGCCCCATTTCGCCGTTCAGTCATCGGTCGTAGTGCAGCCAGGGTGAGCCGCATGACTGCGTGCACGTTGAGCCGCAACAGTCGCGCCTCGTCCTCCGCGGTGGAACGCAGGAACGGTTTGTTCAGGCTGATGCCCGCATTGTTGACCAGCAGATGCACCGGGCTGCCATCGGCGAGTCGCTGCTCCACGGTGGCGCAGCCGTCGTCGGTGGACAGATCCGCTGAGATCGTCTCCACCTCGCGGCCGAACGCGGCACCCAGCTCGGTGGACAGCTCGGTCAGCCGCGCCGCGTCGCGGGCAACCAGCACCAGGTGCCAGCCGTCGGCGGCCAGTCGCCGGGTGAACGCCGCGCCGATGCCGGCGGTGGCCCCGGTGATCAGGGCTCGGCGCTCGGCAGTCGTGGGGTCGAGCGTCACGGGGCGGTCCTCACCTGGGCGGGTACGGGGGCGCGGGTGGCGCCGACGGGGGCTGGTGCGGGGCGGGCGTGAACCTGGGCGGTGCGGTTGGCGCCGTCGAGCGGTGGCGGCCGAACCAGCTGTTCGCCGCCGGCAGCGCCAGCAGCGTAGCTACTACAAGGTAACCGAGCCCCTGTGCGACGGAAAGCCCGGCGTTGAGCGGGATCCACCAGGACGGGTACGCATCGCCGATCAGGCCCAGCAACTCGGCGAGAGACTCCTCGCCGGAGCCCAGTTGCAGTGGCGCGGCCCGTTCACCGACGACCACCGCCACGCTGCAACAGCCGGCGAGCAGGCCGAGCCCGCTGACCACCCAGGTCGCCACCCGGACGCCGTTGCGACCGGTCAGCAGCCCCAGAGCCAGGCCGGCGAGCAGCAGCGCGGAGAGCGCCGCCACCACCGCCGTCAGCACCGCGGAGGCGCGGAGCAGAGTCACCACGTCGTCGATCTGCTCCGGGCTCGCCGAGGTGTCGCGGCCGGCGGAGCGGAACGCGTCGACAGTTCCGCCCAGCACCACCAGGTCGACCACGGCGTACGCGAGCGCGACGACCGCCATCACCAACAGCACGGCCGCGGCCGACAGGACGGCGGCGGGCCGGCGGGCCGGTGCCGATTGGGGGTACGACACGACGAATCCCTCCGGTAGGCGTCGGGTTGCAACCTACTCGGAGGGATCGTCTGCGTCGTGCTTATCGAGCCGTCAGCTCGTCGACGGCGGGGTTGACCCGGGCCGGTCCGTGGGCGGCGTGTCGTCCGGTCGATCCCCGGCCGGCGGCGGCGGGTAGCTCGGCTCCCCACTCGACGGATAACCCGGCTCACCGGACGCCTGCGGGTAACCGGGCTGACCCGGCGCCTGCGGGTGGCCCGGGTAGCTGGCACCCGGCGTCGGCGGCTCCCAGCCCGCGGTCTGCTTGCGGAAGAACGGGTTCGCCTTCGGCAGCGCCAGCAGCACCAGCGCCGTGATCAAGGTGATCAGGCTGAGCACGTTGAGCACGTTGCTGACCGGGCTGACCCAGGAGGGCAGGGCCTCCTCCAGCCGGCGCTGGATCTCCTCGGGGCTCGGCCCGTCGCCGGTGTTCCCGCCACCGGTGTTGAAACCGCCGGCCGCGTTGCTGAGCAGGCCACCGCCCACGCAGCAGACCATGATGCCGCCGACGATCCAGGTGGTGATCCGGGCGGCGTTGCGGCCCTGGTTGTTGAACAGGGCCAGCACGCCCAGCACGACCGCGAGCAGCAGCAGGACGATGCTGCTGCCAATGCCGATGACGACGAAGACGTCGGCCACCTGGTCGCCGTCGGTGGTGCTGCCCGCGTACGCCTCACGAAGCGCGTCCCGCGTCTGCCCAAAGGTGCTGAGCGTGATGATCAGACTGATCACCTGGAGTGCCAGGAACACGAAGAGCAGGTAACTGGAAATCGACACGATGGATGGCCGCTGACGGGCCGGCGTGCTCTGGGAATCGACCACGATTCTCCTTCCCTAAGATCGCGCCCACACCGTATCGACAACCGGCCGGTTCGGCATGCCGTGACGAGCCCGGCGCGCCCCTTCCGGTCCGGCTCAGCGGGCCTCGGGCGTGGGGCGGATCGTCAGGTCGGCGGGGTCGAGCAGGTCACCGCGGGCCACCCGCCAACTCTCTTCGCCGTACGCCTCGAAGGAGAGTCGTGCGGCGCCACCGGACTGGTAGTCGTGGTAGCGCATGGTGCCGGTCGACGGCAGGTCGGTCTCTCCGGTGGCTGTGTAACGCGCCTGCCCGGTCTCGGCCCAGGTGTAGCGCCGGCCGCCGAGTTCGATGGTCGGGGCGCCGGGAGTGACGGTGGCGCCCGGTTCGGCGGTCCAGAGCACCAGTTCGAGTTCGAGGCCGTCCTCCACGGAGAGCCGGTGGCGGGTGCCGGAGTCGTCGTCGAGCAGGTGCTGCACCCAACTCCAGTCGCCCTCGACCAGGCGGATCGTGGCGCTCACCGCGTACTCCCGATTGCGGATCCGCACGCGGTCGCCCGGGGTCAGGCGGAGCGGGCCGCCGCGCGGCGACTCCGCCGCGCCACCGCGCGCGGACCGTCCGGTCGGTGGCAGGCCGCCGGGCCGGGCCGTCGCCCGCCGGCGGGCCCGCGCGACGAGCAGGACCACGACCACCACGAGTACGGCAAGCGCCGCCACCAGGCACGTCACCAGCACGTCCACCCGACTACCTCCCCAGGTTCGTCGGCGCAGACGGTAACAACCTTCGGCACCCTCGGGACCCGTACCGTGACCGACAGCTCAACTACCGATGGCACCGGCGACGTCGCCCGGTGTGCGCGGCTCAAGCTGCGGCGAGCCGACGACTGGCGTAGGTGCCCAGGGTTTCCCGGTCCATCACGCAGCCGACGAAGGTGGTGAACTCGCTCGGGTCGTCCCGCAGCGACGTCCAGGCCGCTCGGGCCGCCGCCGGGTCGACGCGCTCCAGCAGCGTGGCCGCGTACGCCCGGCCGGCGGGTGTGCCGTCGGCCAGCACCCGGTCGAGCTGGCGGCGTACCTCCTCGGGGTGGTCGTCGAGAGCGGCCGACACCCGCTCGTACGCCTCCGTCACCGGCAGCAGAGCCCCGGCGATGCCAACTCCTCCGAACGCGAGCGTGTCAGCCGCCACCAATGTGTCGACGGCCGCACCAAGTTCCCGCTCCCACTTCTTCCCAATCCCGAACATGCCCCAACTCTTTCCCCGCCCACCCCACTTCGACCCCGTTGATCATGAAGTTATTGTCCCGACACGCCGCGCGGCCGGGTAATAACTTCATGATCAACAAAGGGGGCGGTTAGGCGGAGGTTACCGAGAGGGTGTTGGTATTGGGGGTTCGGTCTACCTTCACCGTTTCGCCGTCGCGGATCTGGCCGGACAGGAGGGCCTTCGCCAGTTGGTCTCCGATTGCGGTCTGGACCAGGCGACGGAGCGGGCGGGCGCCGTAGATCGGGTCGTAGCCGTGCTCGGCGAGCCAGTCCCGGGCGGACTCGGTGACGTCCATTGCCAATCGGCGATCCGCAAGACGGTTTCGCAGCCGGTCCAACTGGATGTCGACGATGGAGCGCAGGTCCTCCCCGCGCAGCGAGGCGAAGACCACGATGTCGTCCAGCCGGTTGAGGAACTCCGGCTTGAAGTGCGACCGGACCACGGCCAGCACGCCCTCCCGGCGCTGCTCGTCGGCGAGCGTCAGGTCGCTGATCACCGACGACCCGAGGTTGGACGTGAGGATCAGGATCGCGTTGCGGAAGTCCACCGTACGACCCTGGCCGTCGGTGAGCCGGCCGTCGTCGAGCACCTGGAGCAGCACGTCGAAGACGTCCGGGTGGGCCTTCTCCACCTCGTCCAGCAACACCACCGAGTACGGCCGTCGGCGCACCGCCTCGGTGAGCTGACCACCCTCGTTGTAGCCGACGTAGCCGGGCGGCGCACCCACCAGGCGAGCGACCGAGTGCTTCTCGCCGTACTCGCTCATGTCGATGCGGACCATGGCCCGCTCGTCGTCGAAGAGGAACTCGGCGAGGGCCTTGGCCAACTCCGTCTTGCCGACGCCGGTGGGGCCGAGGAAGAGGAAGCTGCCGGTCGGGCGATCGGGGTCGGCGATACCGGCCCGCGCACGGCGTACCGCGTCGGAGACCGCGCCGACCGCTTCGGGCTGGCCGACCACGCGGCCACCCAGCGACTCCTCCATCCGCAGCAGCTTGGCCGTCTCACCCTCCAGCAGGCGACCGGCGGGGATGCCGGTCCAGGCGGCGACGACCGCGGCGATGTCGTCCGCGCCGACCTCCTCCTTGAGCATCGCGCCATCGGCCTGGAGCTGGGCCAACTCCTCCGCGGCCTGCTTCAGCTCGACCTTCAGGGCGGGGATCCGGCCGTAGCGCAGCTCGGCGGCGCGTTCCAACTCGCCGTCCCGCTCGGCCCGCTCGGCCTCGCCGCCGAGGCGCTCCAACTCCTCCTTGGCGGTGGAGAGCTTGGTGATGTGGCTCTTCTCCGTCTGCCAGCGCTCGGAGAGCACTGTGAGCTGTTCGCGCTTGTCGGCCAACTCCTTACGGAGTCGCTCCAACCGCTCGGCCGAGGCGACGTCCGGCTCCTTGGCCAGGGCCATCTCCTCGATCTCCAGCCGGCGGACCGCCCGCTCGATCTCGTCCACCTCGACCGGGCGGGAGTCGATCTCCATCCGGAGGCGGGACGCGGACTCGTCGACCAGGTCGATCGCCTTGTCCGGCAGGAACCGGTCGGTGATGTAACGGTCGGACAGGGTCGCGGCGGCGACCAGCGCGGCGTCGGTGATCCGTACGCCGTGGTGCACCTCGTAGCGCTCCTTGAGCCCACGCAGGATGCCGATGGTGTCCTCGATGGTCGGCTCGCCGACCAGCACCGGCTGGAAACGACGCTCCAGCGCCGGGTCCTTCTCGATGTGCTCGCGGTACTCGTCAAGCGTGGTGGCGCCCACCATCCGCAGCTCACCACGGGCCAGCATCGGCTTGAGCATGTTGCCGGCGTCCATCGAGCCCTCGCCCTTGCCGGCCCCGACGACTGTGTGCAGCTCGTCGAGGAACGTGATGACCTGCCCGTTGGAGTTCTTGATCTCCTCCAGGACGGACTTCAGCCGCTCCTCGAACTGGCCCCGGTACTGCGCGCCGGCGACCATCGCGCCAAGGTCGAGCGAAATCAGCTTCTTGTCGCGCAGTGACTCGGGCACGTCGCCGGTGACGATCCGCTGGGCGAGGCCCTCGACGATCGCGGTCTTGCCGACGCCCGGCTCGCCGATCAGCACCGGGTTGTTCTTGGTACGTCGGGAGAGCACCTGGATGACCCGACGGATCTCGGAGTCCCGGCCGATGACCGGGTCGATCTTGCCGTCCCGGGCGCTGGCGGTGAGGTCGACGCCGTACTTGGTCAGGGCCTGGTAGGTCTGCTCGGGGTCGGCGGTGGTGACCCGGCGGTCCCCACCACGAACTGTCGGGAAGGCCGCGACCAGGGCCTCCTCGGTCGCACCGACGGTCTTCAGCGCGCCGGACACCGCCCCGCCCACCCGGGCCAGACCGGCGAGCAGGTGCTCGGTGGAGGTGTACTCGTCGCCCAACGGCCGGGCGATCTGCTCGGCGGCGCCAATGGCGTTGACGAACTCCCGAGCCAACGTCGGCTCGGCGATGCTGGAACCGCGTGCGGCCGGCAGGTTGTCGACCGCACGCTGGGCGGCCTGGCGCAGCTCGGTCGGGTCGGCCCCGACGGCGCGCAGCAGACCGGTGGCGGTCGAGCCGTCGGTGTCCAGGAGTGACAGGAGTAGGTGCCAGGGCTCCACGGTGGCGTGGCCGCGCTGGTTGGCCAGCGCAACAGCGCCCGTGATGGTCTCGCGGCTCTTGGTGGTGAGTCTTTCGGTGTTCATGGGCTCCCCCGGATCGGCGTTGTCCATTGGATTGGACACAACCAGAGTTGAGCGTATTCCGCTCAACCTTAGCGCGTGACGCCCATCACTCCCGGCGTCGCCACCGCCAGTCGAACTCGCCGGCCGCCGGCGGCGGGCCGGGCAGCGGGTCCGCGTCCGGCACCGACGACAGGCCGGCCAGCAGCACCGCGAGCTGCCGGCGGCGCAGTTGGCGGGTCCGTTCCGGATCGGGTACGCGGACCGCGGCGCACGCCTCAAGCAACAAACCCAGATCGTGTACGACCGCGTCGGAGCGCAGCCGCCCGCTGGCGTGGGCCCGGTCGACCAGGGCGGTGGCCAACTCGCCGGCGCGCCTCGCGTCCCGACCCATCTCCTCGGTCGGGGTGAAGGTGCCGGCCAGGTGGACGGTCAACGAGTGCACGTCCGCGTCGACCACCCGGGCCAGGAAGCCGGTGAACGCGACCCAGTCGTCCGGCTCGGCGAGGGCGGCCTCGGCCTCCGCGACGTACCGGCGCAGCCCGTCGTGGCAGAGCTGGCGCAGCAGGTCCTCCTTGCCCGCGTACCGCCGATAGAGCGCGCTGATGCCGACGCCCGCCCGTTCGGCGACGGCGGCGATCGGCGCCTTCGGGTCGTCGAGGAAGACGGCGCGGGCGGCTTCGAGGATGACCTCGTCGTTGCGAGCGGCCTGGGCGCGGCGACCGCCCAGCGTCTTGCCGGAAGTCGTTGACATGCCCTGAGCTTACCAGTGGAACGGATCGTTCCGCTCTGCTATGGTGATTTCAGAACGAAACATTCCGTTCCGAAGGAGTTCCGGCATGAGCGACACCGCGATCCGCCCGTTCCGCGTCGAGATCCCGCAGACCGCCCTCGACGACCTGGCCGACCGGCTGGGCCGCACCGTCTGGCCCGCCGACCTGCCCGGCACCGGCGACTCGTACGGGATGGGCACCGACCGGGTGCGCGCCCTCGTCGACCGGTGGCGGGGCGGGTTCGACTGGCGCGCCGTCGAGGCCCGCCTCAACGCTCACCCGCAGTTCGTCACCGAGATCGACGGCGAGCGGATCCACTTCCTGCACGTACGGTCATCCCGGCCGGACGCCACCGCGCTGGTGCTCACCCACGGCTGGCCCGGCTCGGTGCTGGAATACCTCGACGTGATCGCCCCGCTCACCGAGCCGACCGACCCGGACGCGCCGGCCTTCCACGTGGTCATCCCGTCGCTGCCCGGCTTCGGGTTCTCCGGCCCGACCCGCAGCGCCGGCTGGAACCGGTTCCGCACCGCCCGCGCCTGGGCCGAGCTGATGAATCGCCTGGGGTACGACAGCTACGGCGCTGTCGGCAACGACGCCGGCTCGATGATCGCGCCGGAGCTGGGCCGGATCGCTCCGGAGCGGGTGGTCGGCGTACACGTCACCCAGCTCTTCTCGTTCCCCTCGGGCGACCCCGCCGAGTTCGCCGGGCTCTCCGAGGCCGACCAGGCGGCGCTCGGGCACCTCCAGTGGTTCTACGAGAACAAGTTCTCCTTCAACCAGGTGCACAGTCAGCAACCGCAGACCCTGGCGTTCGCGCTGGCCGACTCGCCGGTGGGTTTGCTCGCCTGGAACGCCCAACTCTTCGACGAGACCCTGGACCTCGACTTCGTCCTGGCCAACGTGGCGCTCTACTGGTTCACCGGCACGGCCGCCTCGGCGATCCGGTTCTACTGGGAGGACGCGCACGCCGGCGAACCGCCGACCGAGCCGACCACCGCTCCGACCGCGCTGGCCATGTTCCCCGGCGACTTCCAGTCCATCCGCCGCTTCGCCGAACGGGACCACGCGAACATCGTCCGGTGGACGGCGTACGAGACGGACGTCGAGGGCCGTGGCGACGTCGGCGGCCACTACGCGGCCCATCAGGCCACCGACGTGCTGGTCGCCGACATCCGCGAGTTCTTCGCCAGCCTCCGCTGACCACGGCGTGCCCAGGTGCCCGCACCCGCTCTGCCGGGGCGGGCACCGGCACGTCCAGCCCCGACTCCCGGCGCGGTTGGTCCGAGGGGGGCGGTTCCTCCAAGATCTGCGCTCTGTTCACGAAGCGGTAGCCTTGGAGGGTGCGAGTACGTGTTGAGCAGACCGCCTTACCCGGGATCGGGGTACGTCACGATCTGGTGACGGAGTCCGGACGCCGCCTGGGCGTCGTCTCCCACCGCAATGGCCGCCGTGATCTGGTTCTCTACGATCCCGACGACCCCGACGCCTGCCAGGCGGACATTCCGCTGACCGACGACGAGGCCGAGGCTCTGGCCGACATCCTCGGCGCGTCGCTGATGCTCGGCCAGCTCTCCGGGCTCCGCGAGCAGGCCGCCGGTCTGCTCACCGAGCAGATCGCCATCACGGCCGGGTCCCCGTACGTCAACCGGAAGCTCGGCGACACCAAGGCGCGTACTCGCACCAGCGCCTCCATCGTGGCAGTGCTGCGTGAAGGCGAAGTGATCGTTTCGCCACTCCCCTCCTTCCGCTTCGCGGCCGGCGATGTGGTGGTCGTTGTCGGGACCCGTAGAGGTCTCGACGGCGTGTCCGCCATCCTCGCCGACAGTGACCCGGACGGCTGAGGCGGATGCACGATTTCACCACGCTGCTCATCGAAGTCGGTGCGCTGCTGCTGTTGCTCGGGCTCCTCAGCCGGCTCAGCCGGCGCTTCGGCCTCTCGCCCATTCCCCTCTACCTGCTCGCCGGGCTCGCGTTCGGGCACGGCGGGCTGCTGCCGCTGGACGCCAGCGAGGAGTTCTTCGCAGTCGGCGCCGAGATCGGCGTGATTCTCCTGCTGGTGATGCTCGGCCTGGAGTACTCGGCCAACGAGCTCGTCGGCAACCTGCGCTCGGCGGCACCGGCAGGGCTGATCGACGGCGTCCTCAACGCGCTACCCGGGGCGGGGTTTGCCCTGCTGCTCGGTTGGGACTGGGTCGCCGCCCTGGTACTCGGCGGCATCACCTGGGTCTCCTCCTCCGGGGTGATCGCCAAAGTCCTCGCCGACCTGGGCCGGCTCGGTAACCGGGAAACCCCGGTGATCCTCTCGGTGCTGGTCATCGAGGACCTGGCGATGGCCCTCTACCTGCCGCTCGTCACCGCCGTACTGGCCGGCACCGGCCTGCTCGGCGGCGGGATCGCGCTCACCGTCGCGGTGGGCACGGTGCTGATCGTGCTGGTGGTCGCCATCCGGTACGGCCACCTGATCTCGTCCGCCCTGTCCGCGAAGGACCCGGAGGCGCTGCTGCTCGGCGTACTCGGTCTGACGTTGCTGATCGCGGGCCTCGCCGCGTCGCTCCAGGTGTCCGCAGCGGTCGGCGCGTTCCTCGTCGGCATCGCCCTCTCCGGCCCGGTGGCGCACCACGCCACCGAGTTGCTCTCGCCCCTGCGGGACCTGTTCGCCGCGGTGTTCTTCGTCTTCTTCGGCCTGACCACCGACCCGCAGGACATTCCGCCGGTGCTGCTGCCGGCACTCGCCCTGGCCGTGGTCACCATGGCGACGAAGACGCTCACCGGCTACCTCGCCGCCCGCCGGGTCGGCATCGCGGAACCCGGTCGATGGCGGGCCGGCCTGGCACTCGTACCCCGAGGTGAGTTCTCCATCGTCATCGCCGGGCTCGCGGTGGCCGCCGGGAGCGTCGAGCCGCGGTTGGCGGCGCTGGCCGCGACGTACGTCCTGATCACCGTGGTGACCGGGCCGATCCTGGCCCGCCTGCCGGACTTCCCGTGGTTCAAGCGGTGGCTGCGCACCCGCGCGGCGGCCCAGCGGCGGGAGCCGACCCCGGTCGTCGACTCATTGCACTGAGCTCCACCTGAACGCCGCGGCTGGGTGGGTCCACTCCAGCCCCATGACGAACTGGGCCTCGGCACCCCGCTGGAACCGTCGAACATGGATTGTCATAGGAGCATCATCGGCCGCGCTGTCGATGTAGTGGACCCACCCATGCCAACGGTTGCGGAATTGCTCCCCGCGGGGACTACCGCAGCAACCGTGGGCGGGTTACCGTTTCGCCCCAGCAGCCAGGGTCCGCAGGCAGCGTTGCCAGACGCGGGCGAGAGCGGAAGGTTGGCCGGTGAGCGTGCAGGAGTCGACTTTCCACGGCTTCGCCAACCCCGTCGATCCGACTCCGGCGGAGTTGCGAGCGTGGGCGTACAAGCCCGATTCGGTGCCGTTGGCCTCAATGCCACCCGACTGGGACCTGCTGGTCTCCGGTGACCGACTGGTGTTGACGCTCTTCGAGTTGGCGATGGATCCGACCTGCCCGGCGCGACGTTTCGCGCTGCACTGCCTCTACATCTACGCAGCCGACGGCATCCGGACGAACTTCCGCGCCCACCCCAAGCGCCGTTTCCGGAAGCTCGTCGAACAGGCCGAGCGGGACGGCGACGAGCTGATGAAGATCTGGGCGCACAACGGCCGCGTGCTGTTGGCCCGACCGGATCTCTTCGTCTACCGGGACTGGTGCGAGGGCGGCCTGGTGCGCGAAAACCGCCGCCTCGGCTGAGACGGCCAGGCTGCTCCCTCGCCGGCGTTGGCTGGGTGCTGTTGCTGTTGCGGCCCTTTGGAGCTGATGTCGCGAACGATTCACGCCCGGCCCGCCCAGGATCGGTCAGCCCGGATCGGGCGGGTCAGTCGCGGCCGGTCGAGGTCGGGGCCGGTCAAGGTCGGGGCCGGTCAAGGTCGGGGCCGGTCAAGGTGGGTCGGGGCAGAGCTGTGGCGTGATGTCGTAAACGATTCAGCTCGAAAGGACCTACGCTTCGGCCGGACACCCACCCCGAGCCGAGGGCGGCGTCCCAGCGTCCGGCCCGCACCTCCGACAGCGAACGGGCCGCGACCCCCGCTGCGGCGAACGGGCCGGGACCCCCCGTGGGTCCCGGCCCGCACGTCGGTCACCGGTCAGTCCTGCTTGCGTTCCGTCTCGCCTCGGCCCTGGTCGTCCGCGTGGCCCCGGTCGCCTGCGTGGTCGCCGTCTTCGGCGAACCGACCGGCGATGATCCGGTCCCGGTAGGTCCCCTCGGTCACCTTGTCGAACTTCTCGCGGACGGTTTCGGCCAGGTTCTCCAACCGGTCCTCCGTCTGCTGGGCCATCTTCTTCGCCGGCTCCGCCATCGCTCCCCCTCGCCATGCCGGTAGGTCCGTATTAAGCCGATTGGACCCTTATCGACAGGCTAACCGAAGCGGCCCGGACCGCGCCGGGAATCCAGCGCGGTCCGGGCCGAGAAGACAGATCCGGGTGAGCGGCAGGTCAGCGATCGGGTGTGCGGCGGGGGCGCCACACCACCAGAGCGGTGGACGTACGGTTTGTCGGCACCAGATCCCGGCCCGGGAAGCGGGCCAGCGACTCCAGTTCGGCCACCCGGCGGTACGCGGCGTCCAGCTCCGCCTCCAGCCGGGCAACCCGCTGCTGCGCCTGATCCAGCAGCCGCTCCAGCCCGATGATCCGCTTGACGCCGGCCAGGTTGATCCCGTCGTCCTGGCTGAGCCGCTGCACCTCGCGCAGCAGCACCACGTCGCGGACGCTGTAGCGACGCCCGCCGCCAGCGGCCCGGCCGGGCTGCACCAGCCCCAGTCGGTCGTACTGGCGCAGGGTTTGTGGGTGCATCCCCGCCATCCGCGCCGCCACCGAGATCATCAGCACCTTGGCCTCGTAGGCAGGGTCGCCCGAACCGAGGAACTCGCCCGACATCCCGCTCACCTCCGCGTCCATTCCACCGGACTAACTGACTCGACGCACCCGTGCGTCGAGATGTTCCCGGGCCGCCGGCGGGGTCTGCTCGGCGAACGACTCCAGCGTCGTGCGCGCCTCGTCCGACAACCGGGCCGGCACCACCACGTCCAGTGTGACCAGCAGGTCACCGGCCTGCCCGTCACGGCGGACCACACCCTTGCCGCGGGCCCGCAGGACCCGCCCGCTCGGCGTCCCCGGCGGAACGCGCAGGGTCACCGCGCCGTCGAGCGTGGGCACCCGCAGGTCCGTGCCGAGCACGGCCTCCGCGAAGGTGACAGGCACTGACAGCGTCAGGTCGTCTCCGGTACGCCCAAACAGCTCGTCCGGCCGAACCTTGACCTGCACGAAGAGGTCACCAGCCGGGCCACCGCGCTCGCCCGGCTCGCCGCGCCCGGCCAGCCGGATGCGTTGACCGTCGGCCACCCCGGCCGGGAAGCGCACGTTCATGGTGCGGGTCTTTGTGACACCGCCGCTGCCGTGGCACTCCGGGCACTTCTCCTCGACCACTGTGCCGACGCCCTGGCAGTTGCGGCACGGTTCGGAGAAGCTGAACGACCCCTGGTCGCGGGTGGTCACGCCGGCACCGTGACAGACCGGGCAGGTACGCGGCTGGGTGCCGGGCTTGGCCCCGTTGCCGTGGCAGGTGTCACAGACTCCCGGGGCGCGCAGGGTCAGGGGCAGCGTCACCCCGCGCACCGCGTCGCCGAAGTCCAACGCCACCTCGGTCTCCACGTCCCGGCCACGGGCCGGGCCGCGCGGTGCGGCCTGCCCACCGGCCTGACCTCCGCTGAAGATCGAGCTGAACAGGTCCTGGAAGCCGGCGCCTCCGAAGCGGCGATCGCCGCCTCCGGCGCCGCCGAACATGTCGGAGACGTCGAACGGCATGCCGCCCGGCTGACCTCCACCCCGGGCGTTACGCCGGAACGCGCCCGAGCCGAAGAGCGAACGCATCTCGTCGTACTCGCGACGGCGGCCGCTGTCCGACAGCACGTTGTACGCCTCGGACGCGGCCTTGAACCGCTCCTCGGCCTTCGGGTCGCCCGGGTTGTGGTCCGGGTGCGATTCCCGGGCCACCTTGCGGTACGCCTTTTTGACGTCATCCGCGGAGGCGGCCTTGTCCACGCCGAGCACGGCGTAGAAGTCCTTCTCGATCCAGTCCTTCGAACTCACCGGTCCACCTCCTTCCGACCCTGGTGGCCCGGCCGTCCCGCCCACCGCTGCTGCGCGGTGGGCGGGACGGCCCGGTCACTGTCTGGCACTATTCCGGATCCGCGACCGCGACCAGCGCGGGGCGCAGCAGCCGCTCACCGAGCTGGTAGCCGCGTCGCATGACCTGCACGCAGGTCGGCTCGCTGACGTCGGCCGAGGTCTGGTGCGCGACCGCCTCGTGCCGGGTCGGATCGAACGGGTCACCCTGCTCGCCGAAGGCGTTCAGGCCGAACTTGCCCAGCGCGGTGGTGAGCTGTTCCGCCACCGTGCCGAACGGCCCGACCAGGTCGCCATGCTCCCGGGCCCGGTCCAGGTCGTCCAGGATCGGCAGCAGTGCGGCCAGCACCGAGCCGGTCGCCTGCTCCTGCACGAGGCTGCGGTCACGGTCGACCCGCTTGCGGTAGTTGGCGTACTCCGCCGACACCCGCTGCAGGTCCCTGGTCCGCTCGTCGAGCTCGGCCCGGAGCGCCTCCAGCTCGGCGCCGAGCGAGGTGCCCGTGCCGCCGCCGTCCACCGGCTGCGCCGGGGCGTCCACCACCGGCGGACCGGACGGCTCCGGCCCGTCGGTGGAGTTGACCTCGACCTCGATCTCGTCGACCACGACCTCGGCGTCCTCGACCAGGCCCTCGGCCGGTACGCCGGTCTCCGCGTCGGCGGCGGTCCCCTCCGGCTCGGAGGTGTCGACGAGCTTGCGGTTGTTGCGGATGACGACCCGCTCGCCGTCGCCGGTGGTCGGCTCCGTGGTCGCGGAGCCACCCGGCGTCGACCCGGTGTCGTCCGGGTCGGCGGCTCGTGGCTTCTGCGTCATACGGCTACCTCATCCCCTTCGCGGTGGACAGGTGTCGGAGGCCGACGGTCACTTCTTGCCGTCCTCGTCCACGATTTCCGCGTCGACCACGTCGTCGGCGCCGCCGGCCTGCGGGCCGGTCGCGCCGGTCGCGCCGGTCGCACCCGGGCCGGGCTCGCCACCCGGCTGCTGACCCTGCTCGGCCTGCTGCGAGTAGAGCAGCGAGCCGGCCTGCTGGGAGACCTGCGCCAGCTTCTCGTGCGCGGACTTGATCTTCTCGATGTCCTGACCGCCGAGGGCGCCACGCAGCTCGCCGAGCGCCTCGTTGAGCTGCTCGCGGTTCTCGCTGGGCAGCTTGTCGCCGCTCTCGGCGAGGAACTTCTCGGTCTGCCACTGGAGCGCCTCGGCCACGTTGCGGGTCTCGGCGTCGTCGCGGCGGCGCTTGTCCTCCTCCGCGTGCTCCTCGGCGTCCCGGCGCATCCGCTCGATGTCGTCCTTCGGCAGCGAGGAGCCGCCGGTGATCGTCATCTTCTGTTCCTTGCCGGTGCCCAGGTCCTTGGCGTGCACGTTGACGATGCCGTTGGCGTCGATGTCGAAGGCGACCTCGATCTGCGGCACGCCGCGCGGCGCCGGCGGGAGGCCGGTCAGCTCGAAGGTGCCGAGCTTCTTGTTGTAGGCCGCGATCTCCCGCTCACCCTGGAACACCTGGATCAGCACCGACGGCTGGTTGTCGTCCGCCGTGGTGAAGACCTCGGAACGCTTGGTCGGGATGGTGGTGTTGCGCTCGATCAGCTTGGTGAAGATGCCGCCCTTGGTCTCGATGCCCAGGCTGAGCGGGGTCACGTCGAGCAGCAGGACGTCCTTGACCTCACCCTTGAGCACACCGGCCTGGAGGGCGGCGCCGACGGCGACCACCTCGTCCGGGTTGACGCCCTTGTTGGGGTCACGACCGGTGAGCTGCTTGACCAGGTCCGTCACGGCGGGCATCCGGGTCGAACCGCCGACCAGGATGACGTGCTCGACGTCGGAGATCTTGATCCCGGCGTCCTTCACGGCCTGCTCGAACGGGCCCTTGCAACGGTCCAGCAGGTCCTGCGTCATCCGCTGGAACTCGGCGCGGCTGAGCGTCACGTCGAGGTGCAGCGGGCCGGCCGCGCCGGCGGTGATGTACGGCAGGTTGATGTTGGTGGTGGTGGCGGCCGACAGCTCGATCTTGGCCTTCTCGGCTGCCTCACGGAGCCGCTGGAGGGCCATCTTGTCCTGAGACAGATCAATGCCGTGCTCACCGCGGAACGTCTTGACCAGGTGGTCGATGATCCGCTGGTCCCAGTCGTCGCCACCGAGCTGGTTGTCACCGCTCGTCGACTTGACCTCGACGACGCCCTCGGCCAACTCCAGCAGCGACACGTCGAAGGTGCCGCCGCCGAGGTCGAAGACCAGGACGGTCTGCTCCTTGGAGCCCTTGTCCAGCCCGTACGCCAGGGCGGCCGCGGTCGGCTCGTTGACGATCCGCAGCACGTTGAAGCCGGCGATCTCACCGGCCTCCTTGGTGGCCTGGCGCTGGCTGTCGTTGAAGTAGGCCGGGACGGTGATCACCGCGTCGGTGATCTGCTCGCCCAGGTACGCCTCAGCGTCCCGCTTGAGCTTCATCAGCGTCCGGGCCGAGATCTCCTGCGGGGTGTACTTCTTGCCGTCGATGTCGACGGACCAGTTCGTGCCGACCTCGCGCTTGACCGACCGGATCGTCCGGTCCGGGTTGGTCACCGCTTGACGCTTGGCGACCTCACCGACGAGCACCTCGCCGTTGCGGGCGAACGCGACGATCGACGGAGTCGTCCGCGACCCCTCAGCGTTGGCGATGACGGTGGGCTCACCGCCCTCGAGAACGCTGACGCAGGAGTTCGTCGTGCCGAGGTCGATACCGACCGCACGTGCCATCTTCGCTTCCTCGCTTCGTAAGGTTGTGCAGGTGACGGGCGTCGCCCGTGGGCTGCTGGCGAGCACCGCCCGCAGCGGGCCCCACCACAAGTTGAGTGAACTTGACTCAATAGTGCCACGCGTTGGCCAATCGTCAAGTTGACTTGAGTCACCCCGACGCAACCCACCCGTTATTACCGTCCGGTTGTCTTCCCTTGCATCGGTCGGGCACGCTTTAGCGGTGACGACGCACGGCGATCCCGCCACCCGTTCCGGCGCGCCCGCCGTCGCAGCCCGCACCGACCCGCCGGACGCCGCGGAGGAGCCGCCCGCCACCACCGGGGACGACGGCCTCCCCAGCGCACTGTCGGGCCTCCGGGAGGCGATCGGCGCGACCCGGTATCCCCTCGCGCTGCCCTCTGCCAGCTCCGCCCGGCACACCGCGACCGCCCTCACCGACCAGCTCGACGACTACCTGCTGCCCCGACTCGCCCGCCTGGACGCCCCACTGCTCGTGGTGGTTGGCGGCTCCACCGGCGCGGGCAAGTCGACCCTGGTCAACAGCCTGGTCAAGGCACGAGTCAGCGCCGCTGGCGTGCTCCGGCCGACCACCCGCTCCCCGGTGCTGGTGTGCAACCCGTCCGACGCGGCCTGGTTCCGGCAGGGTGACCTCCTGCCGGGGCTGACCCGCACCACCGAGCCGAGCGACGATCCGCGCGCCCTGCACCTCGTCACCGCACCGGCTCTGCCCGCCGGGCTGGCCTTCCTCGACGCGCCCGACATCGACTCGGTCGTCGACGCCAACCGGGCGCTGGCCACCCAACTGCTGGCCGCCGCCGATCTGTGGCTCTTCGTCACCACCGCCGCCCGGTACGCCGACGCGGTGCCCTGGGAGCTGCTGCGCAGTGCCCGTGCGCGCGGCGCGGTGATCGCCATGGTGCTGGACCGGGTGCCCGCCGAGGCCATCGACGAGATCGCCGCGCACCTGACCGAGATGCTCGCCGAGCAGAATCTCGGCCGGGCGCCGCTGTTCGTGTTGCCCGAAACCTGGGTCGACGGCCAGGGGCTGCTACCCGAGGGAGTCACCGCGCCGCTGGCCGACTGGTTCGCCCGGCTGGCCGCCGACGTGGACGCGCGGGCGGCGGTGGTCCGCCAGACCCTCGACGGGGCGCTGGCCGCACTGCACCCCGCCGTGGAGGATCTGGCCGACGCCGCCGACGAGCAGCTCGCCGCCGCCGACGGGCTGGACGAACGGGTCCTGGCCGCGTACCGGGGAGCCGAGCGCACCGTCGAGCAGGGGCTTCAGGACGGCCGCCTGCTCCGAGGTGAGGTGCTCGCCCGCTGGCAGGAGTTCGTCGGCACCGGCGAGCTGTTCCGCACGCTGGAGGCACGGATCGGCCGCCTACGGGACCGGGTCGTGGCCGCCGTCACCGGCCGGCCGGCACCCGCCGTCGAGCTGCGCAACGCCATCGAGTCCCAGCTGGTGACGCTGCTGCGCGGGGTGGCCTCGGAGGCCGCCGAATCCGCGTACACCGGGTGGAAGGCGCACCCGGCCGGCACCGGGCTGCTCGATCCGGCGCTCGCCCACCCGAGCGACGACCTGCCCGAACGCGCCGAGCGCATGGTCCGGGACTGGCAGCGCGGAGTGCTGGAACTGGTTCGGGTCGAGGGCGGTGACAAGCGGTTCGTGGCCCGCACCGCCGCGTACGCGGTGAACGCCACCGGGCTGGCCGTGATGATCGCCGTCTTCGCCTCCACCGCTTTCATCCCGACCGGGCTGGAGTTGGCCACCGGCGCCGGCACCACTGTCGCCGCGCAGGCCGTCCTCCAGGCGATCTTCGGTGACCAGGCGGTGCGTACCCTCGCCGCCAAGGCCCGCGCCGACCTGCTGGACCGGGTGCGGACGCTGCTCGACGCGGAGGCCGACCGTTTCTTGAGCCGCACCGCCGACGCCCGCCCCGCCGCGGACGCCGGCGACGGGCTGCGCCGGGCCGCCGGCCGGGTCGAGCTGGCCCGGCATCGCAGCGGGCTGTCCGCCGGCGAAGAGGAGGGTCACCGGTGAGCAACATCGCCGGCCGGGTACGCGAGGTGTTCCGCGGGGACCAGCGGGTCGACGCCGACGCGCTGATCGCCCGGCTCGACGCGGTACGCCGGTTCCTGACCGCTGTGGACGGTCTGCTGCCGGACGCCGACCTGGTGCCCGCGCACACACTTGTCGAGCGGGCCGGCACCCGGCTCGCGCTGTCCCGGGACCACACAGTGGTCGCCCTGGCCGGCGCCACGGGCAGCGGCAAGTCCAGCCTCTTCAACGCGTTGGCCCAGCTGGAACTCTCACCGGTCGGGGTCCGCCGGCCGACCACCGGCGTCACCCACGCCTGCGTGTGGGGGCCGTTGGAGGGCGCCAACCATCTGCTCGACTGGATCGGCGTACTGCCCCGACACCGCTTCGTCCGGGAGAGCGCCCTGGACGCGGACGACGAGACGGCCCTGCACGGGCTGATCCTGCTCGACCTGCCCGACTTCGACTCGGTGCAGCGATCTCACCGACTTGAGGTGGACCGCCTCCTCGGCCTCGTCGACCAGGTGGTCTGGGTGGTCGACCCGCAGAAGTACGCCGACCGGGTCATCCACGACAGCTACCTGCGCGAGTTCCACAGGCACCGCGACGTCACACTTGTCGTGCTCAACCAGGCCGACCGGCTGCCCCCGGCCGAGGTGCCCCGGGTCATGGACGACCTGCGTCGGTTGCTCGACACGGACGGGCTGACCGGTGTGCCCCTGCTGGCCACCACCGCCATCGATCCGGCCGGGATGGTCGGCCTGCGCAACGCCCTGGAGCGCACGGTCGCCGAGCGGCAGGCCGCGTTACGCCGGCTCGCGGGTGACGTCGACACGGTCGTCGCCGGTCTGGACGAGCTGGTCGGCTCGGCCCGGCCGGCCGGGGGCCCGGACGACACCGCCATCAACGGGCTGAACCGGGCGTTGGCCGGGGCGGCCGGGGTGCCCGCGGTGACCGAGGCCGTGGAGCGGGCGTACCGGCACCGGGCCGGCGCGGCCACCGGCTGGCCCGTGGTCCGGGGCTGGCGGCGGTTGCGACCCGACCCGCTGCGTCGGCTGCACCTGCCCGGCCCGACCGGTGACCAGGCCGACCCGGCGGAGAGCCTGGTCGCGGCCACCTCGGTACCGGACCCGACGGCCGCCCAGCGCTCGGCGCTCGGCCTCGCCATCCGCGCGGTGGCCGACCGGGCCGCCGCCGACCTGCCCGCCCCCTGGCCCGGCGCGGTGACCTCCGCCGCCCGGTCCCGCCTCGGCGACCTGCCGGACGCCCTGGACCGCACGATCGCCGGCACCGACCTCGGCCTCGACCGTCGACCGCTGTGGTGGCGGATCGTCGGCGGTGCGCAGTGGCTGGTCACCCTCGCCGCCGTGGTCGGGCTGGGCTGGCTGGTGCTCGGCTACGCGCTGCGGGCGCTCGGCCTGCCCGCGCTGGACAACCCGATGGTCGGTCAGGTGCCGCTGCCGACAGTGCTGCTGCTCGGCGGCCTGCTGGCCGGCCTGCTGGTGGCGGCGCTGACCCGTCCGGTGGTGCGTTGGGCCGCCCGGCGGGTCCGGGCCCGCGCCGAACAGCGGCTGACGGCACGGGTCGCCCAGGTGGGCGACGAGTACGTGCTGGCACCGGTACGGATCGTGCTCGGCTCGTACGCGCAGGCACGCGACGCGCTGCGGGACGCCGCACGCCGCTGACGCTCCGCACGGCCCGCTACCGCTCTGAGTACGCCCACAGCGGCGTAGGGTCGGAGCATGGCCACGCCTCAGACCCCCTACGACGCGGTGCTGCACGCCGCACGCGACGTGACCAAGCTGGAGTCCGCCCTCGACGCCGAGATGCTCGGCAGCGCCCTGCTGGGCAGTGTCTACGCGATCGCGGAAACCGACCGCGACACCGCCGTACGGGAGTTCGTCACCGGTTTCCTCGCCGCCACCACCCGTCGCAGGGTCGCGGCGGCGACCACCATCCGGCAGGTCTTCGCCACGCTCGTCCCGACCGCCGAGGGCGCCGAGCGGGTGCGTCCGGGCAGCCAGGCGCCCACCTGGACGACCCAGCTCGGCCGGGTGCACCTCACCGGCACCTGGGCGTACGGCGACGTGTACGGCGATCAGACCTCCTACCTCGCGACCTTCGCCTACGACGACGAGTCCGGTGGCTCGGAGCACGCGCTGGTGGCCCTGGTGGACCACAACATCGGCATCACCAAGGACGTCTTCGTGGGCGGGCCGGCCGAACGGATCCTGGACCAGGTCCGGCAGATGTGCGCCGACGACGAATTGACCTGGTTCCGTACCGAGGATCCAGCCCGGTTCCGGGGCGAGGTGGCCCGCCATCTGGCGGTCACCGACGACCTGGGCGAGTTGCCCGGCGAGGGGTCGCTCGCCACCGACCGGGCGTTGGTCGGTGCCCGGCTGGCGATGCTGCCCACCGCGGCCGACCCGACCGGTCCGGCGGAGGTCGAGCCGCTCTCCGCGGCCGAGCGCACCGACCTGGTCCGGCAGTTCCTCGCCGCGCCGGAGGCCGTCCGCTTCGGGCTGGACGCCGTCGACGGCCCGGAGTTGGCCTCACTGCACTTCTGCCTGAGCCTGCTGCTGGACCACTCGGCGAGCTTCCCGGACGCCGACCCGATGCGCTGGAGCCCTGCGGTGTCCGGGCTCTTCCTGCTCGACTGGGTGCACCGCCGGGCCGTGCTGGACATGGACGACGCGGCGATGCTGCCCCGGGTGCTGCGGGCCTGGGCGCGGTACGCGTCGCGCCAGCGCGGGCTGCCCGAGGCGGCGGCGGCGCGCACCGACGAGGCGATCGAGGAGATGGTGCCGGAGTTCGCCCGCCTCTACTCGACAGGTGAGCGGCGCAGCGCGGCCACCGCCGCCGTGGCGCAGCTGATGGCCGACGGGGTGGATCCGGACGACCCGGCCGCGCTGGACGCCTGGATCGAGGCGAACCGGCACCGCCTCGCCGACGACGGCGCCTGACGGCGTCCGAGGGTGGGCGGCTCCGCGCCGCCCGCCCCGGACCGGCCGGCACGGCCCGCCCCGGTAAGGCGCAGCGCTAGCGCAGCGGACCGAAGACCACAGCGGCGATCAGGGCGCCGAGCGCACCTCCGGCCAGCACCTGGGCGATCGTGTGGTCCCTCAGCCGCACCCGGGACCAGCCGACCACCGCCAGCAGCGGTGCGGCGACGACCAGCCGCGTCCCGAAGGTCAGCATCAGGATGACGAGCGTGCCGGCGGCCACCGCCGAGTGGATCGACATCTTCCACCAGTGGCTGACCGACACGGCGACGACGAGGCCGACCAGCCCGGCCACCGCCAGCGCCAGCACCGGGCGGGGCGCGCCGAACACGGCGAGCAGGGCGAGCCCCGCCGCGACCGAACCGAGGCCGACCAGCAGCGGCGCCCGGCGCTGCTCCCGGCGGCCGACGTGGTGGTCGGTGAGCCGGCCACGGCGTACCCCGCCGACGATGTAGGCGAACGGGATGCCGGTGACGAAGAGGGTGGCGAGCAGACCCCAGGCGAGGCCCTGACCGGGGCGGCTCGCGCTGTGCCAGCTCACCGTGAGGATCAGCAGCGACACGAGCACCGCCGGTGCGGTCACCTCGGTGACCAGCCGGGCGATCCGCAACCCCGGGCCGGGCCGGGTGGTGACCGGGCGGAGTTCCGCACCGCCGCCCACGCCACCCCCTCCGGTACGCGCCTACCGTCGAACACCGCCGGCACCGGACGGGCCGCGTGTGCTCGTCACCGTACCGTCGGCGACACCGCGAGGTGCGTCGGTCCGGCCAGCGGCGCCGGGCTGACGCTGGGCGTCGGGGCGACGGCCGACGGCGACGGGATCGCCGGGCTGGGCCGGCGGGTCGGTACCGCGGGCGGTGTGGGTGTGGGGGCCGGCACGGACCGGGTGCTGGTCGGCACGGCGGTCGCGGTCGCGTCGTCGGTCGGCGTGGGTGTCGGCCCCAGCGTCGGGTCCAGTGTCGGGTCCAATGTCGGCGTCGGGTCCAGCGTCGGGCTCAGGGTCGGATCGGGGTCGGCCGAGCCGGTCGGATCCGGGTCGGTGGGATCCGGGTCCGGTGGATCGGTCGGGTCGGTGGGATCCGGGTCGGGTGGATCGGTCGGGTCGCTGGGATCCGGGTCCGGCGGATCGGTCGGGTCGGGGTCGTTCGGCGGCGGCGGAGCGCCGGGCGGGGGTACGGGCGGAGAGGTGCTCCGCGTGGGTTTCGGCGCCACCGCCGGGGCGGTCGTCGGCAGGGCCGGCCCGGCATCGGCCGCAGCAGGACCCTGCAGTGGACGCCGCGGGGCGGCGGGCAGCCAGCCGCTGGTCGGTCCGACGCTGGGCGTGCCGAGCGGCGGAAGCGGCGGTTGGCTGGTCGTCGGCAGCGGGATCACCACCGGCCCGACGGACGGGGTCGGGATGAACGGGGTGCTGCTGTCCGGCAGGGCGGTGCTGCCCGGGGTGGCCGAGCCCGCGCTGATCGCGGCGAGGATGGGCATCGACGCGGTGCCGGCCAGTAGCGCGACGGTGAGCAGGTACCCGCGGGTGGGGCCACCGGCGCCGGGGGCACGGTGAACGCCGACCATCCGGCGATAGCCGCCGACCGACCGGTGCCGACCAAGCGCTGGTGTGCCGGGACCGTCACCTGGCTCGTACACCGCGCACCCCTTGTCGTCGACTGTCGGAGACATGGATGAACGCCGCCGGGGCAAGAACCCGACAAATAACCCGATAGGCGCGATCCTGCGGGAATCAGCCTCGCGCAGTCACCCTGCGTCAGCCAACCTCCACCGCGTGTCGACACGCGATGCTGGCCGAACGGTGACGAATCGTGCCGCAACGCATGGGAAACGTAGGCCGGCGTGATGGCGACAAACGGCGTCAAAGCGGTGGCGGTCGGAACGCGGGGGCAGGCGTACTGTGGGCGCGCTCACCTGCTCTGCGAATATGGAGCACGACGGCAACGCAGCCGTGACCTCCGCGCACCCTCGCGGCAGGCGCGGTTGAACGCCGGCGCTCCCGATCCGGGTTCGGCCAGAACCCGGTTCACGCCGTGCGGCAACCCCCACCGGGGCTAGGCGCGGCCGCCAGGAACCGGCCCGGCAGCAGCCGGGCAGGCGCACGAGTTGCGCGGCCGGGTGACCCCCCGGTGCCGACGCAGACACGACAGGGAGAGACCGATGGCAAAGGGCGACCCCGGGGGCACCACCCGCAGCAGGCGGGCCACACCCCGCTCCAGGAAGGGCGCGGCCGGCGACCCCGCGCTGGTGCAGCTACTCACTCCCGAAGGCGAGCGGATCGACAGCGCCACCGGGCCGGACGGCACCGAGTACCGCGTCGACTTCACCGACGAGGAGTACCGCGGCCTCTACCGCGACCTGGTGCTGGTCCGGAAGCTGGACGCCGAGGCGACCGCCCTCCAGCGCCAGGGCGAGTTGGGCCTCTGGGCCAGCCTGCTCGGCCAGGAGGCCGCCCAGGTCGGCTCCGGCCGGGCGCTGCGCACCCAGGACATGGCCTTCCCGACCTACCGGGAGCACGGCGTCCTCTACTGCCGGGGCATCGACCCGATCATGCCGCTCGGCCTGTTCCGCGGCGTCGACCAGGGCGGCTGGGACCCGAACGAGTTCAAGTTCAACATGTACACGATCGTCATCGGCGCGCAGACCCTGCACGCGACCGGCTACGCGATGGGCATCACCATCGACGGTAAGACCGGCACCGACGACGGTGAGGCCGCGATCGCCTACTTCGGCGACGGCGCCACCAGCCAGGGCGACGTGAACGAGGCGTTCGTCTGGGCCAGCGTGTTCAACGCGCCGCTTGTCTTCTTCTGCCAGAACAACCAGTACGCGATTTCCGAGCCGCTGGAGCGGCAGACCCGGGTCCCGCTCTACCAGCGGGCCGCCGGCTTCGGCTTCCCCGGCGTACGGGTGGACGGCAACGACGTGCTCGCCACGTACGCGGTCACCCGCACCGCGCTGGACAACGCCCGCCTCGGACAGGGGCCGAGCCTGATCGAGGCGTACACCTACCGGATGGGCGCGCACACCACCTCCGACGACCCGACCCGCTACCGCATCGCGAGCGAGGTCGAGGCGTGGCAGGCCAAGGACCCGATCGCCCGGGTCAAGGTCTTCCTGGAGAAGCAGAAGATCGCCGACGCGGACTTCTTCGCCGAGATCGACGAGCAGGCCCGCCGCGAGTCGGTGCACCTGCGCGAGCGGGTGCTCGCCATGCCCGACCCGGAGCCGGTGACGATGTTCGACCACGTCTACCCCAACGGGTCCCCGCTGCTCGACGAGCAGCGCGCGAAGTTCAGCCGCTACATGGAGTCGTTCGAGGGGAGCGCCCACTGATGGCCACGGAGACGCTCACCATCGGCAAGGCCCTCAACACCGGTCTGCGCCGCGCCCTCGAGAACGACCCCAAGGTCATCATCATGGGCGAGGACGTCGGCAAGCTCGGCGGCGTCTTCCGGATCACCGACGGTCTGCAGAAGGACTTCGGCGACCAGCGGGTGATCGACACCCCGTTGGCCGAGTCCGGCATCATCGGCACAGCTGTCGGTCTGGCCATCCGTGGCTACCGACCGGTCTGCGAGATCCAGTTCGACGGCTTCGTCTACCCCGCGTACGACCAGATCGTGTCGCAGGTGGCGAAGATGCACTACCGCTCGGGCGGCCGGCTCAGCATCCCCATGGTGATCCGGATCCCGTTCGGCGGCGGCATCGGCGCGGTCGAGCACCACTCCGAGTCGCCGGAGGCGTACTTCGCGCACACCGCCGGCCTGAAGGTGGTGACCTGCTCCAACCCGCAGGACGCGTACGTGATGATCCAGCAGGCCATCGCCTCGGACGACCCGATCGTCTTCCTGGAGCCCAAGCGACGCTACTGGGAGAAGGGCCAGGTCGACCTGGACGCGCCGCTGTCCGACGCGTACCCCCTGCACTCGGCCCGGGTCGTGCGGCCCGGCACCGACGCCACCGTGCTGGCCTACGGCCCGATGGTGCGGACGTGCCTGGAGGCGGCGACCGCCGCCGCCGAGGACGGCCGGGAGCTGGAGGTCATCGACCTGCGCTCGCTCTCGCCGCTGGACCTGACCGCGGCGTACGAGTCGGTGAAGCGCACCGGCCGTGCGGTCGTGGTGCACGAGGCACCGTCCAACATCGGCCTCGGCGCCGAGTTGGCCGCCCGGATCACCGAGGAGTGCTTCTACTCGCTGGAGTCGCCCGTGCTGCGGGTGACCGGCTTCGACATCCCCTACCCGGCTGCCCGGGTGGAGGAGGAGTTCCTGCCCGACCTCGATCGGGTGCTCGACGCCGTCGACCGCACCTTCGGCTGGTGAGCGACATGTCCCGGATCAAGACGTTCAACCTGCCCGACCTGGGCGAGGGGCTGACCGAGGGCGAGATCCTGGCCTGGCTGGTCAAGGTCGGCGACACCATCGAGCTGAACCAGCCGATCGTCGAGGTGGAGACGGCGAAGGCGGCCGTGGAGATCCCGGCGAAGTGGGCCGGGCAGGTGCAGGCGATCCACCACCCGGAGGGCACCACTGTCGAGGTCGGTACGCCGATCATCGCGATCGACACCGACCCGGGGGCTGGCCCGCTGGAGACGCCGTCGACCACTGCCACGCCCAGCGGTGACCTGCCCACCCCGTCGGCGGCCTCGCTGGCTGCGGTGGAGGTGGCACCGGCCGAGGGCATGATCGAGCCCGGCCTGATCGGTGGTGCGGCCCCTGGTGGGCGGACGGCGGTGCTGGTCGGCTACGGCCCGCGTACGACCGCCGCGAAGCGCCGCCCCCGCAAGGGCGAGGTCCCCGCGCAGGCCGTGGCGACCCCCGCCACCCCCACGATTCCGGCACCACAGGTCCATGATCGACCCCGTGGGGCGAGCGGCGGCGTGTTGGCCAAGCCGCCGGTGCGCAAGCTCGCCAAGGATCTCGGGGTCGACCTCGGCACGTTGACCGGGTCGGGGCCGCTCGGCTCGATCACCCGGGAGGACGTGCAGCAGGCGGCGAGCGGCGCGACAGTTGTGGTTGCCGAGCCGATCGCTGCGGCGACCGCGCCCAGCTTCGGAGCGGACCGGGAGCAGCGCATTCCGGTCAAGGGCGTCCGCAAGCTCACCGCCGAGAACATGTCCCGTTCGGCGTTCACCGCCCCGCACGTGACGGAGTTCCTGACCGTCGACGTGACCCGGGCGATGAAGGCACTGGACCGGCTGCGCGGCCGCCGGGAGTGGCGCGACGTACGGGTCTCGCCGCTGCTGCTGGTGGCGAAGGCGGTGCTGCTGGCGGTGCAACGGCACCCGATGGTCAACTCGACCTGGGCGGGCGACGAGATCGTGGTCAAGGAGTACGTCAACCTCGGCATCGCGGCGGCCACCGAGCGCGGTCTGATCGTGCCGAACGTCAAGGACGCCGGCCGACTCTCGCTGCGGGAGTTGGCGGACGCGCTGACCGACCTGGTGCAGACGGCGAAGTCCGGTCGCACCTCGCCTGCGGCCATGTCCGGCGGCACCCTGACCATCACCAACGTCGGCGTTTTCGGGGTGGACACCGGCACACCGATCCTGCCGCCGGGTGAGTCCGCGATCCTGGCCTTCGGTGCGGTGCGGGAGATGCCCTGGGTACACAAGGGCAAGGTCAAGGTTCGCCAGGTCACCACGCTGGGGCTGAGCTTCGATCACCGGATCATCGACGGTGAGCTGGGTTCGAAGTTCCTGCGGGACGTCGGCGACTTCCTCACGGATCCGGAGGCGGCGCTGCTCGCCTGGACCTGATCGTTCGGAACGCCAGCCACGGCCGGTGTGCCACGGCTTAACGCCCGGCACACCGGCCGTGTCCGTTGGGCGACGGAACCATCGGTCAGACGGCCTGTTGACCTTTGATTGTTAGGCAGGTGTCTCAGCTCACCTAATAATCGATGGAAGTTCCCCGGCTTCTGCTGTTGAATAGAGGCATCAGGGGCTGACAACCGAATAGCCAGGGGGACCCACCAATGAGCATGATCGAGCGAATCCGCAACCACCGCGACGCCACCCGCCGCGCCCGTGCCATCGAGCACGCGCTGCGCTCGGCGAACTCGCCGGCGGTTCGCGAGGAGATCCTCGCCATCGCCCAGCGTCACATGAGCTGACGCTCCACGACATTCCGCACCTCCTCCAGATCGATGGCCCACCCGGCCCACCGGGTGGGCCATCGGCGTTTCCCAGCCACCGACCACCGGGATTCCGCCCTGCCGCAGCGCCCGGTACGGTGGGCTTCGGTCGCCGCCCGCCGACCCGGCAGAGGCCGAACCGACAGAAGCTGCTCGACACCAACCGGCGACGGTGAGTGACGGCCAGTGCTCCTTGGACGTGTCGTGCCACCACCCGATACCGTGCGGGGAGCCGGCGCAGCGGTACGCCGGTGACGCCGGCAGCCATGCCGAGGAGACCGATCGGCACCGGCGAGCCGACATGTGATGGAGGAGGCGCACCCATGACGTCCGAGGGCCCGCACCGCCCCGGCCAAGAGCCGGACGAGGTGTCACCGGGCGCCGGCGGACCGGCGCCGTACGGCGACCGCCCGGCGCAGCCGGACAACGGCCAGAACGCCGCCGGTCCCGACCTGGGCTGGGCACCCCCGCCCCCGACGCGGTCCAACCCGTCGGCGCCGGCATGGGCGACCCAGCCGGAGCAGCCACCGGCCCCCGCCTGGGGCGCCGCCGCTGCTCCGCAGCCCAACGACCCGGCGCAGCCTGCCTGGGCCGCGGGCGGTGGCGCGAGCGAGCCGCCGCAGCAGCAGCCCGGCGGGTGGCCCGGCAACGATGGCGCGTCCGCTCCGGCGCAGCCCGACCCCTGGGCCGCCCAGCAGCAGGGCTGGACGCCCGCCGAGCAGACCTCACCCGCGCCGGCCTGGACCCCGAACACCCCCGCTGAGCAGCCCGACTGGGTGCAGGTGCAGCCGGCCGCGCGGGGCGCCGCGCAGGTTCCCCCCGCCACCGCCGCCTGGCCCGCCCAGGAGGACCCGGCCAACGGCTGGGGCGGCGCGGCGCAGGCCGACCCTCCCGCCGCTGACTGGCGCGGGGCAGAGTCTGCGCAGTCCGACGCACCGCAGGCCGCCGGCTGGTCCGGTGGCGCTCAGCAGGACCAGGGCGCTGGCAACAGCGGCTGGCCCGCCGGCGGTGCCCGGGACGACCAGCCGGTGTGGACTCCGGCGGAGCAGTCGCCACCGGCCTGGGGGCAGCCCGCCGAAGCGACCGAGCAGCCCGCCCCCGGCTGGGGTCAGGCCGCCGAAGCGACCGAGCAGCCCGCCCCGGGCTGGGGTCAGGCCGCCCAGCCGAACGCCGCCCGTGGCGCTGCCCAGGTCCCGGCTCCGACGACGACCTGGCCCGCCCAGGACGACCCGGCCAACTCCGGCGGGTGGGCCGCGCAGCAGCAGGCGCAACCCGCAGGGTGGAACGACGGCAGCGACGCACGGCAGGACCAGCCCGCGCGGCAGGACCAGCCCGCTCAGCCGGCCGCCTGGGGCGCCGCCGAGGGCCGCCCACAGCAGCCCGACTGGGTGCTCTCCCAACCTGAGCAGCCGACTGAGCGGCCGGAGCAGGCGGCGTGGACCCCCGCGGAGCCGAGCAACCTCCCCGCCCGTGCCAGCGCCAGCGTGCCCACCAGCGACGGCACGCCCAACTGGGCCGCCAGCCCGGACAACGCCGCACAGGGCAACTCCGGCGGTGTGGCGGAGGTCGAGCCGTGGGCGCCCGGTGAGGTGTGGGGTCGCGCGGAGGCCGAAGCTTCCGCGCAGTCCCGTGGCGGCTGGGAGGCCGACCGGGGCGACGAGGCACCGGTCTACCAGCCCGGGCCCGCGCCGGGCATCTCACCGGCGAACGCGGTACCGCTGCCTCCGCAGGAGCAGCGCGTCCCGGGTGCCAGCCTGGCCGCCGCCCCGCCGGCCGACTACGCGCCCCAGGCCCAGTTCGCTCCGATCCCCGAGCAGCCCGCCTACGCCGAGCGGGAGACCCCGGACGCCGCCGCGCAGTACGGTGGCCGCTCCGAGGACGTCCCAGCGAGCGGCGCGATGGTTCCTGCCCCGCGTACCTCTCCGGAGTCCGGAGCGGGCCGCGCGGTCGTACCGGTGTCGGACGCCGAGTCGGCAGCCGGCGCGGCGGCCCGGGCCACGGCGAGCGCTTCGGTGCCGCTGGCCAGCCGGGTGATGCCCCCGACCGACCAGGCCATCCGACCGACCGGCACGGCAACACCGCAACCCCGGGTGTACGGCCGCCCGGCTCGACCGGAGCCGGAGGCCGAGCCGGAGCCGGAGGCGTTCCAGGGCGACCCGGGCGCGGACCGCCAGGGTGCTCCGGAGTGGCAGAACGACGCGCCACGGCAGGCCACGCCCGACTGGCAGAGCGAGGGGCAGCGGCAGATCGCCCCCGACTGGCAGAACGACGCGCAGCGGCAGATCGGGCCCGGCTGGGGCGGCGAGCCTCCGGCCGATCCGCGCTTCGACGACCGGCAGCCCCCACCGAACGCGTTCAACGAGGCCCCGGGTGCGCCACCGGCGTTCCCGCCCGGTGTGCCGTCCTTCGTCGACGCCCCGGGCAACAACAGGCCGGTGAACGGCACTCGGCCGCACGCCGGTGCCGAGCCGCCGGCGGACCAGTTCGGCGGCCCCGCGTCGCCTGCCGCTGGCACGGTGAACGGGACGCCGACCTTCGGTGCGCCGAACTTCGGTGCGCCGGGCTCCAGCGGGCCGGACTTCGGCGGCCCGGGCTTCGGCGGTCCGGCGACCGAGCCGGCGCCGGGCGGCGCCTTCCCGCCGTCATTCCCGCCACCGCCGCAGTCCGCGCCGTCCTGGGGCCAGGAGACCGGCCAGGCCGACCAGGGCCGGTTCGACTCGTTCAAGCCGGCCGCCGACGAGCCAAAGGTGGAGCCACCGACGCCGAAGGTACGCAACGGCCGGGTGCTGGCCGCAGTGCTGATCGCCGCCGTGCTCATCCTGGCGGTGCCGCTCGGCCTGCTGCTACTGCTCGGCAAGGTCGGCGGAGACGACGCGCCGGCCTTCGACCCGGCGGTCGGCACCTGCGTGAAGCAGTCCGGGCAGGGCGGCGCCACTGCGGCGGACTGCGGCGAGGCGAGCGCGTTCACGATCGTCTCGAAGGTGGACGCCAAGGAGAAGTGCGCCGACCCGACGCAGCCCCACGTGGTGCTGCCGGGTGGGGGCACCAACCGGGTGCTCTGCCTGAAGCCGGCCACGAAGTAGTTCCACCGACGGCGGGGTCACGGGCAACCGTGGCTCCGCCGTCGTCGTACCCGCAGGTGGTGTCGGCATCTCGGGCACAATCCGGTTGTGGAACGTGAGTTGGTGTTTGCCCCTTGATCGTTGGCAGCTGAGCAACCCGACACGCCGAGCACCGCACTGCTGAGCTGCCAACGATCGCCACGACGATCCCGAGCACGCTTGTCGTACGGGTCACGGCGGCTGGGTCCACGGGGCGTGGCAGGCTGACAGGCATGGGAACGACAGCGCGTGTACGCGCCCCCGAGCTACGAGGCCGGCAGTGGCTCAACACCGGTGGGCGCGAACTGAAGCTCGCCGACCTTCGCGGCAAGATCGTGATCGCAGATTTTTGGACGTTCTGCTGTATCAACTGCCTGCACGTGCTCGATGAGCTGCGCCCGTTGGAGGAGAAGTACGGCGACGTGCTCGTCGTGATCGGCGTGCACTCGCCTAAGTTCGAGCACGAGAAGGACGCCGACGCGCTCGCCGCCGCCGTGGAGCGGTACGGGGTGCACCACCCCGTACTCGACGATCCCGAGATGGACATGTGGCAGCAGTACGCGGCCCGGGCCTGGCCGACCCTGTCGGTGATCGACCCCGAGGGTTACGTGGTGGCCACCATGGCCGGCGAGGGGCACGCCGAAGGGCTGGCCCGACTGATCGACGAACTGGTCGCCACCCATGAGGCCAAGGGCACCCTGCACCGGGGGGACGGCCCGTACGTTCCGCCGCCGGCACCGGAGACCGCGCTGCGCTTCCCGGGTAAGGCGGTGTTGCTGCCGAACGGCAACCTGCTGGTCTCGGACTCGGCCCGGCACTCCCTGGTCGAGGTCGACCCGGACGGCGAGACGCCGGTACGTCGGATCGGCTCGGGTGAGCGGGGCCGGGCGGACGGGCCGGCCGCCGCGGCGACGTTCTCCGAGCCGCAGGGGCTGTGCCTGCTGCCCACGCATGTCGCCGAGGTGGCCGGTTACGACCTGGTGGTGGCCGACACGGTCAATCACCTGCTGCGCGGCGTACGGCTGGAGTCCGGTGAGGTGGTCACGGTGGCCGGCAGTGGGCGGCAGTGGCGTGCCGAGGTCGACGACCACGCCCACGACGCGTTCGCCGTCGACCTCTCCTCCCCGTGGGACCTGGCCTGGTACGACGACAAGCTGATCATCGCGATGGCGGGCATCCACCAGCTCTGGTGGTTCGACCCGATCAAGCGGACCGCCGGCATGTACGCCGGCACCACAGTGGAGGCGCTGCGTGACGGCCCGCTGGCCGAGGCGTGGATGGCGCAGCCGTCGGGGCTCTCCGTCACCGCCGACGGCACCCGGCTCTGGGTGGCCGACAGCGAGACCAGCTCGGTGCGGTACGTGGAGAACGGGGTGCTGGGCACCGCCGTCGGGCAGGGCCTGTTCGACTTCGGGCACGTGGACGGTCCGGCGGAGTCGGCGCTGCTGCAGCACCCGTTGGGCGTGTGCGCGCTGCCGGACGGGTCGGTGCTGATCGCGGACACGTACAACGGCGCGGTGCGCCGCTTCGACCCGGCCAGCAATCAGGTCTCCACCGTCGCCGACGGGTTGGCGGAGCCGAGCGACCTGGTGCTCACCCCGTCCGGTGAGGTGCTGGTGGTGGAGTCCGCCGCGCACCGGTTGACCCGGCTCGCGCCGGGCGCCCTGTCGGCGGCGGGTGCCAGCACGGTGGACGGGCCTCGGCACCGCACCGAGCGCAAGCCGACCGACGTGGCGGCCGGCGAGGTCACCCTGGACATCGTCTTCACCCCGGCGCCGGGGCAGAAGCTGGACGAGACGTACGGGCCGTCGACCCGGTTGGTGATCTCCGCGTCCCCGCCGGAGCTGCTGGTGGAGGGTGCTGGGACGGGCACCGAGCTGTCCCGCCGGCTGGTGCTCAACGGCGAGATCACCGCGGGGGTGCTGCAGGTGACCGCGCAGGCGGCGACCTGTGACGCGGACGTCGAGCACGCGGCGTGCCACCTGACCCGGCAGGACTGGGGCGTACCGGTCCGGGTGGTCGACGGGGCCGTGACCCGGCTGCCGCTGGTGCTCCGCGGCCTGGACGCCTGACCCGCTCGGAGGGGCCGGTTGGGCCCCTCCGGTCAGGCGAACGGGGTCACTGTGACGCCGGCGTCGATCAGGGTGGCGCGGACGAGTTCGGCGGCGGAGACCGCGCCCGGGGTGTCGCCGTGCACGCAGATGGAGTCGACCGAGCAGGGGATGACGGTGCCGTCCACCGCCACCACGCTGCGTTCGGTGGCCATCCGTGCCGCCCGTTCGGCCACCTGCTCCGGGTCGGTGATCACCGCGCCCGGGGTGCCGCGCGGCACCAGCGCCCCGTTGGGCAGGTAGGCGCGGTCGGCGAAGGCCTCGGCGACCACCGGCAGGCCCGCGCCGACGGCGAGTTGGGCGAGCGTCGAGCCGGGCAGGCAGAGCACTGGCAACTCGGGGTTGTAACCGCTGACCGCGGCGACCACCGCCGCTGCCTGGGACTCGTCGGTGCTGGCCGCGTGGTATAGCGCGCCGTGCGGCTTGAGGTAGCGGACCCGGGTACGGAACAGCCGGCAGAACGCGTCAAGCGCCCCCAACTGGTAGGTCACCTCGTCGCGTAGCTCGGCGAAGTCGTACGCGATGTGCCGCCGGCCGAAGCCGGCCAGGTCCCGGTAGCCGACCTGCGCGCCCACCGCGACCCCGCGTCGCGCGGCGCCCTCGCAGACCCGCCGCATGGTGGACGGGTCGCCGCCATGAAAGCCGCAGGCGACGTTGGCGGAGGTGACGAGGCTCAGCAGCGCCTCGTCGTCGCCGAGTCGCCAGATGCCGAATCCCTCGCCCAGGTCAGCGTTGAGGTCCATGGAATCTGACGGTAGTCCCTGGCCGGGCCTGCGCGAGCGCTGTCACGTCGGTGACCACCCCGATGACGGGGTATCCACCGGTGGTCGGATGGTCCGCGAGGAAGATCAGGGGTTGTCCGTCCGCCGGCACCTGCACCGCGCCGAGCACGATGCCCTCGCTGGGAAGTTCGCCGGCGACCGCGCGGGGCAGCGCCGCGCCGGCGAGCCGCGCGCCGACCCGGTTGCTCACCGGGCTGACGGTGTACGCGCTGCCGAAGAGCCGGTCGAACGCGGTCGGCGTGAACCAGTCCTCCCGTGGACCGGGGCCCAGCAGCAGATGTATCTCCTCAGGCGGTGTGGGGCTCACGGTCAGGTCCACCGGTGCGGGGGTGCCGACCGGATCGCCGAGCGGCAGCCGATCACCGTCCCGCAACGGAGGCGGGCCGAGCCCGGAGAGGGTGTCGGTGGCTCGGCTACCGAGCACCTGTGACACGTCGATGCCACCCGCCACCGCCAGCCAACTCCGTACGCCCCGTCGGGCGGGACCGATCCGCAGCACCGTCCCGGCCGGCACGCTGAGCGGGCGTCCGGTGTCACCCGGCCGAACGCCCGCCTGCACCGGAACGTCGGCGCCGGTGACCGCCACGGTGGTGGCCCGGGTCAGCCGCACTGTGCAGCCGGTCAGGGTGATCTCCAGGCCGGCCGCGTGCTCCGGATTGCCGACCAGCCGGTTGGCCAGCCGCAGGGCGGCCGGGTCAAGGGCGCCGGATCGGGGTACGCCCAGGTGCGCCCAGCCGGGCCGACCCAGATCCTGCACGGTGGTGAGCGCGCCGGCGCGGAGCACCTCGATGGCGGCCGGGTGGGTCACGCCGCCACCATCCGGACCGTGGTGCCCGGACCGAGCCGGGCCGGCGGGTCGGCGGCCACGTCGAACAGCACCAGGTCGGTCCGACCGACCAACTGCCAGCCGCCCGGCGACGCGCCCGGATAGATGCCGGCGTACGGGCCGGCCAGCGCCACCGAGCCGGCCGGCACTCGGGGACGAGGCGTGGCCAACCGGGGCAGCGCCAACTCGGCGGGCAGCCCGGTCAGGTAGGGAAACCCGGGAGCGAAGCCGCAGAACGCGACCTGGAACCGGGTGCTGGTCAACCGCTGCCGCACCGCCGGCACGTCCACCCCCCAGTGCTCCGCCACCGCCGGCAGGTCCGGCCCGTCGAAGGAGACCGGCACGACCACGTCCGCCGCGTCGTCGTCTTCGTCTTCGTCTTCGGCGTTGGCGTTGGCTTCGGCGTTGGCTTGGTTGGGGCGGGTGGTCGCGGCGGCGACGTCGGACGCCCATCGGGTCAGCTGCTGGGCCGTGGTGGTCGGGTCGGGCAGGCCGTCGAGGAGCACGGTCCGGGCAGCCGGCACGATCTCGACGGCGATCAGGTCGCCTCGCTCCCGACGCCGCCACAACTCGGACCGCCACGCTTCGACAAGCGCGGCCTCGGGGAAGTCGGCGGGGGTGGTGCAGTCGAGGAGCAGGGCGTGCGCCCCGACCTGTCGGATCCGCATCCGCTCATCCTCGCCGATGTCGTGCCGATCCGGTGTTCACGATGATGGTGCCGGGTGTCACCAACGCCACTACTTCCAAGTAACCTACGGTGCCGTAACCTGACTGGGTGACCACCTCCGCCCCGCTTCGCCTGAAGCCGGTCGACATCGGAAAGCCCCGGATGCGCGGCTGGCTACACACGTACGCCTTCTTCGTCGCAGTGGTCTGCGGCATCGTGCTCTGCTCGATCGCCGCCACCCGACCGGGGTGGGCACCCCTGGTGAGCTGCCTCATCTACAGCCTGACGGTCTGCGGGCTCTTCGGCACGAGCGCGCTGTACCACCGTCGTGTGTGGTCGGAGCGCGGCTACCAGGTGATGCGCCGGATGGACCACTCGATGATCTTCGTGTTCATCGCCGGCACGTACACACCGCTCTGCGCGATGCTGCTCGCGCCCCGGCCGGCCGCCGTGATGCTGGCCCTGGTCTGGGGTGGCGCGCTTGCCGGCGTGGCGGTCAAGGTGGTGTGGCCGCACGCACCGCGCTGGGTGTCCGCGCCGCTCTACCTGGCGCTGGGCTGGGTGGCGGTGGCCATGCTGCCGGAGATCCTGCACGGGGGCGGCGTCGCGGCGCTGGTGCTGCTGATCATCGGTGGCGCGATGTACAGCGTCGGCGCGGTCTTCTACGCGTTGCGCCGGCCCAATCCGTGGCCGACCGTCTTCGGCCACCACGAGTTCTTCCACTCCTGCACGCTGCTGGCAGCGCTCTGTCACCACATCGCGATCTACTTCGCGCTCTTCGCCTGAGCACACGCGAGCCGGGGCCCCGCGACGCTGCGGGCCCCGGAGTGTGTGAGCGAGGATCAGACCGGTCGGCCCGGCCGACGCACCTCGCGGTACTCCTGCATCACCTGGTTGTCCTGGACCGGCACGACCCGGTCGGCCACCACGCGCTCCTCGCGTACCGGCGCGGCGACCACAGTGCGGCGGCGGCTGCTCCAGAAGTAGAGGGTGGCGAGCAGGCCGGCGACGCCGGCGAGCATCAGCACCCAGCCGACGACGGCCAGGTCCAGCCAGCCCAGGTCGGCTTCCACTGCGAACGCGAAGATCGCGCCTAACGCGATCAAGAAGATGCTGCCACCAATGCCCATGTCTCGCTCCTCGGCTCTAACCTGGCGTACGTCGCGCCGCGGCCGTCGGTAGGGGTGCGGCATCCATCGACTTACCCAGGCACGGAGATCGCCAATCGGGCAAGCTGGGAACATGACGGACGCCGACCCCGACACACGGACACTGGTGTTGCTGCGGCACGCGAAGGCCGAGCAGGGCAGCGACGCGGCGGACGACGCCGAGCGGCCGCTCAGCGCACGTGGGAACGCCGACGCGGCTGGGGCTGGGGCCTGGTTGGCGCACCACGGGCTACTGCCCGACGTGGTGATCTGCTCGCCGGCTCGACGTACCAGGCAAACCTGGCACGGGGTGGCGATGGGGATGACCGGTTCGCCGCCGGAGGGCGGCCCGACCGGTCCTCGCCCGACCGTCCGTTATGAGCCGGGCGCGTACGACGCGCACCCCGAGGAGTTGTTGTCGCTGGTTCGCACTGTGGACCCGGCAGCCCGCACGGCACTGCTGATTGCCCACAATCCAGGCATATCGCTACTCTCCGCGCTCCTTGATCCCGAAGGCGTCGACGACGAGGGGTTACGCACCGCCGAGCTGGCGGTGCACAGCTGCCCGCTCGGCTGGGCCGAGTTGAGCAGGGCGGCAGCGCCGCTCACGGCCCGGCACACCGCACGCGGCTGAGCCACCCGCCGACGATCGGCAGGTGGCTCAGGGGTACGCGTCCAGGCGTCCGGGGATCAGGACGGCGGCGCGGTTGGTGGCGGCGGGTCCGGCGGTGGCGGCATCATCGCCGTCGGATGAGACAGCCGGTTCTCCTCCACGATGAGGGTTCGGGCCCGCTTGCGCCGGTCCTGCCAGAACCAGACAGTGGTCAGCAGTACGGCCAACCCGGCCAGGATGAACACCCAACCGACCGCGCGTACGTCGATCCACCAGACGTTGGCTCTCAGCGCGAAGGTCAGAATCGCGCCGATCGCGATGAGAAAAATACCGCTTCCTACACCCATGTGCGCTGCACTCCCCCGTGCGGTGGCTCTGGGCGTTCCCTTTCGAGGTCATGCGACGGTTACCCGCCACGCCACCGGCATACCCGGCGGGGCTCGGCCAATACGTGCCCACCGCCGGGGTGGAACGGCGACGGCCGACGGGACAGACATGCCCCGCCGGCCGTCGGTGCCGGGTGGTGCGACCCAGCACAGGACCTAGAAAGCCTCTTCCGGGAGGTCCATGATGTCGAGGTCGGCACCCTCGATGATCCGCCGATCGGAACCGATGCGGGGCAGCACCTCACGGGCGAAGAAACGGGCAGCGGCCACCTTGCCGGTGTAGAACGCCTTGTCGCTGGCGGAGACCTCGCCCGCGAGGGCCTTCAGTGCCACGTCGGCCTGCCGCTGGAGCAGCCAGCCGACCACCAGGTCGCCGATCGCCAGCAGGAACCGGCGGCTGCTCAGCCCGACCTTGTAGAGGGCGCGGGTGTCGCCGCCCTGCGCCTCGCCCAGCCAACCGGTCAGCACGCCGAGGATGTTCTGGATCTCGGCCAGCGCCTTGCCGAGCGCCTGCCGCTCCTCCTTGAGCTGGCCGTTGCCCGCCTCGGAGGAGATGAACTCCTGGATCTCGCCGGAGACCGCGAGCAGTGCCTTGCCGTTGTCCCGAACGATCTTGCGGAAGATCAGGTCGAGGCTCTGGATGGCTGTGGTGCCCTCGTACAGAGTGTCGATCTTCGCGTCACGGACGTACTGCTCCAGCGGGTAGTCCTGGAGGAACCCGGAGCCGCCGAAGGTCTGCAGGGCCTCGTGCCCGAGCATTTCGTAAGCCCGCTCCGAACCGACGCCCTTGACCAGCGGCAGCAGCAGGTCGTTGACCCGCTTGGCCAGCTTGGTGGCCTTCTCGTCGCCGGCAGCCTCGGCCAGCGCGACCTTGTCCTGCCAGGTGGCGGTGTAGAGGACCAGGGCGCGAAGACCCTCGGCGTACGACTTCTGCAGCAGCAGCGAGCGGCGTACGTCCGGGTGGTGGGTGATGGTGACCCGGGGGGCGGTCTTGTCCGCCTGCTGGATCAGGTCGGCGCCCTGCACCCGGTTCTTCGCGTACTCGAGGGCGTTGAGGTAACCGGTGGAGAGGGTGGCGATGGCCTTGGTGCCGACCATCATCCGGGCGTACTCGATGATCATGAACATCTGCCGGATGCCGTCGTGCCGGTCGCCCAACAGCCAGCCTTTGGCCGGTACACCGTGCTCGCCGAAGGTCACCTCGCAGGTGTTGGAGACCTTCAGGCCCATCTTGTGCTCGACGTTCGTGGCGTAGACGCCGTTACGCTCGCCCAACTCGCCGGTGGTCTCGTCGAAGTGGAACTTCGGCACCACGAAGAGCGACAGGCCCTTGGTGCCGGGGCCTCCGGCACCCTCCACGCCGACCGGACGGGCCAGCACGTAGTGCACGATGTTGTCGCTCAGGTCGTGCTCACCGGAGGTGATGAAGCGCTTCACACCCTCGATGTGCCAGGTGCCGTCGGGCTGCTGGATTGCCCGGGCGCGGCCCGCGCCCACGTCCGAGCCGGCATCCGGCTCGGTGAGCACCATCGTGGAGCCCCACTGCTTGTCGATGAAGAGCTTGGCCCACTTCTTCTGCCGCTCGTTGCCCTCGACGTGCAGCACGTGCGCGAAGGACGGGCCGGAGGCGTACATCCAGACCGGCGCGTTCGAGCCGAGCACCAGCTCGGCGAGCGCCCACCAGAGGGCGCGCGGCGCGTTGGTGCCGCCCAGCGCCGGTGGCAGGTCCAGGCGCCAGAACTCGGAGTCCATGAATGCCTGGTAGGACTTCTTGAACGACTCCGGCAGCGGCGCGGTGTGCGTCGCCGGGTCGAAGACCGGCGGATTGCGGTCACTGTCCGTGTAGCTGGCGGCCAGATCCTCGCGGGCGAGGCGGTCGACCTCAGCGAGGAAGCTGCGGGCGGTGTCGGTGTCGAGATCCGAGTACGGCTCCTGGCCGAACGCCCGGTCCGCCCCGAAGACCTCGAACAGGTTGAACTCGAGATCCCGGAGGTTGCTCTTGTAGTGGGTCATGCTCACTGGCCCCGCTTCCGGACAGGTGTTACCGATCAGTAACCCCGACTGTATTACTCGCGGGTAGGCAGCGACAAGCGGATCACCCGAGTGACGGCAATTACACACCTGCGGGCGCGGTCGGCCGGCTCAGCTCTCGGCGGCGCCAACCTCCCAGCTCGGGACGGCCACGGCCGCGCCGGTACGGGCACCGACGTACTCCATGAGGACCAGCGCGATGTCGTCGTCGAGCCGGCCGTGGACCCACTCGACCAGGGCGGTCTCCAGTGACGCCAGCCCGTCGGCGACCGTGCCGTGGCCGAGCAGTCGCCAGGCCCGGTCGGCGGTGGGGAAGAACTCGCCGTCCCGCCGCGCCTCGCCGAGGCCGTCGGTGAACAGCAGCAGGCGGTCCCCGGGCTCCAGGCGTTCGACCCGGGGGCGGACCACCGGCATGAACCCGAGCGGAGGCGCCGGGGCCGGCGGCTCCAACGGGATCACCGCACCCCGACGCAGCAGCAGCGGTGGCGGATGCCCGCAGTTGACGATCGTGAGGGTGCCGCCACGCTCCTCGACCAGTGCCGCCGTGACGAAGTCCTCGTCGCCGACGTTGCGGGCCACCGCGCGATCCAGGTCGGCGACGACGGCCCGCAGGTCGGCCCGCTCGTACGCCACGTGCCGGTAGGAACCGAGGACGATGCTGGCCAGCCGGACCGCGTCCAGGCCCTTGCCCCGCACGTCACCGATGATCATGCGTACGCCGTAGGGGGTGTCGATCGCCTCGTACAGGTCGCCGCCGATCTCGGCCGTCGCTGTGGAGGAGATGTAGCGTCCCGCGACCGAGAGCGTGCCGACCTGCGGCCCGAGCGGACGCAACACCGCCTGCTGGGCCACCGAGGCGAGCTTTGTCAGCTCGACGATCCGCTCGGACTGCCGCTGCCGAACCCACGCCACTGCCACAGCAAAACCGGTGGTGAGCGCAACCGCGACAACGTCGACCGACGTGACCAAAGAGGCCTTCGGCGCGACCAGCGCGAAGCCGACGCCGATCACTGTCGCCGCGACGCCCACCCCCAGGACGACCAGCCAGGATGCCAGGGCGGCGGCGAGAACCGGCGCGGCCGCCAGGAGCGCGACGTAGTGCACCTTACGGCCGTCCGCCGCCTCCACCGCCGACACGATCGCGAGCAGACCGAGGGCCGCGCCGAGGCCGGCGCGGGATCCGGGGCTCAGCGGGCGACGGCCCGACTGGAGGAGTCGCGTGGGTACGACTGACAGTTTGCCTGATCCACGTGAACCGGTGAATGAACCTGACCCGTCGTCCGAGGAGGTTCTGTCCGGCCGGCCCAGTCGGCCGGCCGAATCGGCGGCGCCTGCGCCGGTCAGCCGAGGACCTCGTAGCGGACGGTGAGCGCGCCCACGTCGACCGAGGCGATGGTGGCGAAGGCGGCCCGGGAGAGGTCCAGGCAGCGGCCGTCGATGAACGGGCCGCGGTCGTTGATCCGCACCGTCACCGACTTGCCGTTGGCCGGGTTGGTCACCCGGACCTTGGTGTTGAACGGCAGTGTCTTGTGCGCGGCGGTCAGCGCGTCGGGGTTGAACGACTCGCCGTTGGCGGTCAGCTGCCCGTCGGAGTAGAACGAGGCGCCGCACGATCCGCTCTCCAGCACCTTCGCCGCGGCCGTGGTCTTCTTGGCGGTCGGCTTCGGCTTCGGCTTCGGCGACGAGGTGCGCTCCTTGCCCCGCGAGGCGGCCTGCTGCGACCGGGTCGCCGACGGGCTGGCGGTCACGCTGGGCGAGGCGCTGGCGCTGGCGCTCGGGGCCGGGGAGCTGGGGGTGAGGCTGCTCGCGACTGGGGTCGGAGTGAGGTCGAAAGCCGTCTGCCCCGACTGGTCGGAGCCGGACGCCAACTGCACGGCACCGACAGTGCCCCCGACCGCGAGGGCGACGCCGACCGCCGCGGTGGCCACGATGCCCGCCGGGGAGGAGAAGATGCGGGTACGGGAGTGCTTGGCTGCCACCGGCCCGGTCCTTTCGTCGTCTGAACAAACCGGGTCGGACCGTAACGAGAGAAGTACTTCCGAAGTCAACGTGATCATGGTGGTATGCCCGCATTTGCACAAGTACGTGTAGCCGATCATCCGACCCGGGGTGGGCCGGGCGGCCCGGGTGCTCCACGCCCACCGTCCGTGCCGCAGGATGAGCGGATGCCCGCCGAGCTGACCGAACGCCTGGCCACCCTGTTTCGGTGGATCGACCCCGGCCCGGGCACCAGTCACCTGGTCAGCGACATCTCCGGTTGGTGGCGGGACCCGGGGGTGCTGGCCGAGCTGGGGCCGGCCCTGGTGGCGCCGTACCGGGCCGCCCGACCCACTGTGGTGCTCGCGCCGGCCGTCACCGGACTGCTGCTCGGGCCGCTGGCCGCCACCGCCCTCGGGGTTGGCTTCGTGGCCGCCCACAAACTCGGTGACGGGCGACTGCCGGCCGGGCCGCTCACCTGGGCGCAGAGCCCACCGGACTACCGGGGCCGACGCGTCGACCTCGCCGTACGGGATCGGCACCTCGGCCCCGACGACCGGGTGCTGGTGGTGGACGACTGGGTGCGTACCGGCGCGCAGCTTCGCGCCCTCTACGACATCTGCGCCGCACGGGGCGCCGAGGTGCTGGGCACCGCCGTGGTGGCCGTGGACTGCCCGCCCGACGTCGCGGCCGACCTACGGATCACCGGCCTGATCGACGCCGCGGATCTGCCCTCTTGACCTGAAGCGAGGTTGAGCATCGACGATCGGTGAATGAGCGACGGAGTCCTCGACGAGGCGTACGAACGGCTGCACCGCACCGGCCCCGAATTCCAGGGCTGGCTGTCCAACCACGGGCCAATGGCCGTCGAGGCGTTGGTCCGACACGGGCACCCACACCGGGTGCACCGCTGGCTCGACGACTACCTCGGCCGCCTCGACGAGCTGCCCCGAGGGCTGCACCCGATCGACGACTGGCGGTCGGCGCTGGGCGATCCGAAGCGCGCCGGTGACTGGCTCGCCTACTTCGACAGGCAACTGCGCGAACACCCGTGGCGCGCGGTGCTCGGCACCTGGTGGCCTCGGCTGCTGCCAGGCATCGCCGCCGGTGCCACGCACGGTGTGATCCGGGTCGGGCACGCCGTACGCGCGCTCGACCCGGACGACGAGAACCGACAGCGGCTCACCGAGCTGGGCCAGGCCCTCGGCTACTGGGCGTCCCGCTGGCAGCCGGTCCCCGGCATCGACCGGCTGCTCACCGGCGATCCGGACCAGCCAGGCACTGACGACATCGACGTGGCGGCCGCCCTGGCCGGGCTGCCCCGGATCGACGACCAGACCGGTGGCGTCCGGGATCGGTTGGTCCAGTTGCCCGGCGTACCCCGATGGGAGCCGGCTCTCGCGACGCTGCGCCCCGCGCGGAGCCCGGCCGAGGCGGAGCGTGGGCTCACCACGCTGGTGCACCGGGCCGGCCTGGACTACCTGCGCTTCGGGCACGCCGAGCCGGTCATGCTGGTGCACGCGGTCACCGCGCCGACCGCAGTGCTGCGTACCCTGCCGGCACTCGACCGGGGTCTGTGGGCGCCGAGCTTCGCCGCGGCCTGGGCCGCGACGGCGGCCATGACCTCCGTGTACGCCCCAGCCAACGGCATCGCGCCACCGACAGTGACCCCCGCGACGCCGGCGGAGGTCTTCGCCCGCGCGGCCCGCCACGGCGACGCGCACGTGGTGAAGCTGGCCGACGCGGTGCTCGACGCCCACGCCGTCAGCGGCGACGACCGGCTGCTCACCGCACCCGGCTACGCCGGCCAACTGATCTGAGCGGGGCGGCGGGTATTGCGGCGGCGGCCCGGCCCGTGCTGGCCTAGCCTCGGCAGGATGTGGCCTCGGATCGGTGAACTGCGCGCCCTCGCCCTCGGCACCCCCGGCGAGTTGCGGGCAACCCTCAACACCCTGGTGCTGGCCGGTGTGAAGACCGCGACGGCCGGCCGGCTCGCCGAGTACGCGGAAGAGGGCGAGGAGTTGGAGCACGTCGGCGAACGCCTGGCCCTTGTCGACGACGACAACGCACTGGCCGGCGTCGTGGAGATCACCGGACTTGAGGTGGTCCGCTTCGCCGACGTGCCCTGGGACTTCGCCCACGCCGAGGGCGAGGGTGACCGCTCGATCGGGGAGTGGCGGGCCGGGCACTCGGCCTACTGGGCGAGGCTCGGCACACCTGTCGACGGCGACACTCCGATCGTCTGCCTCCGCTTCCGGCTGGTCTCCGGTGGCGAGGGCGGTGTGGCCAGCGGTGACCTCGGCACCTGACGCGGCGGCTTCCAACCGCGCGGGTGCGGCGGCCTCAGGCGCGTAGTTGTGGCAGCAACCGCGTCGCCACGTCCACCAGGACGGCCTCGTCACCGGCGTACCAACTGCTGGCGCGCGGCCAGTGCGTCACCACGTCGGTGAAGCCCAGCTCGGCGGCCCGGCCGACCTGGTCGGCGAAGAACTGTGCGCTGCTGAGCGAGAAGACCGGCGCCGCGTCCAGCGAGAGGTAGCGGTCCAGGCTGGCCGGGTCGCGGCCGGCCTCGTCCAAGGTCCGGTCCATCCGCGCGGACAGCGTGGACACGCTGGCCCACCAACCCGCCAGGTCATTGTCGTCACCGGTGCCGGTGGTCACCCACCCCTGCCCGAAGCGGGCCACCAACCGCATCGACCGTGGCCCGTTGGCAGCCACCACGAACGGCACCCGAGGCTGCTGCACGCAGCCGGGGTTGTTGCGGGCGTCCACCGCGGCGAACCAGTCGCCACGCCAGGTGGTGCCGTCCTCCCGCAGGATGAGGTCCAACAGCTCGGTGAACTCGGCGAACCGGTCGACCCGCTGCCGCGGCGGCAGCGTCTCACCGCCCAGCACCGCCGAGTCGAAGCCGATGCCCCCCGCACCCAGACCGAGCAGCAGCCGGCCGGCGGAGACGTCGTCCACAGTGGTGATCTGTCGGGCGAACGCTGCCGGGTGCCGGAAGTTCGGCGACGCCACGAGGGTGCCCAGCCGAATCCGCGAGGTCACCGTCGCGGCGGCGGTCAGCGTGGCCATCGAGTCGAACCACGGGCCGTCGACCAGGTCACGCCAACCCAGGTGGTCGTACGTCCAGGCGTGGTCGAAGCCCCACTCGTCGACCTGCCGCCAGCGACGCTGCGACTCCGCCCACCGCTGGTCCGGCAGGATCACGATGCCAATCCGCATGATCGCCACCCTAGTCCGGCGTACCCCGAACTCTGGTTCCCGTTCCGCTGTGGGCCAGCCCGTACCCTCCGGGGATGCCCACCGAAGCACCTGCCGCCCGCGTATCCCCGGCTCGCCGGACGCGCATGATCCGCACGGTGGCGTTGCTGGTCGGGGTGGTCGTCCCGTCCCTCGTCCTCCGCGAGCTGATCGAGGCCCGGTTCGGCCGCGGGCCGGTGGCCGACCTCAGCGCGGTCGCGGTGCCGATGGCGGCGACCGCGTGGCTCGCGCCGTACGCCTCCTACCGCCGACGTGACGCCCTGCTCTGGCTGGTCGGGCCGGGAATCTACGTCTTCACGGTGATCGCCTGGCGGGTGACCCTCGCGCCCTACCGGGACTGGAGCCCGCGCCCGGAGGAGAAGCCCCGGATGCGCTGGTCAGGCGACCCGGAACACGCCGGGACGTGGCTCCTGACCGAGCCGGCGGGTGACGCGGGTCACACTTCTATCCGGTAGGGACAACGCGTTCGGCTCCGACCACTCGGTGAGCGGCACCCAGGCGGGGTGTCGCCCGAGGAGAGGACCAGGCGCGATGACGAAGGTGACCGCACAGCTGTCGGTATCGGTGGACGGCTTCTACGCCGGCCCCCAGTTCGACGGGAACGGCAACTGGATGGATTCGGAAGAGAGCGCCAAGTTCTTCCGGGTCACCAGGTGGGCGACCGAGGCAGCTGCCTGGCGCGAACGGCAGGGCTTCGCCGGCGGGGAGCAGGACACCAACTCAGAGGTGATCGCCGAGTCGTTCGGCGCCGCCGGCGCGTACGTGATGGGACGCCGGATGGCCGACGGGGGTGAGATCCCCTGGGGTGAGGAGCCGCCGTTCCGCGCACCGGTCTTCGTCGTCACCCACCGCCCCCGCCAGCGGCTACTGAAGGGAGGGGGCACCAGCTTCACCTACGTCACCGACGGCGTGGCCAGCGCCGTCGAGCAGGCGCGCGCCGTGGCCGGCGGCAAGGATGTCGCCGTGGCCGGGGGCGGGAGCCTGGTACGGCAGGTGCTCAAGGCCGGACTGCTCGACGAGTTGGAGCTGCACGTCGTACCCGTCGTGCTCGGCACCGGCCTGCGGCTCTTCGACGCGGACCTCGACCTGGGCGACCGGGAGGGAGTCGAGCTGACGCCGACCCGCGTCCTTGCCACCCCACAGGTGACCCACATCCGGTACGCGGTGCGCGGTCGCGCCCCGCTCGTACTCGACGATCGGGGCCGCGGAGGCGGCCCGACGGTAACCGCGAACTGAACCACGGCCCATCGAAGGAAGGGGGAGACACCATGCCGCAACTGTTGCGGGTGCAGTGCTTCAACGTTTCGCGCGACGGGTTCGGGACCGGAGAGGGGCAGAGCCTGGAACGGCCCTTCGGTCACGCGGACCCCACCGCGCTGTTCTCCTGGCGGGCCGCCACCGCCAGCTTCGTGTATCGCACCGAGCCGGGCGGCACCCGTGGGCTGGACGACTACCTGACCCGCGACGCCGAGTGCAACATCGGCGCGGAGATCATGGGTCGCAACAAGTTCGGCCCCCAACGTGGCCCCTGGGAGGACCACGAGTGGCAGGGATGGTGGGGGGACAATCCGCCGTTCCACACGCCGGTCTTCGTGCTCACCCACCACGAACGTCCGTCGTTCAGCCTGTCCGACACCACGTTCCACTTCCGCGATGTCAGCCCGGCGGAAGCACTGGCCGAGGCGAAGCAGGCAGCCGACGGTCGGGACGTACGCCTCGGCGGTGGGGTGGCCACCATCCGCGAGTTCCTCGAGGCCGATCTGGTCGACACGATGCACATCGCCGTCGCGCCCGTCGACCTCGAACGGGGTGAGCGTTTGTGGGACAGCCCCACCGAACTGCTCGACCGCTTCCACCTCGAGTCGGTGCCCAGCCCCAGCGGGGTCACCCATCTCCTGTTCTGGAGACGATGACAGCACGCCGTCGGGGCACGGACAGCTACAGCCGGGCCAGCACCAGCAACCGGTTGCCGTCGGGGTCAGTGACCCGCGCGGACCGCTCACCCCACGGCTGGTCGACCGGCTCCTCGGTCACTGTCGCCCCACCCGTGCGCAGCGCGCCCACGGCCGCGTCGCAGTCGTCGGCGTAGACGCACAACTCCCAGCGGTGCGAGCCGGCCGGCTCGCCAGCCTCCGGGTTGGCGGCCAGGCCGAGCTCGCTGCTGCCCAGCCGCAGGGCGACGAACTCCGGGGCGCCCTCGTCCGGGAACCGGTAGGTCAGCTCGAAGCCGACCACGTCCCGGTAGAACGCGATGAGTCTTGGCAGGTCAGGTGTCGTCACGATCGGAAAAGCTTCGGTGAACACAGAGTCCACCTGAGCACAGTGGCTGGGTTGACACAAGGCCAACTCTGCTCATGCTTCCGTGCGACGGAGGCCGGCGAGGACGAGGGTGATGACACCGTCCGCGTCGGTTCGGTAGGTCGGGTGGTCGTAGGCCGCACAGATGCCGTGCAGGGCCATCATGATGGTGCCGACACCCACGTCGCCACGGATGGTTCCAGTCATGACGGCGGCGGCCAGGAGGTCGTCGATGACCTGGCCCAGGGCTTGGGCGCCCTCCGCCAGCGCGCCCGATTGGGTGGCCATGAGCGTGGCGAGCGTCCGAGCGAGGCCCTCGTGGCAGTGCAGGTGGTCCACGAAGCCACGCAGGAAGGATTCCAGCGCCTCGTCGGCTGGGAGGGTGGCTTGCAGCTCGTGGGCACGGTCGCACATCGCGGTGAGTTCTTCGCGGTAGACCGCTTCGGCCAGGGCTTCGCGGGTGGGGAAGTGGCGGTAGAGCGTGCCGGTGCCCACGCCGGCCAGTTTGGCGAAGTCGTCGAAGCGCAGGTTGAAGCAGCCGTCGGCGAACAGCTCCCGGGCCTTGGCGATCAGGGCGTCACGGTTGCGGCGGGCGTCGGCGCGCAGTGGCTTGGCATCGGTCACGTAGGGCCCCATGTTGACAAGTGGAGACTGTCTCCATATTTTGAGAACCGGAGACGATCTCCAATTATAGGGTACGAGGTGCCGCGTGAAGATCTTGATGTTCGGCCGGGGCGTGATCAGTGCGACGTACGGGTGGGCTCTGGAACGGGCCGGGCACCATGTCGAGTTCTATGTCCGGCCGGGGCGGGCGACCGCGTACGGCAATGCGATTGATCTTGATCTGCTTGACGCCCGGCGACGGCCGTGGGGGAAGCGGGTCACCGAGAGGTGGCCGGTGCGCTACCGCGAGTCGCTGGAGCCGGACCACGACTTCGATCTGATCGTGCTCAGCGTGCAGCACTACGGCTTCCCGGAAGCCGCGGCCTTCCTGGGACCGCGTGTGGGCGGAGCCACGGTGCTCGTCTTCAACAACCTGTGGGTCGAGCCGCTGACCGCGACCGAACACCTTCCCGCTGACCAGGTGGCCTGGGGCTTTCCCGGGGCCGGCGGCGGGTTCGGCGACGACGGTGTGCTGCATGGGGCTCTGCTGCCAGTGGTCTTCTTCGGCACCTTCGACAGGCCACCGACCGAGCGCGAACAGGCCGTGCGCCAGGTGTTTCGTGACGCGGGGTTCAGGCTCCAGGAAAACTCCGACTTCCGTGGCTGGCTGTCGATCCACTTCGTCCAGAACGCAGGCCTGCACACGCAGAGTCTGAAGCTGGGCTCGCTGTCCAAGCTGACGCCCGGCAACGTACGCGAAGCGATCCTTGCCACCCGCGAACTCCTGCCGCTCGTCGAGGCTCGGGGCGTCGATCTGCGGCGGCACCGCAGCGAGCTACTGCCCTTCACCGCTCCCGTCTGGCTGGCAGCACCGGCGATGGCCTGGCTGTTCAGGCACTTCCCGCCGATGCGCCTGGTCATGGAGGCCCACGCCAACCCGGAGGAGCTGCGCGCGGTCTGCCGCGACACCCTTGCGGAGGCGCGCAGGCTGGGCGTGGAGGTGCCCCGGCTGGAGGCAGCCGAGCCCTACTTCACCGCGGAGAAATGAGATGCGTACGGGCTCGCGCACCTGTTGGATCTCGACATGGAGCATGAGCTCGTCCGTCCTCGGAAGGCACGTCCAGGCGACCACATCGCGGTCCTTTCGCCGTCCTTCGCCGCGGCAGGCGCCTTTCCCGGGATCCACGAGCAGGCCATGCGACGGCTCGCTGACCTGACCGGCCTCGTTCCGATCGAATACCCCACCACCCGCCAGGTGGGCGCGACCGCGGCAGCCCGTGCGGCGGACATCAACGCCGCCTTCGCGGATCCCCGGGTACGCGGCATTCTCGCCGTCATCGGCGGCGACGACCAGATCACTGTCATCCCCCACCTCGACGCCGACCTGGCCCGAGCCGACCCGAAGCCGTTCCTCGGCACCAGCGACAACACCAACCTGCACCACTGGCTCTGGGGCCTCGGCATCGCCAGCTTCTACGGCGGATCCTCACAGGTGCACCTCGGCCCCGGGCCGGCCGTGGACGACATCCACGCCCGGTCGCTGCGAGCGGCGTTACTCACCGGGGAACGGCTGGAGATCACCGATCCGGGTGAGTCCGAGGATGTCGGCATCGACTGGGCAGATCCGCAGGCGTTGAAGTCCTTCGGAGAGCGCGAGCCGACGGAGCCGTGGAGCTGGTACGGGCCGCCCCGCACGGTAACCGGCCCCACCTGGGGCGGCTGCCTGGAAGTCATCCAGTGGATCCTGACGGCGGGACGCTTCCCGTTTCCCCCCGAGGCGCTGCACGGCGGAGTGCTGATCATCGAGACGTCGGAGGAACTCCTTCCCGCCCGAGAGGTCGGCTTCATCGTCCGGTCACTGGGTGAACGCGGTCTCCTCAGCGCCGTCGACGCGGTCCTGGTCGCCCGTCCGCCGGTCTCCGACCACGCCCGCCGACCCGCTGCCGCAGATCGGGCACGGCTACGCGAGCAGCAGCGCGACACTGTCGTCGACGTGGTGACCCGCTACAACCCCGAGGCAGTCGTCTGCGTCGGCGTCCCGTTCGGTCACACCAGACCGCAGTGGATCCTTCCGCACGGCGGCCCGATCACCGTCGATGGTGTGGGCCGTCGAATCTTCGCCGACTACCGATAGATTGTGCTCAGATGCCGATCGAGACCGGATATCACGACGAACTCGGTGAGTTCTTCGCGCAGAACGCCAACACCAGCCCCTACAACGCGTACACCGATCGGCCGGCGATGCTGGCGCTCGCTGGTGACGTCGCCAACGCGGACATCCTCGATGTCGGCTGCGGTGCCGGCCACTACGCAGCCGAACTGCTGGCGCGAGGCGCCCGGGTGACCGGCATCGACGCAAGCGCCACAGTGCTCCGCCATGCCCACTCACGTGCCGCCCGAGCGGAGTTGCGCCTGCACGACCTGGAACAGCCGTTGGACTTCGCCGCTGACGCGTCCTTCGACGGGATCGTCTGCGCTCTGGTCATCCACCACGTGACCAACCGGCGACAGTTGCTCGCCGAGATGCGCCGAGTCCTACGTCCCGCCGGCTGGCTGGTCATCTCGATCACTCATCCGACAGCTGACTGGCGATACTTCGGCGGTTCCTACTACGACCAGTCCTGGGTCGACCTGCCGCACGGGCCCGGGGTCCTCCACTTCCAGCGCACGACGCTGGAAGCATTCCTCGGCGAACTCCTGGACGCCGGATTCACTCTGGAGAAGCTCGTCGAGCCGCGGCCGGGCGCCGAACTCCGAGAGGTCGACGAAGCCGCGTACACCCGTCTCACCGAACGGCCGTCCTTCCTCGCCGCACGACTGCGGTCCGGAGTTTGAGAACGGACGGCTGACGGTGGACCGGCACCAGTCATGGTCGGGAAGCTACGGGTATGGAACCGACACAGACGGCGCTCATCGTGCCGATACCCGAGGCCGAGGAGGCGGTGGGCCAGTTCCGGGCATCGCTGGACCCGGCCGCCTCCTGGGGCGTGCCAGCGCACGTGACCGTCCTCTACCCGTTCCTACCTCCGCAGCGGATCAACGAGCAGGCCCTGGCCGTGCTGCGCGAGACCCTTGCCGAGATACCAAGGTTCGACGTCGCACTGACGCACGTCGGCTGGTTCGGTGACGCGGTCGTCTGGCTTGCCCCGCAGCCAGACCGGCCCTTCCGCGACCTCACCGAGGCAGTGTGGCAACGGTTTCCCGAGGCACCCCCGTACGCCGGGGCGCACAGCGATGTGGTGCCGCACCTGACCATTGGTCACGACGCCGCCAAGCCCGTGTTGAGCCACGCCGCGGAAACCATCTCCGCTCACCTGCCGATCAACGCGGCGATCGACAGGGTCCGGCTCATCGCCGGAACACCGGACGTCAGCCCGTGGCGCACCGTCCGTGAGTTCCCGTTGGGCACCCACCCTTAGCGGCGGCTGGTACGGGGCTACAAGCGATCTCGGCATGACCTCCAGGCACGGCCGTTGGCCGGATTTCCCCGGACGTCCCGCCCTACAGGTCACGGCTTGTCGATGAGCGCGATCAGCGCGGCGTCGCCCTGCGCGTTGATCACAGGATCAGGAGCGGCTCCCATGGTGACTCGACGGCAGCCGTCGAGTTCGACGTAGGTGTGCGGGCCACTGCCGGTCAACGGACTCAGCACCGCGAAGCGGCTGGCGCGGGTATGGCACGGGTTCGCCGGCCCGGACGAGCGCAGCGCACCCTCGATCGCTGCCCGTCGGTCCTCCGGCAGCACCGTCCCGTGCGCGAAGTCGCCGTCTAGCATGCGGCTTCCCTGCTGACTCTTCGGCACGTCGTAGACGCAGAGGCGGACCTGCTGCCTGGCGGGGAACGGCTCCGGCAGGGCGCCGGGACGGGCGTCAGGGTCGCTCGTCCTCGCCAGCGCTGTCATGTCGCACCCCGCCGTGGGCGACTCGGCGAGCCGATGGGTTGCCACGGTGGTCAGCGGCAGGGCATGAAGGGCTTCACTGACCGCGTCGGGGAGATGGTTGTGGCAGGTAGCGAGTGGTATGCCGGGCCGTGTCCACCGGCCCTCCGCGTCAACGAGCGCGAGCCAGGGTGCCATCTGCAGGTTCGCCCTGCAGAGGGGGTTGGGATTCTGTGGCGCATCAGGCAGGCGGAGCACGGCGGCGAGGGCGGCGAGGGCGGCGGCGTCGTAGCTGCGCTGTTCCGTCACCAGCACGTCCTCGCCCACGTTAGCGCGTTGGACCAGCCGGCAGATGACGGCCTCGGCGGGGATGAAGCCATCGCCGAGGCGGGGCAGGGCGGCTGCCTCCTCGGTCCGGACATTGAAGCCGCGCTTGACCATCTCCGGTGCAGCCTCGACGCACGAAGTCCACTGCCCCTGTCCGCCGGAATCGCCCGCCATCGAGGGGGCACGGTTGCCATCGGTGAGGATCTGCGCCCCTCCGACGCCCAGCCCAACGGCCACGGCAACGGCGAGCGCGGCGCTCCCGATCAGGCGCTGCCGGTGCCGGCGGACGCGCCTCGCCACCTCGACAACCCGATCCGGTGGTGGCGTCAGTGGGGGAACGGCGCTTGTCAACAGGAGCCTGATGTCCTCATCTTCACGCGTCACTTCGCGACCTCCAAGCGGCAAACAGCTCAAGATTCGGATCGGTACGCAGAATCCGTAGGGCACGGAAGGCCTGCACCTTGACCGTGTTGTGCGAGCAGCCGAGCACTTCCGCTGTCCGCTGCACCGTCAGGTCCTCGACGTAGCGGAGCACCACGATCGCCCGCTGCTGCCGGCTGAGCCGGGCCAACGCGCGGCGTACCGCGTCCCGGTCAACGGACTCCCCTGCCACGTCGCCACGTGAGGGCCCGTCCGGTGGCTGGCTTGGAATCTCGCTGCGCCAGCGCCGCCGCCACCAGGAGACGTAGGTGGTGAACAACGCTCGGCGCAGGTACGCCTCGGGATGCCCGGCGCTCCTGATCGTGGCCCAGCGCCGCCAGACGTCTGCCAGGACCGTCTGCAACAGGTCCTCGGCGCGCCCGGCGTCACCGGTGAGCAGCCAGGCCGAACGCAGCAGTGCATCGGAGCGCGCCGCGACGAACTCGGCGAAGCCTTCCGGTGGCGCCAGTTCCCGAGGTCGTTGCATCGTGTGTGTACCTCCCACCACTTGAACGCTCTGGGAGGCCAGCGAGGTTAACGCTGGAACGGCCGGGGTTCGGGGCCCTCAGGGTCTTGTCGGCCGCGAGCGCTGCTGGCCGCAACAGCATCGAAGGCCCTGGCTGGGACTCTCGTCCTGGCCAGGGCCTTCGCGGTGGAGCGGGTGACGGGAATCGAACCCGCACTGTCAGCTTGGGAAGCTGATGTTCTGCCATTGAACTACACCCGCAAGCGGCACCACTGTACCCGAGTGGTCGAGCCCGTGCACCCAGGTACCCCCGCCCGCCGTTGCTGTTCGCGTACCGCACCGCCCGGGTCGGTCCGGTTGATCCACTCGGCTTTCTGGAAGTCGGGGCATCCGAAGCGCCGGGACACCGCGGTTTCACCGAAACCGAGTTGATCATGCAGCGTCGGGGCGGACGGGTGCAGGGCGCGGTGCAGGGCGGGGCGTACGGCCGGGCGCCGGCTCCGTGACGACGGAGCCAGCGCGCCGATGATCTTCAGATCATGGTCAGGCGGCCGTGCACTGGACGTCGCGGCTGAGGCGGGTCGGGCGCGCCTGCGGGACGGCAAGTGGGGCGGCGGCAGCCGACGGGGCGTGCGGGTCGAGCCAGACCCGAACGGCCGGCCGACCCGGCGCGAGGCCCGGAATGCCCGCGATGTGCTGCTCGCGGCGGGTGAGCATCGCCACGTCGACGGTGAACTCGAAGAGCCGCCAGTCGACCTGCGGCTCGGCCCGGGCGCTCTGCGCCAGCTGCGCCAGCCGGACCGGATCGGTCACCGGACGGGCGCGGCCCGCCACGTACGCCTCGTCGTCGCTCTCCTCCGGCGGGAACGAGTGCAGCGCGTAACGGCCGTCTCGTTCGAGGTCGCGGCGCTTGGGCGAGTCGATGATGAAGCAGAACAGCCCTTCGGCGGTGATGACCGGGGAGACCGGATGGACGCGGGGCCCGCCGTCGGCGCGGACCGTGGCCAGATAGCCGAAGCCCGGCCCGTACTGCTGGAGGAGAACGCGGATCCCGTCGGCGAGTCGGGGCTCGTCGGCGGCGAATTCGGACCAGGAAGCCATGCGGGCATTCTATCGAACAAATGTACGAGCGGCGACCTCGACGCGCTGGTCACCGGCACCGAATCCGGCCACTTTTGGCAACGCGGCTATGGTGGTCCGATGCTGCTCTCCGACCGCGACCTGGTCTCCGAGATCAAGGCCGGCACGCTGGGCCTGGAGCCGTTCGAGCCCACCCTGGTCCAACCGTCCAGCATCGACGTCCGACTCGACCGGCTGTTCCGGGTCTTCAACAACCACCTCTACACCCACATCGACCCCGCCATGCAGCAGGACGACCTGACATCGGTGGTCGAGGTCCCCGACGGCGAGCCGTTCGTGCTGCACCCGGGGGAGTTCGTGCTCGCCTCGACGCTGGAGGTCATCTCGCTGGGTGACCAACTCGCCGGCCGACTGGAGGGCAAGAGCTCCCTGGGCCGGCTCGGGCTGCTCACGCACTCCACCGCCGGTTTCATCGACCCGGGCTTCTCCGGTCACGTGACCCTGGAACTCTCGAACGTGGCGAACCTGCCGATCACCCTGTGGCCGGGCATGAAGATCGGGCAGCTCTGCATCTTCCGGCTCTCCTCGCCGGCCGAGCACCCGTACGGCTCGGCGGTCTACGGCTCGCGCTACCAGGGCCAGCGGGGGCCGACGCCCAGCCGCGCCTGGCAGCACTGGCGCACCTGGCCAACCCGCTGAGGTTCACCCGCTAGAACCACGACGACAAGGGCCCGCCGCGACGGATCGCGGCGGGCCCTTCGATCACCCGGGGTCAGCCCGGGCGGCCGTAGCTGTGGATCGGGCCGTCGTCGACCTTCTTCATCTTGACCGGTTGACCGGCCTGCGAGGCGTGCACCACCCAGCCGCCGCCGACGTACATGCCGACGTGGTGGATGTCGCTGTAGTAGAAGACCAGGTCGCCGGGGCGCAGGTCGCCCTTGCTGACGTCCTTCGTGACGCGGCTCTGCGCGGCGGCGTTGTGCGGCAGCGACACACCGGCCTTCGCCCAGGCGGCCAGCATCAGCCCGGAGCAGTCGTACGAGTTCGGACCCTCGGCACCCCAGACGTAGGGCTTGCCGATCTGCGCGCAGGCGAACTTGACAGCGGTGCCCGCGGCGCCGCCGGGGTAGCTGCCCGGGCAGGGCGCTGGGCGCAGCGGGCCGCCGCCGCCGCTGCCGTACACCTTGAGGCGCAGCTTCTGCAGGCGGTCGATCTCGTCGTTGATCTGCTTCTTCTTCGCCGCCAGCTGAGCTTCGGTGCGGGCCAGCTGGGCCACCATCTCGTCCAGCGGCGCCTTCTGCGCGGCCAGCTGGTCGCGCAGGTCGGCCACCTGGCGTACGTCCTTCTGCTGGTTGTGCGCGAAGCGGTCGAGCATTTCGAGCTGACCGACCACCTCGCTCGGCGACCGGCTCCCCAGCATCGCGTTGACTGTCGAGACGTTCTCACCCATGTAGGCGCGTACGGCCAGGGCGCTGACCTTGTCCATCGCGGCGTCGACCTGACGCTCCAGCGGGGTGATCCGGGCGGCCAGCGCGTCGGCCTGCTTGCGCTTCGCGGCGAGGTCGGTGCGAGTGGCGTTGTGCCGTTCGATGATCGGTTCGAGCTTGTTCCAGTCGGCGTCGATCTGGCGCTCGATCTCGGCGACGGACGGGTCTGCGTGGGCCGCCGTGGCAGTGCCGGTCAGGACGACGGCGATGCCGGCCAGCGCGGCGAGTGCGGTGGTGAAGCGGGACCAGCGTGGGCGCGGCACGATCGACGGCGGGCCGGCTGATGCCGACCGCTCGGACGACGGCCGCGGGGCATGGAGTGCCACCGGGGTTCCGTACTCCTTCTTCCTGACCGCCTACCGGGTTAGCTGACGGGTTCGGGCGGGAAGTCGGCGCCCTACCGCAGTGGCTGCGGATTCACCCCGAGGGACCTGGGTCCCCGGTTCGCTCGGAAACGACTCGGCGGTGTCGGTCCGTTACCGCCCGGGCTGGGCGGAGCTGCTGTCGGGCCGACGAATGACCAGAGTAGAGACGCTTGTTACCGATCCGCAACCCATGCGGCCGTGACACTCCGTACGGATTGGACGAGGTCACCGACCGTGTGTGAAGAATTCTTTCCGCATGCTTCGATAGATGGAAAGGTATTGACCTGACCTCCCGGGCGGCGCGATGGTGACCTGACCTCACTCCGCGAGAATCTAGGGGGTTCGATGCACCATCCAACCCTGTCGACCGGCTGGCGGGCACTGCTCGCCGCCACCGTGGTCGCCGCCGCGACCACGGTGCCGCTCTCCGTCGGCCCGGCCGCCGCCGCGCCCACCACCGACCGCCAACACCAGTACGCCGCCGCGGCCACCGAGTACGGCGTGCCGACCGTCGTGCTGCTCGGCGTCTCCTACCTGGAGTCGCGCTGGGACACCAACGCCGGCACACCGAGCACCAGTGGCGGGTACGGCCCGATGCACCTGACCGACGCCCGGCACGTGGCTGCCCTACCGGGGCGCGGTCACCACGACGCCGGCGCCGAGGACCCACGCGGCGACGACTCCCGTCCCGCCCGGGTGCCCGCGCCCCGGCCCGTCGAGGCCCCCGCGCCGTCCACCGCCGCGTTGCAGACCGTGGACGCCGCCGCCACGCTGACCGGTGCCACCCCCGAGGCACTGCGCACCGACGCGGGCCTCAACATCCGGGGTGGGGCCGCGCTGCTGAGCGCGTACCAACGGGATCTGAACGCGCCGGTCGGCGCGGACACCGACCCGGCGGCCTGGTACGGCGCGGTGGCCCGCTACTCCGGCGCGGACAGCGCCGACGCCGCCGCGGCCTTCGCCGACGAGGTCTTCACCACCATCGGCGCGGGCCAGACCCGGGTGACCGACGACGGCCAGCGGATCACCCTGCCGGCCCGTACGGTGCGGCCCGAGCGTTCCTGGTTGGACCGGCTGGGTCTGCGCCGGCTGGCCCGCCCGGACGGGGTGGAGTGCCCCCGCACCATCTCCTGTGAATGGATCCCGGCGCCCTACGAGGCGTTCGGCGACGGGGACTACGGCAACCACGACCTCTCCGACCGGCCCGCGCGGCAGAAGATCGAGTACATCGTCATCCACGACACCGAGGCGAGTTGGGCGACGACACTGCAACTCGTCCAGGATCCGACCTACGTGAGCTGGCACTACTCGCTGCGCTCGGTCGACGGGCACATCGCCCAGCACGTGCGGACCACTGACGTCGGCTGGCACGCCGGCAACTGGTACGTCAACGCCAAGTCGATCGGTCTGGAACACGAGGGCTTCGCGGCGCAGGGCACCTGGTACACCGAGGCGATGTACCGGACCTCGGCGAAGCTGGTCCGGCACCTGGCGCTGCGGCTGGGCATCCCACTGGACCGCCAACACATCATCGGCCACGACAACGTGCCCGGCACCATCCCCTCGACAGTGCGGGGAATGCACTGGGATCCGGGGCCGTACTGGGACTGGACGCACTACTTCGACCTGCTGCACGCACCTCGACTGGACACCGGCACCCCGGCCACCGGGCTGGTCCGGATCTACCCGGACTACGCCACCAACCGGCCGGCGTTCACCGACTGCGTCACCGCAGGCGTCCCGTGCGCGCCGCGCGGCTCCTCGGCGGTCGTGCTGCGCAGCGCACCGTCCGCGGACGCGCCACTGGTCAACGACATCGCGCTCCGCCCGGACGGCACCCCGAACACGATGGCCGTGTCGGACCACGGTGCCCGGGCCTCCGCCGGGCAGACGTACGCGCTGGCCGGACGGCAGGGCGACTGGACGGCGATCTGGTACCTCGGGCAGCGGGCCTGGTTCCACAACCCGGCGTCCGCGCCGACCGCCAGCTGGACCGTCGGTGTCGTGGCCACCCCGAAGCCCGGCCGGACCACCATTCCGGTGTACGGACGGGCCTACCCGGAGCAGTCGGCGTACCCGGACGGGGTGCCCTACCAGGCGATCTCGCCGCTGCAGTACACCCTGACCGCCGGGCAGCGGTACGCCGTCGGCGCGGTGCTGGCTGGCGAGTACTACCGGGCCAGCACCGTCGACGGCTCCTCGCCCGGCGACTGGACGGTGATTCGCGGCAAGAACCGCTACGCGCAGATCCAGTTCGGCCACCGGATCATGTACGTCGACCTCGCCGACGTGCAGCTGCTGCCATCCCCGGTGGGAGCGCCCCGCTGAGAAACCACGACGGCCCCCGGTCGGTGACCGGGGGCCGTCGTGTTGGCGCTGGGTGGATCAGCCGGGTCTACGGAACCCGGCGACGGGCATGGTGTTGATGCTGGACACCTGCACCGGTTTGCCGGCACGTGGCGCGTGCACCATTGTGTTGTTGCCCAGATAGAGCCCGACATGACTCAGGCCGGAGAAGAAGAAGACCAGGTCACCGGGCCGGGCGTCGGCTCGCGAAACGGCCTTGCCCTCGTTCCACTGGTCACCGGTGTGGTGGGTTAGGTAGATCCCGGCCGCCTTGTAGGCGTACTGGGTCAGTCCCGAGCAGTCGAACGAGTTCGGCCCGGTGGCACCCCAGACGTACGGCTTGCCGACCTTGCCGCAGGCGGTCTTGATCGCGGTGCGGGCGGCCGCGCTGAACACTCCGTTGATCGTCGGGCAGGCCGCGGTCTTGACGGTGGTCTTCGGCATCGACGCCTCGAGTTGCTTGATCTCGGCGTCGATCTGCTTCTTCTTGGCCGCCAGCTCGTTCTGCTGCTTGGTCTGGGTGACGATCAGCGCGTCCAGCTTTTGCTTCTCACCGTCGTACTTGGCCCGTACGGCCAGCACGCCCTCGACCTCCTTGCGCTCCCGCGCGGCGAGCCGGTCGAGGATGGTGAGCTGCTCGGTGAGCGTGTCCGGCTTGGCGCTGACCAGCAGCGCGCCGATGTCTTGCGACGGGCCCGAGATGTAGTAGCGGGAGGCGAGATCGCCGACCCGGTTGAGCGCCAGCTCGCTCTGCAGCGCCAGCGGCTCGATCTTCTTCTGCAGGTTCGCCGACTTCTGCCGGTTGACCTTCAGCTGCGCCCGGACCTTGTTGTACTGCTCGATGGTGGGCTCCAACTGCTCCCACTTCTTGTCGATCTGCGCCTCGATCTCGTCGACCGTGGGCGCGGCATGTGCCGGCGCGGTCAGCAGACCGGCGCCGACCGCTGCGGCAGCGACCAGGACGAGCACCCGGTGCGCGACGCGGCGCAGGCCACCAGAGCGAGCAGACGCAGTCAGGTCGTGACGATGAGGGGGCATGGTTGCCACCGGCACCGACTCCTTTGCAACCGACCGCCGGGCGCCTCGCGTGAGGGAAGGGCCGAGGCAGACGACCCACAGCGGTCGGTGCCTCACATTAGGGAAGCTCGGGGCGGTAATCAAGGTGACCGCAGTAACCATCACTGTCGTGCAACCGCTTGCACACCAAGGGTATTGGTTCGTCAACCAACGATTGCGGTCAATACATCGTCGAGAGTGACCACACCGAGAGGCCGCCGCCCGTCGCTGACCAGCACCATGTGCCGCCGTTCGCGACGCATGGCCAGCAGAAGGTCGGCCAACGTACGCTCCGGCGGCACCACCGCCAACGGCCGGTAGACGTCGGCCGGCACCGGGGACCGGCGGCCCTGCCCGGCGTACCCGAGCACGTCCTTGACGTGCACGAAGCCGAGCACCCGACGGGTCGACCGCTGCACCACCGGGAACCGGGACCGGCCGGTCCGGGTCGCCAGCACCTCCAGCGACGCCGGCGAGACGTCCTCGGCCACCGTCACCACCGTCGACCACGGTTGCAGCGCGTCCGCCGCCGTCCGCGCGTGCAGGGCCAACGCGCCGGTGATCCGCGCGTGCTGCTCCGCATCGAGCAACCCCTCGGTCCGTGCCTGCGAGACCAACCCGGCCAACTCCTCGGCCGTGAACACCGTCTTCACCGACTCGGACGCCTCGATCCGCCAGAACGCGAGCACGCGCCGGGCCGCCCATTTCATAGCGAGCAACAACGGTTTGGTGGCCACACAGAACGCCAGCATCGCCGGGCCGAGCCAGAGTGCGGAAACCTCCGGACCGGCCAGCGTGATGTTCTTCGGCACCATCTCGCCGACGACAGTGTGCAGAAAGACCACCACACCCAGTGCCAGCACGAACGCCACCGGGTGCACCGCCCGCTCCGGCAGGCCGGCCGCGTGGAACGGCGGCTCCAGCAGGTGAGCCAGCGCCGGTTCGGCGATCGCGCCCAGACCCAGCGAGCAGACCGTGATGCCGAGCTGCGCGCCGGCGATCATCAACGGAATCTGGTTCATCGCCGACAGCGCCCAACGGGCACGTTTCGACCCGGCGGCCAACGGCTCGATCACCGTCCGGCGGGACGCGATGAGCGCGAACTCGCTGCCCACGAAGAACCCGTTGCCGAGCAGCAACAGCACGGTCACCAGCAGCTCAGTCATCGTCGTCCGGATCCGCCGGGCGCAACACCCGGACCTGCTCGATCCGGTGCCGCTCCACCTCGACCACTGTGAACTCCCAGCCGTCCGCCTCGACAATCTCGCCGGCGAGTGGGATGTGCCCGAGCTGGGCCATCAGGAACCCGGCCAACGTCTCGTACGGCCCCTCGGGCAGCCGGAAACCGGTCTGCTCGGCCAACTCGTCGGAGCGGAGCACACCGTCGACCAGGACTGTGCGCTCACCGCCCGGCACGGTCAGCTCGACCGACCCGTGGTCGTCCACGCTCGCCGGGTCGAACTCGTCGGCTATCTCGCCGACCAACTCCTCGACGAGGTCCTCGACGGTCACCACGCCGTCCGTGCCGCCGTACTCGTCGACCACGATGGCCAGGTCGGCCCCGGCCGCCTTCAGTGCGGCCAGGACACCGTCCAGGTTCAGGCTCTCCGGCACGTACACCGGTTCGCGTGCCACCGAGCCGACCCGGGTCGACGCCCGGTCGGCCAGCGGCACGCCCAGCGCGTCGGGCACGCCGGCCACGCCGGTCACCAGGTCCAGGGTCTCCTCGTACACGGGGAACCTGGTCCGCCCGGTCCGCCGCGACTCCTCCAGCAGCTCGGCCACGGTGGCCGTGACGCGCAGCGCGACGACGTCCACCCTGGGGGTCATCGCCTCCGCGGCTCGCTTGTCACCGAAGCGGATGGTGCGACGCAGCAGCATCGCGGTGTCCGTGGGCAGCGCGCCGGCCCGCGCCGAAATGGCCGCCAGCAGACCCAACTCCTCCGGCGAGCGGGCGCTGGCCAACTCCTCCTGCGGCTCCACGCCGAGCGCCCGGACCAGTCGGTTCGCCGAGCCGTTCAACCCTCGGATCACCCAGCCGAACGTCCGGGAGAAGGTGTGCATCGGGCCGGCCGTGGCCAGCGCCGCCGGCATGGGCCGGGCCAGCGCCGCGTTCTTCGGCACCAACTCGCCGAAGAGCATGGAGATCAGCGTGGCCAGGGCCAACGCGAGGAACGGGGTGAGCCCCTCGGTGCTGTCTCCGGCCAACGGGCGCAACAACGGGGTGAAGAGGCGGGACAGGGCCGGCTCGGCCAGGTAGCCGGTGAGCAGCGCCGTGATGGTGATGCCGAGCTGCGCTCCGGAGAGCTGGAAGGAGAGTTCGCGCAACGCTGTGCGTACCGTCAGGGCGGCCGGGTCGCCGGCGGTGGCCCGCCGGTCGATCTCTGCCCGGTCGACAGTGACCAGGGCGAACTCGGCCGCGACGAAGAACGCGTTGCCCGCGGTCAGGGCTACGAAGCCGACCAGGGGCAACAGCGTCGTCAAGAGTAGGCCGTCGATGTCGCCTCACCTCGGCGAGATTCTTGCATGACGGCGGCGGCCCTCAGGGGCCGCCGCCGTCGATGTTCAAAACCCAGGTGTACGCGCTCAACCGCCGATCGGCGCGGTCTCCTTGCCGCCCTGCGGCTGCTCGGGCTTGACCGAACGGAGCAGCACTGTCGCCACGTCGATCACCTCGACCTGCTCGCCGGCACCCTTACCGTTGACGCCGTCGCTGAGCATCGTCGAGCAGAACGGGCAGCCGACAGCTACCGTCTTCGCCCCGGTGGCCATGGCCTCCTCGACCCGGTCCACGTTGATCCGCTTGCCGATCTTCTCTTCCATCCACATCCGGGCGCCGCCAGCACCGCAGCAGAAGGAGCGCTCGCTGTTACGCGGCATCTCGGTGAGGTCGCCCGCGATGGCGTCGCCGAGGACCTCACGAGGGGCGGCGAAGACCCGGTTGTGCCGGCCCAGGTAGCAGGGGTCGTGGTACGTCACGCCACCGTCGACGGGCTGCACAGGCGTCAGCTTGCCGGTGGACACCAGGTGGGCCAGCAGCTGGGTGTGGTGGACGACCTCGAACTCGCCGCCGAGCTGCCCGTATTCGTTGCCCAGGGTGTTGAAGCAGTGCGGGCAGGTCGCGACGATCTTGCGCTTGGCCTTCTCCCGACCCTCGAAAGCCTCGTTCAGCGTCTCCACGTTCTGCTGGGCGAGCATCTGGAAGACGAACTCGTTGCCGATCCGTCGCGCCGGGTCGCCGGAGCAGGTCTCGCCCTCGCCCAGGATCGCGAACTTCACGCCCGCCTCGTTGAGCAGCGTGGCCACCGCGCGGGTGGTCTTCTTGGCCCGGTCCTCGAACGCGCCGGCGCAGCCGACCCAGAACAGGTACTCGAAGTCGTCCACCTCGCCGACCCGGGGCACCTCGAAGTCCAGGCCCTTGGTCCAGTCCTCGCGGGTGTTCTGCGGGGCGCCCCACGGGTTGCCCTTGTTCTCCAGGTTGCGCAGCATCACCCCGGCCTCCGAGGGGAAGCTCGACTCGATCAGCACCTGGTAGCGGCGCATGTCGACGATGTGGTCCACGTGCTCGATGTCCACCGGGCACTGCTCGACGCAGGCGCCGCAGGTGGTGCAGGACCAGAGCACGTCCGGGTCGATGACACCGCCCTCCTCGGCGGTGCCGATCAACGGCTTGTCGGCCTCGGCGAGGGCCAGCACGTCCAGGTGGGCGAGCTGCGCCTGGGTGGCCTTCTCCTCGCCGGTCAGGTCCTTGCCGCCGCCGGCCAGCAGGTAGGGCGCCTTCGCGTACGCGTGGTCGCGCAGGCTCAGGATGAGCAGCTTGGGCGACAGGGGCTTGCCGGTGTTCCAGGCCGGGCACTGCGACTGGCAGCGACCGCACTCGGTGCAGGTGCTGAAGTCCAGGAGGCCCTTCCAGGTGAACTGCTCGACGTGGGCGACGCCGAACTGGTCCTTCTCCGGGTCCGCCTCCTCGAAGTCGAGTGGCTTGCCCTGGCTCGTCATCGGGCGCAGCGCGCCGAGACCGGAGCCGGCCGGCTTGACCGGCTCCCGCTTGAAGAAGATGTTGGGGAACGCCAGGAACCGGTGCCAGGCGACGCCCATGGTGACGTTGAGGGAGATGACGATCAGCCACGTCATCGAAATAATGATCTTGATGGCGGCGGCGACGCTGACGCCGTCCGCCCAGTCGGGCAGCACCACACCGACCGCGTGGCTGACCGGGGTGGCCCAGAACGGGAACTCGAAGTGGTCGGTGGCGACCTTGAAGCCCCGGATCACGAAGCCGAAGATCAGGACCAGCAGCACGATCCACTCGACGAAGTAGCCCTGCCACATGGTCGAGCCGGTGAACCGGGACCGCCCGCCCGGCCGGGTCGGCCGGTTGCGTAGCCGGATCGCCATCAGCACCAGGATGCCGACCAGACTCAGCACCCCGATGATCTCGGTGACCAGACCGAAGATCGTCCAGTGCCCGATGATCGGCAGACCGCCGTCGGTGGTGCCGACCTCGAAGTACGCCTCGAGCACCAGCAGCGACAGCACGACGAAGCCGACCATCACGAACCAGTGCGCGGCGCCCACCACGCCCCACTTGAGCATCCGGGTGTGGCCGGCCGTCTCCACAAGCATCGTCCTGGCGCGGGCGACCCTGTCGGAGAACCGCTCCGGCGCGGGTTGCCCGAGCCGGATGACTGCCACCATCTTCAGGACCGCACGCACCGCAAGCCACACCGCCACGGCGGTGATGGCGGCCGCGAGGATCGTGGTGACGATCTGGACGCTGCCCATCGAGTTGGCCTCCCCGGTCTGCTGCCTGATGACCTCGCTCTGCTCGGTCATGCAGTGCAGCCTACGCGAAGGTTACCCAGCGGTAACGTGAGTCATCTCGCAGTAGGCCGCGCTGCCTGCGGACACCATAGGGGGCCCCACCCGATCCTGCTGGGCAGGGGCTCGACGGGGTGACGTGAGACCGCCGACGCGACGGCCCGAACGGATCAGCGCCAGCGGGAGAGCAAGGCCAGCGAGGCGACCATCGCGCCGAAGCCGACGGCGAGGTTCCAGTAACCCCACGCCATGACCGGGTACTCCTGCTCGGACAGGTAGTAGAGCACCAGCCAGCCGATCCCGACGACGATCAGGGCGACCGCGGTAGCCGGCAACCACACCGGGCTAGGCTTGCGCGACGACGCCGTCGTCGTCGGACGAACGTCCGTCGGCGGGGTGTACACCTTCTTCTTACGGACCTGAGACTTGGGCACGGCGCTCTCCAGAGGGGTGACGACCTCGTCCGGCCTGACAACCGGGCGCGGGGGCGACGGTCCATGGCCAATAATGTTCGAGAGCTAGCGTAGTCCCGATTGGCCGCCCGGACCACGAATGGGGTCAGGCCGGTGCACGGAGTGACCGAAAGAGGCGGGACTGTTCGCATCACCGGCCCGGCCGGCACGGACGATCCCCGACACGCGGAAGGAACGCTCGGTGGAGTACACATCCGGCGCAACCTCCTGGCAGAAGGTCCTCCGACGGGCCGCCGCCGGGCTGCTGCCCCGGCGACCGCGTCAACGCCGTCCGGGCTGGTCGATAGGGGTTCCCCTAATCGCCGCGGCGGCCGGGTTGCTCTTCACCACCACCGCGACCACCGCGGGCGGCACCGCTCTCCGGGAGGACCGGCGACCCCAGCTCAACCAGCTCATCGAGGACCGACGCGAGCAGGTGGCAGCCAGCGAACGCCACGCCGCCACGCTGCGCGGTGAGGTCGAGCAACGGACCAACACGCTGGCCGGCTCGGACGCCCCCATCAAGGATCAGCAGAATCGCGCCCAGGGCAGCCTCCAGAACGCCGGGTTCACCGCCCTCGGCGGGCCCGGGGTCACCGTCGAGCTGAACGACGCGCCACAGCTCGACCAGACGCAGTCGGACGCCAGCAACGACGACCTGGTGGTGCATCAGGGGGACGTGCAGGCGGTGGTCAACGCGCTCTGGGCCGGCGGAGCCGAGGCCATGTCAATCATGAACGTCCGCGTGCTCACCACCAGCGCGGTACGCTGCGTCGGTAACACCCTGCTACTTCATGGCCGGGTGTACTCCCCACCGTTCAAGATCGTAGCAATCGGCGATCCCGCTGCCCTCCAGCAGGCCCTCGCCAGCTCTGAGGGAGTCCGGTTGTTCAAGGACGCGGTCGACGACTACCAGCTCGGTTACAAGGAGACGGCCTCCACGGTGCGAGTTCCCGCATTCGAGGATTCCACTGCCCTGCGCTCGGCGACGGTGCCCAGGTGAACGGGCCGGACGAGCGTCGCGACGGGCGACACCGGGATCAGACCGACGAGCCCACCGCCTTCCTGCCCAAGTTCGACAGGCCCGAGTCGGCACCCGGCCGAGCGACCCCGGCCGGCAACTGGCCGGAGCCGGTGCTGCACCCTCCGCGAACCGAGCAACCGACGCGGCCGAACGCCAGCCGACCCGAGCCGACCGAGACCCCGGGCCGCCCGAGTGCCGAAGCGCCGCCGCCCTGGCCGGGCACGGCAGCTCCCGGGTCGGGCCCGCACGGCGGCGCGGCGGTCCCTCCCGCGGGCACCCCCGGCCGACCGACCTCCACCAACCAGGGCCCGGTTCGGCCCGCCGCCCCCGGCAACGCCCCGACCCGGCCGGCCCCCTCCGGCCCCTCGACGCCGCCGCTGGCCGACTCACCGACCGCGTACATCCCGCAGGTCACCGCCCGACCCACACGACCGACCGGCTCCCCGGCCACCCCGGCCACCCCGGCCTCCCCGGCCACCCCCGACCGCGTCGCAGCGGCCGGGCAGGAAGGCTTCGCGTCGACCGGGCCGAGCCGGGTGCCGCCAACCGGGCCCGGCCGGGTCCCGCCAAGCGCTGGCGGGGACCCGGCCGCCACCGCGCTGATTCCGGCCGTGCCCTCCACACCCGCCACCAGGCCTCCAACCATGGACTCGACAGCGTTGATGGGTGCCGTTCCCCGCACAGCGGTCCCCGAGGAGCCGACCGGCGGCAACTCCGCCGACCCTCCCCAACCCCGACGCGGCGAGCGGGTGGTCCAACTCCGGCCGCACCAGACCGGCGAGGGCTACAAGAGCGTCTACTCCGAGCTCACCCGCCCGTCGATCGGCTCGCGACTGCGCACCGGCGTCCGGGTCACCGGCGAGGTCCTGATCACCTTCGGCCTGGTGGTCCTGCTCTTCGCCGGCTACGAGGTCTGGGGCAAGTCGGCAATCGTCGACGCCCACCAGAACGACCTCACCAACGAGTTGGCTCAGGCATGGGCCCCGACCGACGACCCGACGGTCGCCCCGTCGGTGGGCCCGAGCGTCAAACCGTCCCCACCGGTACGCGGCAAGCCTCTCGCGGGCCTCTACATCCCGAAGCTCGACAAGAACTGGGTAGTCGTCGAGGGGGTCACCCAGCAGGACATCCGTTTCGCCCCCGGCCACTACCCGACCAGCGCGCTCCCCGGCCAGGTGGGCAACTTCTCCGTCGCCGGCCACCGCAACCGGGCCACCTTCTGGCGGCTGGACGAGCTGGACGAGGGCGACCCGATCGTGGTCGAAAGCAAGACCGACTGGTACGTCTACCGGGTGTCGCAGTCCCGGATCGTCCGGCCGACCCAGGTCGAAGTGGTGGCGCCGGTGCCCGGCGAGCCGGACAAGAAGGCGACCAAGCGGATGCTCACCCTCACCACGTGCAACCCGAAGTTCGACAACTACCAGCGCCTGATCATCCACGCCGAACTGGACCGCACCCAACCCAAGTCCGCGGGCCGTCCGGCGGAGCTGGGAGGCTGACCCGATGTACGCGTTCATTTGGCGCAAGCTGCCGTTCGGCGTGGTCGGAAAGTTGACCGGCTCGGTGCTGCTGGTGGCCGCCACGGTCGCCCTGCTGTGGTATGTCGCCTTCCCCTGGGCCGAGCCCCTGCTGCCCTTCGACGACGTGCAGGTCGAGTCCGGCGTACCCGCCGAGACCGGTGGCGACCCGGTGACCGTGGAGACCCCGGCCGGCGACGAGCACGAGCTGCCGTACGACACCGACCAGAACAACTCCGCGCCTCCCTCCCCGAGCAGGTGACCATGCGCGTCCTGGTGATCGACAACTACGACTCCTTCGTCTTCAACCTCGTGCAATACCTGGGCCAGCTCGGCGTGGACTGCGAGGTCCGCCGCAACGACGAGATCGACGTGGCCGAGGTGGGCACGGCCGGCGCGGACGGCATCCTGCTGTCGCCCGGGCCGGGCAGCCCGGACCGGGCCGGCATCTGCCTGGACGTCATCCGGGAGTACGCGGGCAAGCTGCCGATCTTCGGTGTCTGCCTCGGCCACCAGGCGATCGGCGAGGCGTTCGGGGCGACAGTGACGCGCGCCCCCGAGCTGCTGCACGGAAAGACCTCCGAGGTACGACACCACTCGGTGGGCGTACTCGCCGGCCTGCCCGACCCGTTCACCGCCACCCGGTACCACTCGCTCGCCGTGCTGCCCGAGACGCTCCCCGACGAGCTGGAGGTCACCGGCTGGACCGGCTCCGGCGTGGTGATGGCGATGCGGCACCGAACGCTGCCCATCGAGGGCGTCCAGTTCCACCCGGAGTCGGTGCTCACCGAGGGCGGTCACCTGATGCTGGCCAACTGGCTGGCCAGTTGCGGTCACCCCGAGGCGCTGGAGCGCGCGCCCGCGCTGGCCGCCGAGGTCGACGCCCGTCGCCTTGCGGCCTTCGCCACCACCTGAGGCGGCGGCCCGATCACCGGATCATCGTGACCCCGTGCGGGCCGGGTCAGCCCCGCAGTGCCTCCTGGATCGCGGGGTCGGCGGGCGAGCGCACCGCCGGCGGTCGGTCACGCACCGCGTCCCACGCCGCCTTGCCACTGGCGAAGTAGTCCCGAACCGACTTCTCGGCGAGCAGGGCGGCACCACAATCGTCGCAGCGGGCGGTCACCCCGTCGACGTCGAGGCCGAGATGCCGGCACAGCGTCACCGCCCGGGACAGGTGGTACGACTGGGTGACGATCAGGGCCCGCTCGACGCCGTACACCTCGCGCGCTCTCGCGCAACTGTCGTAGGTGTCCAGGCCGAACGGGTCGGCCACCACCCGACGCCTGTCGACACCGCGCTCGGCGAGGTACGTCGTCATCACCGCCGGCTCGTCGCCGGACGCCCCGCCGCCGTCGCCCGAGACGAGGACGACAGTGGCCCGCCCGCTGGTCACCAACTCGGCGGCGGTGTCCAGGCGGCCGGCGAGACGGTCGCCCGGCCGCTGCCGATCGGCTGCCACCTGGGTGCCGAGGACGATCACCACGTCGGCGGACGGCGCGTCGGCGGCGTCGTACACGTGGCCACGCGCGGCGAGCGTCGTCCACAGCCACGGGGAGCTGGCGAGCACCAGCACGACGAGGCCCGCGACGGCCAGCCGGCGGAGGCGTCGAGGCCACCGCCGCACCGCCCCGACCGGGGACGATCCAGCGTCGGTCATGCCGATGCCCGCGGGTGGTCTAGTCCTGGGGCCGGCTCGGTGGGGGCGGGAACGGGAAACCGATGCCGCCCCCGTTGCCGGGGGGAGTGGTCGGCGTGCCAGTGGGCGTGCCCGACGGCGTGACCGACGGCGTCGGGTCGCTCTCCGGCTCCGGCTGACTCACCTTGATGGTCACCTTCGTGCCGGTGGGCTTCTTCTCCTTGCCGTTCGGGCTCTGGTCGGTGACCTTCCCGGCCTGGTCGGCGGGCACCTCCGGCCCGTCCTGCACGACGGGCGTGAACCCGTCGTTCTGGAGAATGCGGGTGGCCTCCGCCTGGCTCAACCCCACGACGTTCGGCACCTCGCTGACGTTGCCCCTCGAGACCGTGAGCGTCACCTTCGTGCCCTCGGCGACCCGCTGCCCGGACGGCGGGTCCACATTGAGAACCTCGTCCTCGCTCGCCTCGCCGTCCACCGGCTTGATGTCGTACTTGAGCTTCGCCTCGGTGAGTCGATCGATGGCGCTCTGCCGCTTGCTGCCCTTGAGCCCTGCGGGAACGACCACCTCGGCCGGGCCGCCACAGACCCGGATGGTCACCAGGCTGGACGGCTCCAGCCGGGTGTTCGGCAACGGATCCTGGTTGACGACGGTGCCCTTGGTGCAGTCGCTGGCCAGAACGGGGTCGCCCACCTGCGGCTTGAAACCGAGGTTGCTGATCTCGGCGACCGCGACGACCTGGGTCTTGCCGGTGAGGGTGGGCACCGACTTCAGGTCCTTGTCCTGCTGCATGTTCCAGAGCAGGGCGGCGACCAGGGCGATCACCGCCAGCACGCCGACCGCGCTGAACGTCGCAATCAGCCAGGAGGACGCCTTGCGCTGACGCGGGTCGCCCACCCGAGCTGGCATCTGCCCGGTCTGCTGCCCACGGCCGGAAGCCGGATAGCCACCCCCACCGCCGGCCGGGGCCATCGCCACCGTCTCCGCCTCGCGCAGCACCGGGGTGGCCAGCACGGGCCGGCCGGCGGCGGCGCGGAGCAGGTCAGCCCGCATCTCGCCGGCGCTCTGGTAACGGTTGAGCGGGTTCTTCGACAGGGCCTTCAGCACGATCGCGTCGACGGCCGGCGTGACGTCTGGGTTGATGTCGCTGGGCGTCGGCGGCGTCTCCCGTACGTGCTGGTAGGCGACGCTGACCGGGCTGTCCCCGACGAACGGCGGGTGCCCGCAGACCAGCTCGAAGAGCACGCAGCCGGCCGCGTACACGTCGGAGCGTGCATCGACGGACTCGCCGCGTGCCTGCTCCGGGGAAAGATATTGAGCCGTGCCGATCACCGCGCTGGTCTGCGTCATGGTGGTCGCACCGCTGGCGAGCGCGCGGGCGATGCCGAAGTCCATCACCTTGACCTGGCCGGTCTGGGTGAGCATCACGTTGCCGGGCTTGATGTCCCGGTGGATGATGCCGTGCCGGTGGCTGAACTCCAGGGCGGCGCACATGTCGGCGCAGATCTCCAGCGCCCGGCGCGGTTGCAGTCGCCCCTCGGCGCCGAGGACCTCCTTCAAGGTCCGCCCGTTGACGAACTCCATGACGATGAACGGCAGCGTCTCACCGGTCGGCGCGGTCTCCTCGCCGGTGTCGTAGACCGCCACGATCGCCGGGTGGTTGAGCGAGGCGGCGTTCTGCGCCTCCCGACGGAACCGCATCTGGAACGTCGCGTCCCGGGCGAGGTCGGTGCGGAGCATCTTGATCGCGACGTCCCGACCGAGCCGGAGATCGCGACCACGGTGCACCTCGGCCATGCCGCCATAGCCGAGCAGCTCGCCGACCTGGTACCTGCCACCGAGCAGGCGGGCCTGCGCTGTCATCGCGTCTGTCGTCCTTCGCTCGTCGTCGTCCCGCCGTCGCCCGGCTGGAGTCGTACCTCTCGACGGTACGACGTCCGGGTCGGATCGTCGCGCCCGTCGAGTCGTAGCGCGCCGGACGCCACGGTGCGCGGCGCCAGCCCGGCGGATACGCCGGCCTGGGACTGCTGCCGTAGGTTGTAGGAAATCACGCCGGAGCAGAGCAGGACCAGCACGGCCAGCAGGATGGCGAGAAGCACCATTCCGGGCCGGGACCGCTGCGGCTGGGGTGCTGGCGTCGCCGGGCCGGCCTGCCGGACGTACGCCGGCGGGTGTTCCTGCCGGGGCGGCCCGGACGGCACCGCCGCCGCACCGCGCGGGTAGCCGTTCGGTGCGCCCTGCGGCCGGGCGGGCTGGACGGCCGGCGCGACGGCGGTGGGGCGTGGTTGTTGGGCGGGCGCGATCGCAGTCGGCCTCGGCCCGGCCGCCGCCGCCGCCGGGCGGGCAGTCGGCGGACGCATCTGGTGTGCCTGCGGCACCTGGGCCCGGCCGGGCGCGGCGGGTGAGGCGGGCGCCCCGGAGACCGGCCCGGAGTTGGCGCCGGCCCGGGCCTGCTGGGAGAGCACGGCCTTGAGCTGACGGGCGACCCCGGCGAGTGCGGCGGCGCTCGGCCAGCGGGCGGCCGGGTCCTTGGCCAACGCTCGCTCGACCAGGGCGCGCACCTGCGGAGGGATGTCGGCCGGCAGTGGCCGGGGCGTCTCCCGGACGTGCCGCATCGCGATGTCGAGGGGGTTGTCGCCCTCGAACGGTCGCCGACCGGCCAGGCACTGGTAGGCGACCACGCCGAGGGCGTACACGTCGGACGCCGGGGTGGCCACGCCGCCGGTGGCCTGCTCCGGCGAGATGTACGAGGCGGTGCCGAGCACCGAACCGGCGGCGGTGAGCTGGCCGACCATGTCGGAGCGGGCGATGCCGAAGTCGGTGAGCACCAGCGTGCCGTTCGGCCGGACCAGCAGGTTGCCCGGCTTCACGTCGCGGTGCACGATGCCCTTCTCGTGCGCGGCGTGCAGCGCGTCGGCGGCCTGCGCGACGAGGGCCATCGTGCGCGCCGGAGTGAGCCGGCCGACCCGGCTCAACGTGGACGACAGGGCGTCACCCTCGACGTACTCCATGACCAGGAAGGCGATCTGCTGGTCGTTGCCGAAGTCGTAGACGTCCACCACGCCGGGGTGGTTGATGGTGGCCATGGTGCGGGCCTCGCCGCGGAACCGCTCGCCGAAGTCCGGGTCGTCGAGCAGGGCGGGGAGCAGGCTCTTCACCGCGACCGTCCGGCCGAGCACCTGGTCGGTGCCGCGCCAGACGTCGCCCATGCCGCCGCTGGCGATCCGCTCGTCGAGACGGTAGCGGTTGCCGAGCTGCACGCCGGGGCTGAGCATGTCAGCGACCCCCTGGGTCGGCGATGGCGGCCTTCATGATCTGGCCGGCGATCCGAGCCGCCTCGGCGCTACCACCGGGGCCGGCCTGCTCCAGCATCACGCAGACCGCGGAGACCGGGTTGCCGTTCTTGTCCAGGGCGAAGCCGATGAACCAGCCGTGGTCGGGCCGGTCTGGAGCGGACTGGGCGGTGCCGGTCTTGCCGCCGACGGTGTAACCGCTGATCGCGGCGTTCTCGCCGGTGCCGTTCCGGACCACGCTGACCATCATCTCGCGCAGGTCGGCGGCGACCTGCGGCTCGACGGGCTGGCGCAGCTCCCGCGCCTTCGCGGTGTAGTAGCTGGTGGTCCGGTCCGGAGCAAGCAGCTGCCGCACCAGGTACGGCCGCATCTGGCTGCCGTTGTTGGCGATCGAGCCGGCAATCAGAGCGCCTTCGAGCGGGGTCATCCGGACGTTGTTCTGGCCGATCGAGGACTGGGCCAGTGCGGCCTGGTCGATGCTGCCGTCCGGGTTCTGAATATCCCCGGTCCGGCTGGCCGCCGTGGGCAGGCCACCCTCGCCGAGCTGGCCGACGGTCAGGTCGTCCTGCTCGAAGCCGAACTGGCGGGCCTTCTCCTTGACAGTCTCGGCGCCGAGCCGCACACCGAGCTGAGCGAAGCCGGTGTTGCACGACTCGGTGACCGCCTCCATCAGGGTGACCTGCCGCTCCGGGCAGATCGAGGCGGCGGCGTTCCGGATCGGGGTGCCCGAGGTGGGCGGGGTCCAGCTGGAACCGGCCGGGATCTGGGTGGTCTTGCCGATGCCGTTCTCCAGTGCCGCCGCGGCGACCACGATCTTGAAGGTGGAGCCCGGCGGCAGCGTCTCGGAGAGCGCGCGGTTCTTCAGCGGACCTTCCGGGTCCTGCTCCAGCTTGTTGTACGCCGCCGAGGCCTCGTTGGTGTCGTGGCTGGCCAGCGGGTTCGGGTTGAAGCTCGGCATGGAGACCAGCGCCTGGATCGCGCCGGTACGCGGATCGATGGCGATCGCCGCGCCCCGCTTCGCGCCGACCTTGTTGTCGCTCAGCTGGTCGTACGCCACGTCCTGCGCCCGCTTCGAGAGCGTGAGCAGCACGTTGCCGCCACCCGTGTCGTCGCCGGTGAACATGTCCTTCAACCGGTCGCCGATCAGCTGGTCGCTGGTGCCGGCCAGGAAGTCGTTCTCCACCCGCTCGATGCCCTGGTCGGCCAGGTTGACCGGCTTGTAGCCGAGCACGTGGGCGTATTTGGCGCCGAGTGGATAGGTGCGCTGGAACTTCAGGTTGCCGGTGGTTTCCTTGCTCGTGGCCAGGGCGGTGCCGCCGGCCTCGATGTTGCCGCGCTTGCGGTCGTACTCGGCTACCTGGACCCGGCCGTTGTAGTCGCTGGTGCGGTATTCATCGGCCTTGTAGGCCTGGATCCAGTTGAGGTTGGCGAAGAGCAGACCGAACAGGACCATGACGACGACGCCAACGCGGCGCAGGGGTGCGTTCACGGCTTGATCACCTCCGTGGGAGCACCGTGCAGCTGCTCGGGCGGGCCACCGCTGGGACGAGCCGCCTTGCCGCCGCCTCCACCGGTCACCGGTCGGCGGGCGCCGTCGGAGACCCGCAGCAACACCGCGATGAGCAGCCAGTTGGCCATCAGCGACGACCCACCGGCGGACAGGAACGGGGTGGTCTGACCGGTCAGCGGGATGAGCTTGCTGATCCCACCGACGATCACGAAGACCTGGAGGCCGAGGGTGAACGCCAGACCGCCGGCGAGCAGCTTGCCGAACGAGTCCCGAACCGCGAGCGCGGCGCGCAGCCCGCGCTCCACGATCAGCAGGTAGACGACCAGCAGCGCGGAGAGGCCGAAGAGGCCGATCTCCTCACCGATTCCGGCGAAGATGAAGTCGTTCTGCACCTCGGGCAGGATCTCCGGCTGACCGCCGCCCGGCCCCGCGCCGAAGAGCCCGCCCGTGCCCAGGGCGAGCAGCCCCTGCACGAGCTGGTAGCCCTTGTCGGTCGGGTCGGCGAACGGGTCGAGCCAGATCTCCGCCCGCACGTAGAAGTTGGCGAACGGCCCACCGACCGTCGAGCCGAGGACGTAGGCGAGGTACGCCCCGCCGAAGAAGAGGACCAAGCCGATCAGCAGCCAGCTGACCCGTTCGGTGGCGATGTAGAGCGTCACCACGAACATGCCGAAGTAGAGCAGCGAGGTGCCCAGGTCCTTCTCGAAGACCAGCACCAGGACGCTGATCAGCCAGACGCCGACCACCGGGCCGAGGTCGCGGCCACGCGGGAAGTCGATGCCGAGGAAGCGCCGACTGGCCAGCGACAGCACCTCGCGCTTGCGCACCAGGTAGTAGGCGAAGAAGACCAGCAGCGCCAACTTGGCGAACTCACCAGGCTGGATGGAGAAGCTGCCCACCCGCACCCACAGCTTCGCGCCGTTGATCTCGGAGATGCTCGACGGCAGCACCGCCGGGATCATCACCAGCACGATGCCGGCCAACCCCAGGGTGTACGCGTACCGCGAGATCGACCGGTGGTCGCGCATGATCGCGAGCAGGCCGGCGGCGAGGACCACCGCACCGAGTGTCCAGGCCAGCTGGCGCCCGCCCTGCCCCGCGAAGACCGCCAGGGTCTCCCGCTCGGCCACCGGGGCGTCGCCCAGGTCGATCCGGCGGAGGAAGCCCACGCCGAGCCCGTTGAGCAGGGCCACCGCCGGCAGCAGTGCCGGGTCGGCGAACGGGGCGAGGAACCGGATGACCAGGTGCAGGCCGAGGAAGACCGCGCCGAGCGCGGCGGCCGGCATCCAGAAGTCCGAGGTGACCGTGTCCAGCAGGTTCGCCTCGACGGTCGCCCCGTACGCGGCCACCAGCGCCATCGCGAGCAGCAACAGGTACAGCTCGGCGTTGCGGCGCGACCGCGCCAGGCGTACGCCGGATTGCTCGCCCGCGGTCGCGGGCGAGGGTGCCGGTGTGGCCGCTACGGTCACGGGTGGAGTCCTCAGGATCTCAGCCGACGCTCACTCAGGAGACCGGCAACCGGCCGGGTCGAGCGCCGGCGTGGCCGAGTCGGAGGGCGTGACGTCGGGTGTGGTGGTCGCGCCGGCCCCACCGAGAGCGGTGGTGGCACCGACGGTCGGGCTTGCGCTGGCAACCCCGTTGGGGGTCGGCGACGCGTTGGCGCTCGGGCTGCCGTTCGGAGTCGGCGTCGAACCGATCGGCGTGGGCGTCGGCGTGGGCGTGCTGCCCTCGGTGACTGTCGCGTCGAGCGGGCAGAGTGGCTTCAGGTTGGGGTTGCTCGGCGTGTCGCTGGTCAGCTCGGCGAGCTGACGCTCGGCGTCCGGCTCACTCTTGGCCCGGATGCCGACCTTGACGGTGTCCTGGGCGGCGACCGTGAGGTCGTCCATGCGGGTGCCGCTGCGACGGTGCACGCTGGACAGGTCCATCCCGGCGATCTGACCCTGGACTCCGCGGAAGACGGCGACCTGGCCCTCTTCGGTGGCACCCACGTAGTACTGCCGCTGGGTGTACGTCCAACCGCCGAACGCAGCACCGCCGACGATCACCAGCAGGGCCAGCGCCATGGCGGCGGTCCGGACCGGGCGTCGCTTCGGTCGGTCGGCGTCATCGTCGGAGGCCGCCGGCTCCTCCGGCACGGCCGGGCGCGGCGCGGAGAGCGCCGAGGCTCGGGCGGCCGGAGTCGAGTCGTCGGCGGAGGTCGCCATTCCCCGGTCCTGGGCGGCGGCGCCGCCCACGATCGGAGTCGCCTCCACGATGTCCTGATCCGTGGCGTCGGCGATGATCACCGTGATGTTGTCCGGCCCACCGCCGCGCAGCGCGAGCTGCACCAGCCGCTCGACGCACTGCTGCGGGTCGGCGTACTCCCGCAGGGTCTCGCCGATGGTTTCGGCGCTGACCACGCCCGAGAGGCCGTCGCTGCAGATCAGGTACCGGTCGCCGGGCATGACCTGGCGGACCGAGTATTCCGGGTCGATGTCCCGACCGTCGAGGGCGCGGGTGAGCAGCGACCGCTGCGGGTGGCTGCTCGCCTCCTCGGCGCTGATCCGGCCTTCGTCGACGAGCATCTGGACGTACGTGTCGTCCTTGGTGATCTGCGCGAACTCGCCGTTACGCAGCAGATAGGCCCGCGAATCGCCGATGTGGACCATCCCCAGCTTGCTGCCGGTGAAGAGGGTCGCTGTCAGCGTGGTGCCCATCCCCTCCAGCTGCGGGTTGGCGTCCACCGTGTCGCGGAGTTGTTGGTTGGCGGTGCCCACGGCCGAACGCAACGCGTCGACGAGAGCGTCCCCAGGGACGTCCTCGTCGAGCGGCGCCATGGCACCGATGACGATGTTGCTGGCGACGTCACCGGCGGCCATACCGCCCATGCCGTCGGCAACGGCGAGTAACCGCGGCCCGGCGTAGACGGAGTCTTGATTGCCGTCTCGGATCAGACCGCGGTCGCTGTGGGCCGCATAGCGCAGGGTCAGAGTCATGGCCGTAATTCGAGGGAAGTGCGGCCGATCCGGATCGGCACGCCGAGGGGGACGGGGGTTGGTCCGGAGACCTTAGCGCGATCGAGGTACGTGCCGTTAGTCGAGCCGAGGTCCTCGACGTACCACTGCCCGTCACGTGGCACGAGCCGGGCGTGTCGCGCGGAGGCGTAGTCGTCGGTGATGACCAGGGTGGAGTCCTCAGCCCGACCGATGGTGATCTGCGCTTCACCGAGAGTGATTTTCGTGCCGGCCAGCTGACCGGCCGTCACCACCAGCTGGTGCGCCGCTCTGCCCCGCTTCACCTTTGCTGGCTTGGCCGCCTGCCCCGTCGAGGCGCCCACCGCGCGTGGCGCGGCCACCAGGCGACCGGACCGGGCGCCCGCGAAGAGGTCCCGGCGGATCACGCCGACCACAGTGAACACGAAGATCCACAGCAGGATGAGGAACCCGAACCGGGCAACGGTGATGACCAGTTCCGGCAAGGCGGGTCAGCCGTCCACGCGGAAGGTCAGCGTCGTCGTCCCGAGCTGGACCATGTCACCGGGGTTGAGCGCGACGGCGGAAACCCGCTGCCCGTTCACCATGGTGCCGTTGGTCGAACCCAGATCCGTCAGCACGACCTGGCCCCCGTCGAAATCGAGCCGGGCGTGTCGCCGGGAGATGCCGACGTCGGGCAGACGCAGGTTGGCCTGGTCGCCGCGACCGATCACCGTCGACCCCATCTGGAGCGGGTAGGTGCGACCGTCGCCGGAGACCAGTCGCACGTTGCGACCGCCACCGTGCCCGGGCGGCGGGCCGTAGCCACCGCCCTGGTCGTACGCGGGGTAGGCGGGCGGGCCGGCGTCGTAGCCGGGTGCCGACACCGGGGCGACCTCGCCGCCGGTGTAGACCTCGGCCGTGACACGGAACATGCCCGTGTCCAGACCCTCGCCTCGCTCGATCTCGACGATCACGTCGCCGTAGACCGTCCACGCCTGCTCGCCGATGAACTCCGCCTGCGACTGGGCCAACTCCTGGGCCAGCGCAGCGGCGTACGGCGCCAGCCGACTGTGGTCGAACGGCGAGAGATCGATCACGTAGCGGTTGGGCACCAACGTGCGCCCACCGGCCAGGATCGCCTTGTGCGCCTCGGCCTCCCGCTGCATGGCGTTGAGGATCTCCACGGGGTGGACCACCCCTTTGAAGACCTTGGCGAAGGCCCCTTCGACCAGGCCTTCCAGACGCTTCTCGAAGCGTTGCAGCACGCTCACCGGCTCCTCCTCGGGTCCCGAGGACATGATGGTATCCGGCCGGCGCGCGCGCAGCTCACACGCCGCTCGGCCGGCTGCTCTCGGCCCGTTCGGAAGGGCCGGGACTGTCGTGCTAATCTTTCGTCCGCCACGAACGGTAATCGCTCGTGGCGAGCGTCGGGGACAGCGTAGTATTCCCGGGGCCCGTTGGAGACAGCGGGGCCGGGCGGCTAGAGTGTCCCGGGTTGTGCCACGGGGATGTGGCGGAATGGCAGACGCGCACGGTTCAGGTCCGTGTGCCCGAAAGGGCGTGGGGGTTCAACTCCCCCCATCCCCACCACCGACGAGGGCTCCGCTTCATGCGGGGCCCTTCCGTCATATCGGGGCGTGCTGGACGTCACGCTATGCTCCGATGGATTCTGCCTCCGATGGACCAGGAGTGGCGTGTGAGTGTCGCGTTGGTGACAGGGTCGGGTGGTCTGATCGGCTCCGAGGCGGTCCGGCATTTCGCCGGCCTCGGTCTGGATGTCGTCGGTATCGACAACGACATGCGCCGGTACTTCTTCGGCGAGGACGGCTCCACCTCGTGGAGCCTGGAACGGCTCGGCCGTGATCTGGGTAACGCGTACACCCACTTCGCGGTGGACATCCGGGACCGGGACGGCCTGGAGCAGGTGTTCAAGAAGTACGGCTCGGACATCGCCGTGGTGATCCACAGCGCCGCGCAGCCGAGCCACGACTGGGCGGCCAAGGAGCCGTTCACGGACTTCGACGTGAACGCCGGCGGCACGCTCAACATGCTGGAGAACACCCGCCGGCACGCGATCGACGCGGCGTTCATCCACTGCTCGACCAACAAGGTCTACGGTGACCGGCCCAACGGCCTGCCGCTGGTCGAGCTGGAGACCCGGTACGAGTTGCCCGAGGACCACCGCTGGTACCAGGGCATCACCGAAGAGATGTCGATCGACCACTCGCTGCACTCGGTCTTCGGCGCCTCCAAGGTCGCCGCGGACGTGATGGTCCAGGAGTACGGGCGCTACTTCGACATGAAGACCGCCTGCTTCCGGGGCGGCACCCTGACCGGCCCGGCGCACTCCGCTGCCGAGCTGCACGGGTTCCTGGCCTACCTGATGCGCTGCGTCATGGAGGGCCGGACGTACAACCTGTTCGGCTACAAGGGCAAGATGGTCCGGGACGCGATCCACTCGCACGACGTGCTGACCGCGTTCGAGGCGTTCTTCCGGGCCCCCCGGTCCGCCGAGGTCTACAACCTTGGCGGCGGCCGGCACTCCAACACCTCCCACATCGAGGCGTTCCGGATCGCGGAGGAGATCACCGGCCGCGAGGCGCAGATCAACTACGTCGAGCAGAACCGCACCGGCGACCACCAGTGGTACGTCAGCAGCATGGCCCGGTTTGAGGCGCAGTATCCGGACTGGAAGATCACTTACGACGTGCCGATGATCCTGCGGGAAATCTACGAGGCCAACGTGGACAAGTGGGTGGCCCAGCCGTGAGCACCCGAACCAAGCGCAACGTGCTCGGCGTCCTGGTCGACGCGACCGACTACGCCACGGCGACCGACGCGGTGGTGACCGCGGCGCACGAGCGGCGTCCCCTCGCGCTGACCGCGCTGGCCGTGCACGGTGTGATGACCGGGGTGCTCGACCCGGCGCACAACGCGCGGCTCAACTCCTTCGACGTGGTCACACCGGACGGGCAGCCGGTGCGGTGGGCACTCAACCTGCTGCACCACGCCGGGCTCGGCGACCGGGTGTACGGGCCGACCCTGACCCTGCACGTCCTGTCGCGCTTCGCCGACGAAGGGCTACCGGTCTACCTGTACGGCTCGACCGAGGAGACCCTCGCCCGGTTGATCCCGGCCCTGGAACGGATGTTCCCCGCGCTGAAGATCGCCGGGGTGGAGCCGTCCAAGTTCCGTGCCGTCCAGCCCGGCGAGGACGCCGAGATCGCCGACCGGATCCGGTCCAGCGGTGCCCGGCTGGTCCTGGTCGGGCTCGGCTGCCCGCGCCAGGAGGTCTTCACGTACGCCATGCGGCCGCTGCTCGACATGCCGCTGATGGCGGTCGGCGCGGCCTTCGACTACCACGCCGGGCTACTGCGCCAGCCCCCGCCGTGGATGCAGCGCGCCGGCCTGGAGTGGCTCTGGCGTCTCGGCCTGGAGCCGAAGAGGCTCTGGCGCCGCTACGTCATCCTCAACCCGGCCTACCTGAGCCGGCTCGCCGCACAGAAGACCGGCCTGTGGAAGGCCCGCCCGCCGGCGCCGGCCACCGAGCGGCCGGCCAGCTTCTCGGTCTGAACCCGATCCGTACGACGCGAGGCCCCACCCGGCGATACCGGGTGGGGCCTCGGTCGTTCAGAGACCGGTCAGACGGTCAGGGTCCAGGTGTTGATGTAGCCGGTGTCGGCCGAGTAGGTGTCCCGCACCTGAAGTCGCCAGATGCCGTCGGCGGCCTCACCGGACACGTTGACCGTGTACGTGGCGTTCACGTTGTCGGTGCTGTCCGAGGTGCTGCTGTTCTTCAGCCGGTACGAGCTGCCGTCCGGGGCGAGCAGGTCGATGACCAGGTCACCGCGGTAGGTGTGCACGATGTTCACCGCCACGGTGGAGGCCGAGGAGGCGTTGCGACCGCACCCGGAGATGGTGATCGAGCTGGTCACCGCGGAGCCGGCGTCCGGGATCGACACGTCGGTGCCGTTGGTGCCGGTACAGCCGGTGGGCGGCGGCGGGGTGCTGCCGGTGCCCACGTAGAGCAACAGGTTCGGCGAGCCCGAGCCGGGGTTGCTCACCACGTTCGGGGTCGCGTTGGCCACCAGTTGGTTGCGGACCTGAGCCGGGGTCCAGCTCGGGTTGGCGCTGGCCACCAGGGCCGCCGCTCCGACCACGTGCGGCGTGGCCATCGAGGTGCCGCTGATCGTGTTGGTCGCGGTGTTGCTGTTGTACCAGGCCGAGGTGATCGACGAGCCGGGCGCGAAGATGTCCAGGCAGGTGCCGACGTTGGAGAACGACGACCGGGCATCCGAGCTGGTCGTCGAGCCCACCGTGATGGCCTCCGTGGTGCGCGCCGGCGAGGTGTTGCAGGCGTTCGCGCCGTTGTCGTTGCCGGCCGCCAGGCCGTACGTGACACCCGAGGCGATCGAGTTGCGGACGGCGTTGTCCAGCGAGCTGTTCGCGCCGCCGCCGAGGCTCATGTTCGCCACCGCCGGCTTGATCGCGTTCGCGGTGACCCAGTCGACACCGCCGATCACACCGGCGTTGGTGCCGCTGCCCGAGCAGTTCAGCACCCGTACGCCGACGAGCTGGACGGCCTTGGCCACCCCGTACGCGGACCCGCCGACGGTGCCGGCCACGTGGGTGCCGTGCCCGTTGCAGTCGTCGGCCGACCCGCCGTCCACCGCGTCGTAGCCGGAGGTGGCCCGGCCGCCGAAGTCGTTGTGGGAGAACCGGATGCCGGTGTCGATGATGTAGGCGTGCACGTTGCTCGCCGTGTTGGGGTAGGTGTAGGAGCTGTCCAACGGCAGGTTGCGCTGGTCGATCCGGTCGAGACCCCAGGAGGGCGGGTTGGTCTGCGTGCCGGAGATCGAGACGGTGTGGTTCTGCTCGACGTACGCCACCGCCGGGTCTGCCGCGATCCGCGCCGCCGCGCTCGCGCTCACCTTGGCCTCGAAGCCGCGCAGCGCCGCGCCGTAGGTGCGGGCCACGGTGCCGCCGTGGCGGCCGGATAGCCGCTTCGCGGTGTCGCCGACCCGGTCCCGGGCCACGGCGCTGTCCTTGAGTACGACGATGTAGCTGTCCGGCACGGCGGTGGCTCCGCCGGCGGCCCGAACCACACCGACGGGTTCGGCGGCCAGGGCTGGGGTGCCGACGGCCAGCATGGTCGCCGCGGCCACCCCGATCAGCACGGACCTTCGTGGAAGACCCATCTCCTACCTCCCTCTGACCGGCGGCGGAACGTGACCACCGGTCCCAACATCAATCGACACTCGCCGATCTAGCTGAGGGTAGATCAGCCGTCGGGCAGTTGAACATGCCGAAACGTCCATAACCTTCGAGTGATGACCCCCTACGGGCCCGGCGTCCGGGGTGAACGGGGGACGCGCCCGGATTCGCCTCGCCGGAATTCGGGAAAGACTCTCGAACATGGAGAGTCAGCTCACCATCCTGCTCCCGGTCGCCGCCGTCTGGCTGGCCGCCGGCGTCGTTGCCGACGGCCTTCCCCGGCTGCGCAACACCCGCACGCTGCGCCGGCGTACCGGATGGTTGCTGGTGTTGGCCCTCACCGGCGTGGCGCTCACCGCGGCCGTGCTCGGCGGCGGGCTGCTCAGCTCCGGCACCACGCCGGTCGACCGGGCCGCCGCCGGGCTCACCCTGGCCGCCGTCCCGGCACTCGTGGCGACGGTCTGCTCGGTACGACGGATCCGCCGGCTCTGGGCCGGTGCTGGCGCGTTCGCCAGCGCCCCCGCCACCCCCGCGCCGCACGGGCTGCGCGCCGCCGCGGCCCACCCGCTCGTCGGGCTGCCACTACAGGTCACCGCCCTGGCCACGCTGCCGGCGTTGATCGCGGCGGCCGGCGCCGACCTCGGAGCCGACCCCGGTGTCACCGGGCCGGCGATAACCGTGGGCGCGCTCGCGGTGGTCGCCATCGGGGTTCGGCACGCGCTCCGCCACAACCGCCTCGCCGAGCGAGCCCAGCCCACCGCCGCACGGTCAACGCGGGCGGCTGGGGCCCTGCACGTATAGCAACTCCAGGATCGACCTGGTCGCCTCGAACCAGCGGTCCAGCCAGTCCTGCGAGGGCACTGTGCCCTTTGGCGGCAACTCCATCAGCAGACCACGCAGCAACGGGTGGTCAGCCAACGACTCGGGCGGCTGCATCGGCCAGCCCGACGGCGGGAACGACGGCTCGATCAGCGGGTTCGGGTCCAGTGAGGGCAGCGAGAGCGGAGGATCCGTCGTCTCGGAAGTGCCCTCCCGACCACTCAACTCCTGGTCGGTCGAGACCACCTCGGTCAGAACCGTGTCCCGACGAGCGCCGCGGTACTTGCCACCGAACCGCTCCGGCTTCGCCGGACCGGTGGTGAGGTTGTCTGAACCGATCGTCGTCATCCGTCTCGCCTACTCGCTCGGTTGCGGGCCGGTGCGGCGGGTCGTCGACCAGCGCCGTACCGACCGGTTCAACGAGACGGGGGCGCTGTGGCGACGGGAATCCCGACGGAACCTCGCCGACCGCCACCGCGACGCGCCTCCTGGGGACACGGCAAAGTCCCCGTCCGGCGAACCGGACGGGGACTCCACTGACCACTCGGTCAGACCGCGCCGAACACACCACCCCTGGTGTTCGCGACGAAGGCGTGCCAGTCACCCGGCGCGAAGACCAGGGCGGGCCCCGCCTTGTCCTTCGAGTCCCGCACTCCGACCGCCCCCGTCACGTACGCCACCTCCACGCAGTTGTCACAGTTCGGCCCGCTCTTCGAGCTCTTGAACCATGCTGCCTGCGTCAGGTCCACGGGGAACCCTTTGGTCGCCATTTCCACAACGGCTCCTCTGCCAGTTTTGCGATGTGTGCGACGGACTCCTCCGGACGTATGGCCGCAGCGCGGATGTGATCGAAGATGAAGCTGTACTTCTGTAGTTCGTCGCTCTTCTCGAGGAAGAGCCCACCCGTGGCGTTCTCCGCGTACACAACATCCGGATCACCGGGCTCAGGGAAGCTGAGGATCGTGAACGTGCCGTCCATGCCGGCGTGCGCACCCACCTCGAAGGGCAGGATCTGCAGCGTCACGTTCGGCAACTCGGCCACCTCGACCAACCGCTTGAGTTGACCGCGCATCACCTCGTCCCCGCCCACCGGCCGACTTACCACCGCCTCATCGAGCACCACCCACAGATCGACCGGATCGTCCTGGGTCAATAACGACTGACGACCCAAACGGACACGCACCCTTTGATGTACCTGATCCGCCGTGAAGTCCGGCCGAGCGGCGCGGATCATGGCCCCGGCGTACTCCTCGGTCTCCAGAAGACCCGGAACGACCTGCTGTTCGTACGCCCGGATCGAACTCGCCGCCGCCTCCAGCCCGACGTACGCGCCGACGAGCACCGTGCTGTAGGGGTGCCACCAGCCCTTTTGGCGGGCCTCCCGGGCGATCTGCACGAGCTCGTCGCTCTCGGCGCCGACCACGCCGTAGATCCGCAGCATGTCCCGCACGTCGCGAGGGGTGGCCGTGGTGTGCCCGGTCTCGATCCGGGAGACCTTCGACGCCGAGCACTCCAACTGTTCGGCGACCACCTCGATGGTGATCCCGGCGGACTCCCGCTGGCGGCGCAGCTCGGCCCCGAGCCGCCGCCGTCTGATGGTGGGACTGCGCCGCTCACTCATCGCGCAACCCGTGAGTCTCTGGTCCCCGCCGCTGGCTGCTCGACCCCACTCGGGCTACCTCCGGTAACGCGCCACTGGGTGACACCCGCCGGGGGCGCGATCGTCGACCGGCGAGCGTTCGCGACGAAGGGGGTGGTGCCGGTCCTCGGCCGGCCGCGACGGGCGAAACCGGCCCTCAGTGTGCCGTCCGCACGCGGATGGCTTCAATAGGCCGTTCGCGCGACACGCTCACGTATCGGCAAAAGTCGACGTGCAACTTGCATGAAGCACGTCCCTGATGCACTCTGTCCGTATGGCACGGATCACTCAGCGTCTCCGTTCGGTCCCTCGGAGTGGTGACCCCACCGATCCGGGGAAGCCGGGCACGACGCGGGCCCGGCCCACGACACCTGCTCCGGGGTAAAGACCCCGCCGCTGCAAGCCGGCAAGCTGCGGCGGCGGGCGCGGCTCCCGGAAGCAACCGGGTGGTGGTCGGGTGGCGGCACGTCACCAGCGGGTACGGCCCGACCACCGCCATCCGCACCACCGGTTCACGAGGCACGACCCCGTCACCGGCCGAGACGTCCCCCGTTCAGGCACCGCCGGCGCAACCGCCGGCCGATCCTCCCCAGGAGCCCATGTGCTTCCCCGCACCGGTGACGTAGTGCACGTGACTCGCGCGGCGAGTGTCCAGTTCCTCAGGCCGATCAAGTTCCGGGTGATCCGGGTGCTCGACTGGCCGACCTATGACGGCTGGCTCTGGCTCGACGGCTACGAGTTGAACGCCGCGGGCGACGCGGTCACCCGACGGTCGATCTTCGTCCAGCGCGAAGGGCTGCAGCAACTGCAGGCCGCCCCCGAACCCCGTCCGCACACCGTGCGGGCCCGCCGCCCGGTTGCGCGTACCCCGGTCCGGGTGGGCTGACCGACCCGATCCGCCGCCGGTGGGCGTGCCGTCGCCATAGAATCGGTACGCCCACCCCGGCACCGTTCCACCCGCTCGTCCAGGACCCTGACCCTGGGATGGTCATGGTCAATCAGCCCGCCCTGCGGCGGCACCACCGCTCCCGTATCGCCTATGCCTTCGGACTCCTCGCCCTCCTCGGGGCGATGGCGACACTCCTGGTCCTCGTCCGCGACCCGGCAATGTCGTCCACCCGGCTGACCGCACCGGTGCCTGCACCGGAGATCACCGTGCTCGACTCCGACCCGCCGACGGGCGGCGGTCAGTCGGTCTACGAGGAACCCGGCTCGATCGACACCGACACCCCGGCGGACCACGCCGACGGTGCCGGCCCGACCGGGTCGGTGTCCGGCCTGGGTGCCGGCGGCCAGTCCGACGGCCCTCACCCACTCGCCGAAGCTGCTCCGACCGGCCACAACGCCACGGACATCCGCCGCTCCCTGTTCTGGTCCGGCATCTTCGGCCTCGCCATCTCGCTGGCCGGCATCGGCCTCGTCGGCACCCGCCGCCGAATGTGGTGACCAGCGGTCACGGCGTGGTCGTCACAGTGGGGCTCGGCGTGGTCGGGCTCGCCCCGGTCGAGGGCCGGGCCTGCGAGATGATCAACAAGACCTCGTCCTCGGTCGACACCAACGTGCCCGCTCCCGGCTCGGTGCCCACCACAGTTCCCGGTGGCAGCTCCGACGGGCGGTACACCACCCGGTAGGCCAGGCCGAGTCGACCCAACAGCCCCTCGGCGGTGGCCTGCGGCAGGCCGGCGAGCGGTGGCACCGCCAGCTCGTCCGGCGCGTCCGTGGTCGCCGGGCTGCTCGGCGACTCACTGGTGGGCGCCGCCGACGTCGGGGCCACGCTGGTCGGCGGGGCGCTGGTCGGCGGAAGCGAGGGGGTGGACCCCGGACCGTCCCGGTCGTCATCCCGCTGGGCGAGCACCAACCAGAGCGCGCCCCCGAGCAGGCCGGCGAGCAGCAGCGCCAGTACGCCCCAGAGGATCGGCAACCACCACCGCCGACCACCCTGCTCCTCGACGTACCACTCTGCGCCCGGGTCATCAGGTCGGGGCGAGCGCACCTCGGCCCGCCCGGCCCACGACGGCGGTATCGGCGCCGTCCGGTCGGCGGGCGGACCCGGCCGAGTGCCGGCGGCCCGATCAATCGGCATGGTCTCGTCGGCGGGCGGACCCGCCCGGGTGCCAGCGGCCCGATCAATCGGCATGGTCTGGTCGGGCGACGGCTCGGGGCGAGCCGGGACAGTGCGGTCGATCGGTGCCGTCTCGTCCGGGTCGGTGGCGGCTGGCGTCGGCTCCGGCCGGTCAGCGGCGGCTCCGGACGGCCCCGGGCGGTCAGCGGCGGAGGGCAGGGGGCGGGTCCGGTCGTCGTCGTGCTCGCCGGCGGGAGGCTCCTGGCGGTCGTCGCTCATCGCACGTCCTTTCCCCAACCCGGACGGGCGTCATGGCCCTCGACCGCCAACCTAGTCGCCCACACCACCATCGGTGGGGATCAGCGTGCCGAGCCGCGCCGGTTGCCGGCGAGGCAGAGCGGCGGGTACGCGCTGGAGGGCTCGACTCGCCGGCCTGAAATCAGGGCGTGGGTTTCGCGCTCGGCTGGCTGTCGGAGCCACACCAGATGCTGACCTGGTCGTTCCACCGGGCCGGGCCGTCCTCGGCGGGCTCCTGCCGGTTGACCTTCCCATTGCGCTCGGTGACGTAGCGCGGGTAGAGACCCTCGTCGACCAACTCGTCGGCGGCGTCGGCGCAACTCTTGCCGACCACGTCCGGCACCTCGGCGGCCGGCGCCGGCCCGGCGACCTGTAGTTGCACAGTCGTCCCCCGGGTGACCTCGGTGCCCACGTCCGGTGTGGTGCTCTCGACCGTACGGCCGACGCCGCCACCGAAGACCAGCCGCCAGCCCAGCCGCTGCTTGCGCAGCGTCTCCCGGGCCTGCTCGAAGTCGGTGCCGATCACCGGCGGCACGGTCAGGCCGGCCCCCTTTGTCGAGGTGGCGGAGGTCTGGACCGCCGACGGTGTCGGCCGGCCGCTGCTCGGTCGGGGTGCGGTGGCCCGGGTGGTCGACGCGCCAGCCGTGGTCGCAACGGCCAGCGGATCACCAGAGGGTGCGTCATCCTCGCCGGCCAGCAACCAGCCGCCGGTCGCGCCCACGGCGGCGAGCAGCACCGCCGCCAGCCCACCACCGAGCACGACGCTGGCCCGGCCCGCACCGCCACCTGCGGCATTCTGCTGGCCCGTGTTCGTGTCCGTCATAACGCCCACCGCCTCATCACCGGCGACCGTACCGCCCGCCGCCCAATCCGCCCGCACCGGCGGTCCACTCCGGCGGGTCGTTGCGACTCGCCGCGCCGACGACGGGACGTTACGCTGCCCGGCATGGCCAGACAGGGCTGGGGAGTGTCGATCGCGACGGCGATCGGGGTCGCTGCCGGCGCCGGTGCCGCACAACTGGGCTTCGGCTACGGGCTCGGCGTCATCACCTGGACGCCCACCGATGCCGGTGCGACCGACACAGCCTGGGCGGACGGCCTGGCCTGGGCCACCTGGCTCGCCGCCAGCTCGACAGTCCTCGGCGCGGTCTGCGCGCAGCGGCTCCACCAACGGAACGCCCCGGCGAAGACCGCGATCTCTCCGGAGGCCGCGATCTCTCCGGGGAGCGCGATCTCTCCGGGTAGCGCGGCCGACGGTGTTGTCCGCCCCGAGGGCCCGCAGCGCGGCGATCGGGCGTCGGAGCACGAAAGCCCGGGTGACGGGCGTCCACCGACCGCCGACACCGCCCAGCATGGGGTGGCGGGCACGCCACCCCAGGTGGCCGAGCCGCCGGTCCACGCCGGTGGAAGCCTGCTGCGGCGGGTGACCCTGGCGCTCGGCGCCGGGCTGGGCGGGCTGGTCACCGTGCTGTTGATCGCCGTACCCGCGCGGGTCGCAACCGGCGCGGACACCGGCGCACCGCAACGGACGGCCGCCGTACAGGCGACGCTGGGCATCCTGATCGGCGTCCTCGTCGCGATCTGGGCGCTTCGCTCCCGAGCCGCCGCGGTCAACGTGACCGCGACGGCCGCCTGGCTCTGGCTGCTCGCGGTGATCTCGGTGATCGACGGGGTACGCGTCGGACGAGGGCTGACCGGCGCCCAACTCGGCACCTGGCAGCTCGACCCGGACCACACCCGATACTGGATCGGGGGCCAGCTCTACTGGCCCGGCGCTCTGCTGGCACTGGTGCCCGCGCTGCTGATCGGCGTACTGGCCGCCCGGCGATCCGCCCGCTCGGGCGGCCACCGCGTGGGTGCGGCGGCCTCCGGCGCGGCTGGCCCGGTGCTCGTCGCGCTCGCCTACCTGACCACCCTGCCGCACTGGTCGACGCTGGGCCCCGCGCAGCTGTCCACCCAGCTGATCGCCCCGTACGCGGTCATCGCCGGTATCGCCGGCTCGGTGCTGGCCGCCCGCCTCGGTGAGCGAACCGAGCGGAACCGGGCGGCCGAGCAGAACCGCCCGGCCGATCGGGGTGCGGTTGCGCGGGACGCGCTGGCCGACCCGGCCCCGGTCGCCGAAACCGACCCCGGGTCGCCGGTGACCGGCTCGACCGCCGGAACCCCAGCGTCGACGGGCGGAACCGCAGCGTCGACGGCCGGCACCGTAACGCCGACGGCCGGCACCGCAGCGCGGCGCAGAAGGGCCGACGCCGCACCACAGGCACCCAGGGAAGGCTCACTGCCGGGCGAGGCCGCCCCCGTACCGCAGGTCCCCGCCCCCCGTACGGACCCGGACCGTCCCATCGAAGCAGCAGCGGAGGACCTGCCCCCCGACAGCCGGCGCACCCGAGCCTCCCGCCGCACCACCCGCCCCACCACCAACTAACCCCCACCCCCACCAGGGACCCGACCCCGACCCTGTTGATCATGAAGTTATTGCCATCCCGACCGGCGTGCCATGGCAATAACTTCATGATCAACGCGGTCGTGGGGTGGGGTGGGGGCCAGGTGGGGTGGGGTGGGGTTAGTCGGTTGGCCAGGTGTGGACGGGGTTGTTGGTGCGCTGGAGTTCGGCGTAGCGCTGGACCATGTGGTGCAGCGCGGCCGTCCGGTCCATGCCGTGGCGCCGTTCCGCCGCCCAGACCGCCTCGGTCTGCCAGACGGCACCGTTGCGGCCGGTACGGCAGCGCTGCTCGATGATGCCGAGCAGCCGATCCCGCTCCGCCGGGGCGACGCCGAACCCGTCCAGGCCGGCGGCGGCGGTGGGCAGCAGTTGCTCCAGGACCAGCTTGGTGACCGGCACGTCGCCGAGCCCCGGCCAGTGCAGTGCGGCGTCGAGGCCACGTCGGGCGGCGGCGTGGAAGTTCTCCTCGGCGGAGCTGAAGGTGAGTTGGCTCCAGATCGGACGGTCGGCCTCGGCCAGACCGCGTACCAGCCCGAAGTAGAAGGCCGCGTTGGCCAGCATGTCCACCACCGTCGGACCGGCCGGAAGCACCCGGTTCTCCACCCGCAGGTGGGGGCGGCCGTTCATGATGTCGTAGACCGGACGGTTCCACCGGTAGACAGTGCCGTTGTGCAACCGCAGCTCCCCGAGCTGTGGCACACCGCCAGCGTGCAGGACCTCCACCGGGTCCTCGTCCTCGCAGATCGGCAGCAGCGGCGGGAAGTACCTGACGTTCTCCTCGAACAGGTCGAAGATCGAGGTGATCCACCGTTCGCCGAACCACACCCGCGGCCGTACGCCCTGGGCCTTGAGTTCGTCCGGGCGCGTGTCGGTGGCCTGCTGGAACAGGGCGATCCGCGTTTCGGCCCACAGTTGGCGGCCGTACAGGAAGGGGCTGTTCGCTCCGACCGCCACCTGCACGCCGGCGATGGCCTGGGACGCGTTCCAGTAGTCGGCGAAGCTGTCCGGGGCGACCTGGAGGTGAAACTGGAGGCTCGTGCAGGCGGCCTCGGGGGCGATCGAGTCGGTGTGTGTCCGCAACTGCTCGACACCGCGAATGTCCAGCTCGATGTCCTCGCCCCGGGCGCCGACGATCTGGTCGTTGAGCACCCGGTACCGCTCGTTGGTGGAGAGATTGTCCTCGACCAGGTGCCCCTCGGTGAGGGTGGGCAGGATGCCGACCAGGACGATCTTCGCGTCGGATCTGGCGGCACGCTCGTCGGCCCGGGAGAGGCTGCCGCGCAGGTCGTGCTCGTAGTCGGCGAAACCGGCGCCCTCGATCAGTCGGGGCTCGGCGTTGAGTTCCAGGTTGAACTGCCCCAGCTCGGTCTGGAAGAGGGGGTCCGCGATGTCGGCGAGGATCTCCTCGTTGCGCATCGCCGGTTCGGCTGCCGAGTCGACCAGGTTGAGCTCGATCTCCAGGCCGGTCATCGGCCGGTCGGCGTCGAAGCCGAAGTCGTCAAGCATCAGGGCGAAGACGTCCAGGCACCGCCGCACCTTCTGCCGATATCGGACGCGATCATCCCGGGTGAAGGCGCCCCCTGAGACGTCCCTGCCCATGTGTCCTCCCGACGGCCGGCGCGGTCGGGATCATGCCGTCCCGGAAGCGCTTTGTGAAGCATCCACGGTAAGAGCGCCCACCTGACCGGGGCCAGAGGCCGACGGCGGTGATCCGACGTCGACCGGCGCGGACGCGCTCGTGGCGCCATCTGTACCCCGTCGACGACCGACTGGACCCGATGGCGGCGCGAACAACTCGTGACAATTACCACGAGCGGAGACGACGCAGGGCCCGCGCCAGCGTACGGCGCGGGCCCTGCGTTCCGGATCACCGGGAGGATCCCCCTGGCCCTCCGGCGATCCCAGGGGATCAGGCCTGACGAACGGCCTCGCCCTCGATCTCGATCTTGATCTTGCGGCTGACCAGCACGCCCCCGGTCTCCAGGGCGACGTTCCAGGTCAGGCCGAACTCCTCGCGGTCGATCTCGGTGCTCGCGGAGAAGCCGAAGATGTCCTGGCCGAACGGGCTGCGACCGACACCCTCGAACTCCACCTCCAGCTCGACCGGACGGGTGACGTCCTTGATGGTCAGCTCACCAGTGAGCACGAACTCGCTGCCACGACGGGACTTGACCCCGGTGCTGCGGAACTCGAGCGTCGGAAACTTCTCGGCGTCCAGGAACTCGGGGCTGCGCAGGTGCGCGTCCCGGTCGGCCTGGGTGGTGTCGACGCTGGCGGCCTGAATGGTGGCGACGACCGACGACTGCAGCGGGTCCTCGGCGATGGTGATGGTGGCGGTCGCCTCGTTGAACTCACCGCGAACCTTGCTCACCATCATGTGCCGGGCAACGAAGCCGACCCGCTTGTGCGCCACGTCGAGCGCGTAGGTGCCGGCCGCCGGGATGCTGAGGCCGTCCCAGTCGCGGGTAACCGCATCGATGCTGCTGGTCATGCTGCTGTCCTCCAGGGGATTGTTTAGTAGCCCAACGACTGCCTGAGCAACTATAACCGCAACAATATTCCCCGTGTCAAGCACTGGTATGATGAACGGGTGACCAACGTCTTCGACGATCCCCGGATCACCGCCGTCGGCCTACTCTTCGAGGCACACGCCGGGCTGTCAGCCCGGTTCAACGCCCAACTCGAGGAGCACGGCCTCTCCGCGGTCGAGTTCGAGGTCATCACCCGACTGGCCCGCTCGCCGGGCAACCAACTACGCATGACCGACCTCGCCGCACAGACCTCACTGTCCACCAGCGGAGTGACCCGCGTGGTGGACCGGATGGAGCGCGACGGGTTGCTCACCCGCCGGGCCTGCCCGAACGACCGACGCAGCTCGTACGCGGTGGTCACCGCCACTGGGATGCAACGCCTCAACGAGACGCTGCCCGGGCACCTGCAGATGATCGAGCAGTGGTTCACCGGGCAGCTCGAACCCAAGGCGCTGGCGGCCCTCCTCGACGGCTTGCGCCGGGTCCGCGACGCCGCGCATCCGTGCGCCACCGCCGGCAGTGACGACGTCAGCCCGGAGCCGATCGCCAACACCGACACCGCCAACCGACGGCACTGAGAAGCACCAGTTGCCGGGCGGCGGCAGCGGCAGAAAGACCGGCAGAACTGGCCCAGCCAAGCTGGAGGATTCGGTCCAAGCCGACTTTCTGCCATCGCGCCGGTGGCAGGCTTCCTGCACCGGGGATCACCGGGGGGTGACGGCGCGGGCGATCAGCGAGGGGTAGCACCAATGGGGGCTCTTCGCCCGCGCCACTCTCCCGTTGCGGGCACGCGCAGGCACGCACGGGCACCCGATTCGTCGCGACTACCGAGTCGGCCCACCCCGGGCGGCGATCAGCGCGTACAGCAGGCCCGACTCCTGCGGCAACAGCCGGACGCCGCTCTCCACACAGACCCGGTCCAGTCGATCGAGCACCGCCGGGTCCGCAGTGCTCGCGGCCAGTCCCACCAGCGCCTCCACCGCGTCGCGGCGATCCTGCCCCGCATTGTCGGCGGCGGCGGCGAACCACTCGGCAGCCAACTCCCGGTCACCCCGGTGCAGCGCCAGGTTCCCCTCGATCAGCGCACAGAGCCCGACCTCCGGCCCACCCCAGGCCAACGCCGCATCGTCCGAGCGTGGTCGCGGCACGGTCGGACGCGCCGGCAGCGCCTCCGCGCCCCCGGCGCGTAACTCGGTCAGCACCTCGGTCGCCTCCGCGACCCGCCCGTCCTGGGCGAGCGCCAGCCCGACGGTCCCGAGCACCCGACGGCGACGGCCGGGGTCACCCAGCTCGGACAGTGCCGCGATCGCCCTCTGGCCACGGTCGATGGCATCCGCGTACCAGCCCTCCAGGCGGGCGACCTCGGCGCGATTGGCCCAGCCCAACACCCGCAGTCGCTGCTCCCCGCTCTCGGCGGCAAGGCGGTCCACCGCGGCGAGCCGGCGGCGGGCCGCAGCCAGGTCGCCCGCGCGGATCTCGTGCCAGGCAAGGCTGTTCTGGGCCACCGCCAGGTCCCGGGTCCGACCGTTGCGCGCGGCCAACCGCAGCAACGCCTCGGCCTGCTCGCGAGCCTCGTCCTGCCGCCCGACGGAGGTCAGCAGGGTGCCGAGCACGTTCCGCGCCTCCAACTCCCCGGTGACGTCGCCCGCCTGCCGGAAGGTGTCCAACGCCGCGCGGGCCGTCGACAGCTCCTCGGCGCCCGCGCCGTGTTCGGCGGCGAGCCGGGCGACCCCGAGGGTGGCCCAGCCCCGCAGGAGAGGATCTGCGTCCGCGGTCCGGGGGTCCGCCAACAGCCGTCGCAGCCACTGTCGCCCGGCGACGTCGCGTCCGCGGAACCGCCACCAGCGGGTCAGGCACTCCGCCAGCCGCAGCGCGGTCAACGGGTCGTCGGTAGCCGCGTGGGTCAACGACGAGCTGATGTCACTGCTCATCTCGTCCAGCCGGCGCACCGCTTCGGGTAACCGTGGACCGACCAGGTCGGTGGCTGTCCGGGCCACCAGGCGCGTAACGACCTCCGCATGTCGACGCCGGATGCAGGTCAGCTCACCCCCACCGGCCGCCTGCTCGACGGCGTACTCACGGACCGCGTCGAGCAGCCGGAACCGGAACGAGCCGGTTCCGCGTACGCTCAGCAGCCCCAACTCGACGAAGCGGTCCAACAGCGGAACCGGATCGATCGCCACGGTGCCGTCCCGGTCGGCCTCGTCGGCGAGCATCTCCTCGGCCAACTCGACCGACCAGCGGTTACCGAAGACAGCCAGCTGTCGCAGCGCGGCCCGCTCGTCCGGCGCCAACAGGCGGTAGCTGAACGCCACAGCGTCCCGCAGGGTGACGGCGACCGCGACCGCCGCACGGGTGTCGGGTCCGCCCGTCCGGCTATCGAGCGCCTCCGGTGCGTCCCAGCCCGGGTGGGCGGACGTGTCGGCGGGAGTGGCGAGGTCGAGCACCCGGTCGCCGTACCTGTCGAGCAGTTCGGTGAGGTCGAGGAGTCGGCCCCGGGCGGCCATCAGCTCGATGGCCAACGGCAGCCCTCCCAACCGGCGGACCAACGCGGCCAGCGCCGGCAGCTCGGCGGGGGTGGGCGGTTCCCGGCGGACCTGAGCGAGCCGGGCGGTGAACAACGCGACCGCCGGCCACGATTCGAGGCCGCCGTGCTCGGCCTCCGGTGGTGGCACGTCGAGTGGCGCGACCGGCCAGACCCGTTCACCGGGTAACCCGACCGGGTGCCGCCCGGTGACCAGCACCCGCAGCGAGGGCAGTGCGCCGATCAACCGGTGCAGGGACGCGGCCACCGGGCCCGGGGCGCGCTCCACCGCGTCCATCACCAGCAGCGCCGGCCGCCCGGCGAGCAGGGCCACGAGTTCGGACAGGCGCGCCACGCCGAGCACTGACATCGAGGCGGCGAGCACGTCCGGACCGTCCGACCCCTCGCCGACCAGCACCCCGGCGACACCCGCCGGGTGGTCGGCGGCCACCAGGTGCGCCACCGACGTCGCCAGGGCGGTCTTGCCGACGCCGGCCAACCCGACGAGGCTCACCAACCGGGGTCCTCGGTCCGCGGTCAGCATCCCGGCCAGCTCGGTGAGGTCACGCTCCCGGCCGATCAACGCGACCGGCGGCGGAAGCGCGACCGACGGGTCCGGGGGCGCGTCCGCCGTCGTGGCGTTGCCGCTGACCGCGAACGTCGTCGAGGTGGCGCCCGGCGGGGCCGGTTCGGCACCGGTGCCGCGGGCCGCGGCCAGGAACGCCGCCCGGCTCGTGCCGGTCAGTGCCAACGCTCCGGCGAGCAGCTCGACAGTGGTCCGTTGTGGTCGGATCGACCGGCCACGCTCCAGGTCACGGACCGTCCGCACACCCACCCCGGCCCGGGACGCCAGCTCGGCCTGGGTCAGGCCGGCGGCGCGGCGATGCCCACGGAGCAGCTCCGGCAGAGTGGTACGTCCAGCCGGGCTCCGCGACCGGTCATGATCCGGAGTCATGGGCACGAAGAGTACGGATCGACTCCGACCGTCGGCAGTCGAACGTCGGGCTACTGACGCCCGTTCGCCGAAACCCGACAGCCGTACGGACAGCCCGTCCGGGACGACTGGCCGATCAGCTCGGCGGGATCACTCAGAGGCCCAGATCCCGAGCGATGATCATGCGCTGCACCTCGCTGGTGCCCTCACCGATCTCCAGGATCTTGGAGTCCCGCCAGAACCGGGCGACCGGGTACTCGTTCATGAAGCCGTACCCGCCGTGGATCTGGGTGGCCTCCCGGGCGTTGTCCACAGCGATCGTGCTGGCGTGCAGTTTGGCGATGGCGGCCTGCCGCTTGAACGGCTCGCCGGCCAGCATCCGCGCGGCGGCGTCGTAGTACGCCAACCGAGCGGTGTGTGCCTTCAGCTCCATGTCGGCGATCTTGAACTGGATGGCCTGGTTGGCGCCGATCGGCTGACCGAAGGCGTGTCGCTCCTTCGCGTACTTGATCGACTCGTCGACACAGCCTTGGGCGAGGCCGACGGCCAGCGCGGCGATGGCGATGCGGCCCTCGTCGAGGATCCGCAGGAACTGCGCGAAACCCCGACCCCGATCGCCGAGCAGGTTGGCCGCCGGGACCCGGCAGTCGTCGAAGGTCAGCTCGTGGGTGTCCGAGGCGGTCCACCCCACCTTGGAGTAGCCGGGCGCGACCGTGAACCCGGGCGTGCCGGTCGGCACGATGATCGTCGACAACTCCTTCGAGCCGTCCGGGTTCGTGCCGGTCACCGCGGTCACCGTGACCATGGCCGTGATGTCGGTCCCCGAGTTGGTGATGAACGCCTTCGACCCGTTGATCAGCCATTCGTCGCCGTCCAGCACCGCCCGCGTCTGCGTGCCGGCGGCGTCCGAGCCGGTGCCCGGCTCGGTGAGACCGAAGCCGGCCAGCGCCTCGCCGCTGAGCAGCCGGGGCAGCCAGGTCGCCTTCTGCTCCTCGGTGCCGAAGCGGTAGATCGGCATCGCGCCCAGCGAGACCGCCGCCTCCAACGTGATGGCCACGCTGGAGTCGACCCGGGCCAACTCCTCCAGGGCCAGGCAGAGCGCGAAGTAGTCGCCGCCCATGCCGCCGTGCTCCTCGGCGAAGGGCAGGCCGAACAGGCCCATCTTGCCCATCTGCCGGATCACCTCGTACGGGAACGTGTGCTGCTCGTAGTGCTCGGCGATGACCGGGGCGACCACCTCGCGGGCGAATTCCCGCACGCTCTCGCGCAGCGCCTCTTGTTCGTCGGTGAGCCGGAAGTCCATCTCATCCTCCTGTAAGGACGGTCCGCCTCGGCGCTCGTGACGCCGGGGGCGGGTCGCTGTGCGGGCCTGAGTCGATGATCAGACCGGGGTGACGCCGTGCCGACGACGGGAGAAGTGCCGATCCTTGGTACGCGCCGCCGCGAATCGACGGACCAGCTCGGTGCGCAGGTCGTGCGGCTCGACGATGGCATCCACCACCAGCTCGCTGGCGAGTCGTACGACGTCGATGTCCTGCTCGTACTCGGCCCGCTTGGCGGCGACGAAGGCGGCCCGCTCGTCCTCGTCCGGGATGGCGGCGATCTTGTTGGCATAGACCGCGTTCACGGCGGCCTCGGCGCCCATCACGGCGATCTTCGCGGTCGGCAGCGCGATCGTGGCGTCCGGCTCGAACCCGGGGCCGGCCATCGCGTAGAGACCGGCGCCGTACGCCTTGCGGACCACCACGCAGATCTTCGGCACTGTCGCCTCGGAGATCGCGGTGATCATCTTGGCGCCGTGCCGGATGATGCCCTGCTTTTCCACCACGCTGCCGACCATGAAGCCGGGCACGTCGCTGAGGAACAGCAGCGGCACGTTGAACGCGTCGCAGAGCTGCACGAACCGGGTGGCCTTGTCGGCCGAGTCGACGAAGAGCACGCCGCCCTTGAACATCGAGTTGTTGCCGACCACGCCGACGACCTGACCGTCGAGACGGCCGAAGCCGATGGTCAGCTCCTTGGCCCAGAGCGCCTGGATCTCGAAGAACGAACCCTCGTCGAGCAGGCCCTTGACGTACCGTCGCATGTCGAACGCCTGCCGCTCGCTGGCCGGCACCAGCGCGGCAAGGTCGGCCTTCGCGGGCGCGGCGACCGCCGGCGCGGTCGGCGGCTGTTGCGTCCAGTTCGCCGGCAGGTACGACAGGTAGGTCTTCACGACGTCGAGCGCGCCGGCCTCGGTCTTGCAGAGGAAGTGCCCCACGCCGGATTCGGCGGTGTGCACCTTCGCCCCGCCCATCGCCTCCAGGGTGGTCTTCTCGCCGGTGACCATCTCGACCATGCGGTCGGAGCCGAGATACATGCTCGCGTTGCCGTCGACAAGCGCCACCACGTCGCAGAACGCCGGGATGTACGCCCCACCGGCGGCGCTCGGACCGAACAGCGCGCAGACCTGCGGGATCGAGCCCGAGGCGCGGACCTGGTTCCAGAAGATCTTGCCGGCGCCACGCCGGCCGGGGAAGAGATCGACCTGGTCGGTGATCCGGGCGCCGGCCGAGTCGACCAGGTAGACCATCGGCACACCGGCGCCGTACGCCCGCTCGATGATCCTGATGATCTTCTCGACGGTGCGGGCACCCCAGCTGCCGGCCTTGACTGTGGAGTCGTTGGCCATCAGACAGACCTGTCGGCCGTCGATCGTGGCGGTGCCGGTCACGACGCCGTCGGCGGGCAGCCCCTCGGCGAGCGCGTTGGCGTAGAGGCCGTCCTCGACGAACGAGCCCTCGTCGACCAGGAGCGCGACCCGCTCTCGGGCGAAGAGCTTGCCCTTGGCCGCGTTGGCCGCGTGGTACTTGTCCGCGCCGCCGGACCGGGCCCGCTTGCGCAGCTGCTCCAGTGCCTCACCGTCGAGCGTCACGCCGACTCCTCCACCATACTGACCTGAACGATCGTTAGGCTAGCGCATGAGCGCGACTGTCGGCGACCTACGAGCGAACCAGACAGTCGAGCCAAGAGCAAGACATTGAAAAACGTGAATACATATCGCTAGGCTCCTGGCACCCCTCCTCCCAGATCGGAGTCAGCGATGACCTCACGACTCAATCGGCTCGCCGTCGCCCTGCTCGCGACGACACTCGCCACCCTCGGCATCACGGTCGCCAACCCGTCGCCCGCGTCCGCCGCCATGACCATCTGCTACAACACCAGCCAGGCGGGAAGCTACGCCAGCGTCGCCAACCAGGCCGCCTCGATCTGGAACAACGCCACAGTCAACCTGACGCTCTCCGCGAACTGCGGCTCCAACCTCCGGATCTACCGGATCACCGGTGGCGGCTCGTACGCACAGCGGACCAGCCTCGGCAACGGCCGGGTCTACATCGACACCCAGCAGGCCGCCCAGTACAGCGTGCTGCGGATCATGACTCACGAGATCGGGCACATCCTCGGGCTGCCGGACAACTACAACGGCAACTGCGCGCTGCTGATGTCCGGTGGCAGCGCCGGCACCAGCTGCACCAACGCGTACCCGAGCACCGCCGAGGCGAACCGGGTGAGCAACCTCTTCGCCGGTACGTTCAGCGCCACCGACCGCAGCGCGGACATCTTCCGCGACAGCTGGCCGAGCGTGCTCACTCCCGTGGGCTGATCGACCTGGCACGTGGGAGGGGCCGGCGCACCCGCCGGCCCCTCCGTCGCGTCCTCAGCTCGGCAGCGGCGTCAGCCGGGTACGCGGACCGGCCCGCAGCACACCTGACGGAAGCTTCTTGCCGAGCAACTCCTCGGCCAACTCGGCCACCTCGATGAGCGCCGGCAGGTCGATGCCCGTGTCGATTCCCATGTCGTGCAGCATGTGCACCGCCTCCTCGGTGGCCAGGTTGCCGCTCGCCCCCGGCGCGTACGGGCAGCCACCGAGCCCACCGACGCTGGCGTCGAACTCGGTCACCCCCAGCTCCAGCGCGGTCAACAGGTTGGCCAACGCCGTACCCCGGGTGTTGTGGAAGTGCAGCAGGACCGGCACGTGCGCGTTGCGGTCGCGTACCGCTGTCAACAGTTCACGGACCCGGCGTGGGGTGCCCATGCCCGTGGTGTCGCCGAACGCGACCCGGTCCGCGCCGTCGCGGACGACCCGGTCCACGATCCCGGCCACCCGCTGCGGGTCGATGTCCCCCTCGTACGGGCAGCCGAAGCTGGTCGCCACGATCACCTCGACCCGCGCCGAGGCACCGTGCAACAGGTCGATCAGCTCGGCGATGTCGTCCAGCGACTCGTCGGTGGACCGGTTGACGTTGCGCCGGTTGTGCGTGTCGCTGGCCGAGACCACCACCTCGATCTCGGTGAATCCGGCGGCGAGGGCCCGCTGGGCGCCCCGGGTGTTCGGCACCAACGCGGAATACCGCACCCCGTCGGCCTTCACCGCCCGCTGCCACACCTCGTCGGCGTCGGCCATCTGCGGAATCGCCCTGGGATGAACGAACGACACCGCCTCGATTCGGCGTACGCCGGTGCCGGAGAGGGCGTCGAGCAGCCGCACCTTGGCGCCGGTCGGGATCGGGTCCTCGTTCTGCAACCCGTCCCGCGGCCCAACCTCGCGGATCGACACGGAATCTGGCAGTTGACTCATCGCGGTCACCTCGCTGTGACGTCGGAATCGGGACAGTATGTCGGCGGGCGAACCAGTCTTGCCTCCCCGCGGGGACGACGGCCTGGCCGGTCAGCGCATGCGGGAGACGATGCCTGTGTCGTAGGCACCGGAGAGGAACTCCTCGTTGGTGAGCAGCTCGGCGAAGAAGGGGACGTTGTTCTTCGGACCCTCGATCTGGAAGGCGGCCACCGCCTCCTTCGCGCGATCGAGCGCCTCGTCGCGGGTCGCGCCGCTGACGATCAACTTGGCCAGCAGGCTGTCGTAGAACGGGGTGACAGTGTTGCCCTCGGTGTAACCGGAGTCCACCCGGACACCCTCGCCCGCCGGCTCCACCCACGTCCTGATCACACCGGGGCCGGGCAGGAAGCGCTTCGGGTCCTCCGCGTTGATCCGCATCTCGATGGCGTGCCCACTCGGGGTCAACGCGTCCGGGTCGAACGTCGGCGCCAGCCCGGAGGCCACCCGCAACTGCTCCTCGACCAGGTCGATGCCGTAGACGTACTCGGTCACCGGGTGCTCCACCTGCAACCGCGTGTTCATCTCCAGGAAGAAGAACTCATCGGTGGCTGGGTTGAGCAGGCACTCCACGGTGCCCGCGTTGCGGTAGCCGACCGCCTCACCGGCCCGCACCGCCGCTGCCAGGAGACGGGATCGCAGCTCCGGCGAGACCGCCGGCGACGGGGACTCCTCGACCAGCTTCTGGTTGCGCCGCTGCACCGAGCACTCCCGCTCGCCGAGCGCCACCACCCGGCCATCGGCCAGACCGAGGATCTGCACCTCGACATGCCGTACCTGGGGAAAATACCGCTCGATCAACACCGAACCGTCGCCGAACATCCGCTCGGCGAACGCGCGCACCTTGTCGTACTCGGTGCGCAGCGCGGCCTCGTCGACGGCCACGCCCATGCCCATGCCGCCGCCGCCGGCGGCGGCCTTGACCATCACCGGGTAGCCGATCTCGGCGGCGGCCGTCACCGCCGCGTCCAGGTCGGCGGCCGGATCGGTGGTGCCGGGCGCGACCGGAACGCCGGCCGCCGCCATCAGGTTCCGGGCGTTGATCTTGTCGCCCATCGCGGTGATCGCGTCCGCGTCGGGGCCGACCCAGATCAGGCCGCTCGCCTCGACGGTACGGGCGAACTCGGCGTTCTCCGACAGGAAGCCGTACCCCGGGTGGATGGCCTGCGCGCCCGTCGACTTCGCGGCGGCGAGGATCGCCTCGGTGTTGCGGTAGCTCAGCGCCGGGTTCGGTGGGCCGATGAGGACCGCCTCGTCCGCCTCGGCGACGAACGGCAGGTCGGCGTCGGCCTCCGAGTGCACAGCGATCGCGCGAATGCCGAGCCGCTTGGCGGTCCGGATGATCCGGCGTGCGATCTCGCCCCGATTGGCGACCAGCAGTGACTCGATCATGTTGCCTCCCGGCGTCCGGATGGTGGGACGATGTCAGGGAATCATGACCGGCACGGTTCTGACGAGTCGGCTCAGGCGAGCAGCGCGGCCAGTGTCGCACCGCGCAGCAGCTCGGCGCGGCGTCGCCGGTCCACCTCGCCACCGAGGAACGGCGTCGAGTTCATCAGGCCGAACGCGGCGTGCGCGAGCACCCTCGCCTCGCCGTCGGGCATGCCCGGGTGCAGCGCGGTGAGCACAGTCACCCATTCCTCGACGTAGAGCCGTTGCAGGCGACGGATCCGCCGCCGCGGCTCCTCGGGCAGGCGATCCAACTCGTGCAGGTGCAACGCGATCACCGCCGGGTTGGCCAGCGCGAACTCGACGTGGTAGTCGATCAGCGACTCCAGTACGCCGCGCGGGTCGTCCGAGCGCCCGGCGGCGCGTTCCCGCCCACCGGCCAACAGCCCCTCACTGACCGGAATCAGCGCGGCGGCCAGCATGGCCTCCTTGCCGGCGAAGTGGTGGTAGAGCGCCGGACCGGTGACTCCAGCGGCCGCGCCGATGTCGTCCATCGACACGCCGTGATAGCCGCGCGCCGCGAACAGACCTACCGCGATCTCCAGGATCTCGTCCTTGCGGGACCTGCGCCGGCCCGCACCCGCCGCACCCCGTGCCTGCTGCTCCACCGTCACCGGGCAAGCCTAGACCGCAAGGAGCCCCCGATGGTTGCCGGTCAGTTCCGCCCACCCCGGGCCGGGCCGCCCCTGAATGGCCAGGGGCGGCCAGCACGATTCAGTCGTCCTCGTCCAGGTCGTGCTCCGCGCGCAGAGCGGCAGCCTCCGCGGGCCGATCGAGCAGATCCAGCACCCGAGCCAACAGCCAGGCCGTCTGGCGGACCTGCCGCGAGGCGGCCGGCAGCCCACCGAGTACGCGACGCAGCAGCGGCTCCGCCTCGGCCGGCCGTTCCAGGCGCAGCAGCAGCTCACCGATGAGGGCTTCCACCTGGGCGGCCTCACCGAACGCCTCGATCGACCGCAACCGGTCCGGCACCCCGGTGAGCCGGCCCAACGCCTCGTCCAGTCGGTCCTCCCCGGTGAGCACCCGCGCCCCGGCCTCGGCCGCCAGGGCCAGCTCGTACAGCACCGGCGGCTCAGCCTGCCCGGCCAGCTTCGCCGCCAACCCGTCCACCACCTCGACGGCACGCAACGCCGCGTCCCGGTCGTCGGCCCAGAACCAGGCGTACGTCTCCCGCCGGCGCACGCGCAGCTCGTCCAGCGGCAGGTCACCGAGCCGGTACGCCTCAGCCGCAGCCGCGAACCGCTCGCCCGCAGCCGCGTCCCGATCGGCGTCGTAGAGGATCCCGCCGGCCTCCTCCAGCACCTGCGCCCGGTGCGGAAGGTTGTCCGGTCCATCCAGATTGCTGGCCAACTGCTCCAGCAGGGCCAACGCCGGGTCGATTTCACCAAGCCCGGCGTAGACCCCGGCCAGCAGGTGCCGGCAGCGGTCGGCCTCCGCCTGGGCGCCCAGCCGATCCAGACCGAGCACGGCCTCCTCGGCGACCTCGGCGGCCTCGGCGAGCCGGCCCACCATCCGGTACGCGTTGGCCAGCTCCCACCGCAGGAACGCGTCCCCCTCGGCACCCCGCTCCACGCACAGCGTCACCGCCTCGACGAAGTCGTCCACCGCGTCGACGGCCCGGCCGGCCGACAGCAACGCCCGGGCGCGGGTGACCCGGACCGGCAGCTCCGCCTCCGGCGGCGCCGACTCCAACGCCTCGTCGCAGGCGGCCACGGCGTCCGCCGGATCGTCGACCAGCCGCGCGTACGCCAGGCAGGCACCCGTGACCACCTCGCCGACGCCCAACTCCCGGCCGATCCGGCGGGCCTCGTCGACGGCGGCGCGGGCCTCGTCGACGCGGTCCGACTGCTCCAGCAGGTGCGCCCGGTGCAGCGCGATCCGGGCCGCCAGGTGCCGGTCGCCGCCCGCGTCGGCCGGTACCCGGTCGAGCACGGCGAGCGCGTCCGCCCAACGCTCGCGGTGCAGCAACGCCAACGCCACCCGGTCGTGGCCGGCCGCCCGCTGCCGGGCGTCGCCGAGCCGGTCCAGGACCTCGGCCGCCTCCCGGACCAACAGCAGCCCTTCCTCGCCGTCGTCCTCGGACTTGGTCAACAGCACACCGAGCCGCCCGGCGACCGTCTGGGCGGGCACCTCCTCGCCCGCTTCCCGGTACCGCTCCAGCGCCGCCCGATTCAGCTTGATCGCACCCTCGATGTCGTCCTCGTCGCCGCGCTCCGATGCCCGCAGCGCCAGCCGGTGCGCGGACGTACGGGCGGGCAGCTCGGCGGAGCCGAACCGGTCGTCGAAGGCGGCAAGCGCCGCCCGGAAGGCGACCCGGTCGTGTCGGCCCCAGCTCTCCTCCGCGAGGTCCAGCAGATCGTCCGGGCCGGCGTCGGCGGGCAGGGTCACGGCAGGTCGTTCACCCTTGCCGGGTCGCGCTCGCTCGGCCCGGTCGGCGGACGACGTCGACGCGCCCTGCCCGACGATCGGCTCGTCCCCGACCGGACGGGTCGGGCGGTTCGGCCGGCGGCGGACACTCGCCGACAGCGGCACATGTTCCCCGCTCGCCCGCACGGCCAACCGGCGGGCGATCCACTCGGACTGGTGGGTGGTGCCGTTACGGGCGTCGAAGCGGGCGGCCAGACCGCCAGCGGTCTCGGCCAGCTCGTCCGCCAACGACGCCGCCGACACCTCGGCGGCCGGCCGACCCTCGGCAGCCCGGCGGTACACGGTCGACGGGCCGGCCTGGCGCAGCGCGGCGGCGGCCACCGCCGCGAAATGCATGGCGGCGGCCGGCGACGGCGGCCGGTCCAGCCAGTCCAGGTGCCGCTCGACCAGCTCGACCGCCCGCGCCTCGTTGCCGGTCAGCGTGCAGAACTCGATGTGGTCCGCGATGTCCCACAGGTCGGCGAGGTTGCCGCGCAGCCGGCGGTACGCCTCCCGGTGCGCGTCCCGCGCCTCCTCGCCGCGCCCGGTGCGCAGGTACGGCACGAGCAGCGCGGTGAGGATCGCCTGCGGCTGCTCGGTGCAGCTCAGCCGACCGGCGAGCACCGGCTCGGCCAGCGCCACCGCCTCGGCGTCCCGCCCGGTGTCGGCGAGGTAGCCCACCTGGCTCGTCGGATCACAGCCGGCGCAGTCGGACAGTTCGTCGCGCGGGGTGGTCTGCCAGAGCCGGTACCAGTGCGCGGCGGCCTCGACGTCGCCCACGTGCTCGGCGACCCGGAACCGGTGCTTGTGCACGGCCTGCAGGCTGTGCCCGCCAGCCCGATAGCGCCGCTCCATGTCGTCCAGCACCGCGTACGTGCGGTCCAGTGGCACCTCCGGGAACTTCAGCAGACCGGAAACCATGTACTTGAAGTGCCACAGCAACTGGTGCAGGTGGCGCTGGTGGTAGGGCTGCGGGTCCCGGTCGAACTCGGACAGGCACCAGGAGAAGGTCACGAAGGACTTCGCCGGCTCGCCGCCGTAGATGTAGCCGGTGGTGGCCTGCATCCGGGTGACGAACGCGAGGTGCCTGTCGTCGGCGGCGTCCACCCGACGCAACAGTTGCTCCAGCGCGGCGATCTGCCCCGCCCCGTACGGCATGTCGGCGATGCCGTGCAGCACCCGCCACAGATCCTCGTCGCTCATGCTCACTCCCGTCCCGGAACAGCCCGGCCGAGCAGGCCGAGGAAGGAATCGTTCAGCAGCGCGGCGTCGGCCGCGCGGATCGGATGGTGGCCGAGCAGCAGCGCCTGCCCGTACAGCGCCTCGATGGCGAGACCGACAAGCTCCGGGTCGCTCAGCATGGTCACCCGTCGTACCAGCGGGTTGCGGTGGTTGAGCACCAACTGCGGACGGTCCGGCGGGGCGGTGGCGGCGAGCGCGTCGAGCACCCCGCCCCACAGCTCGTCGGCCCGGTCCCGGCTGGCCGCGAGCTGGTCGTTGAACGCGGCCGACCGGCTGACCAGGTACAGCGCGGGCAGCGAGACCGGGTCGTACGCCCGAATGACCACCTCACAGCCGGACCGCTCGACGGCCCGCTGCGCCGCCGCGAGGAACTGTCGCAACGCCAACTCCACAGGCGGGTCGAGCGCGTCGAACCGGGTGGTGAGGTCGCTCGGCTCCAGCCGCTCGATCAGCACCGAGCGGTCCACCACCGGCAGCCGCTCGATCAGCTCGCTGTCGTACGTGTAGCCGGCGTTGACCACCGCCAGGTCCTGCGCGGCGGCCACCGCGGCGAGCTGACGGAACTCGTCGAGGCTCGCCGCGTAGCGGACCACGCCGTAGCGTTCGCGGAACTCGGCGAGGGTGAGCGTGCCGACGTTGGTGTCCATGGGCCACCACCTGTCGACCAGCCGGAGCATCTCGTCGTCGTGCAGCGCCAGGGCCTTCACGCCGAGGTGGTGCACCTGGAGGAACTCGGCCAGCCGGTGCGGGTCGTGCCGCGCCAGCCGGACCAACCAGCCGCGCACCTGGTCACCGAGCGCCTCCCGGGTCGCCGTCAGCAAGGTGTCCTCATACAGTGCCTCCCGGCTGGCGGTCGGGCGCAGCTCGGTCGCGTCCACCACGCAGTGCGCGAAGAACGCCCACTCCGGCAGCAGCCCGTCGGCGTTCTCGGTGAGCAACATCCGCTTGAGGTAGACGCGGTGCCCGGCGCGGGCCGCCGGGTTCACCGGGGTCGGCAGGATGACGGCGACGCCGGTCAGCCCGGCCTCCGGCACGGAGAGCGGCAGGACGTCGAACGGGTCCACGCCGAGCGTCTCCCGGGCGTACCGGATCAGTGCCGCGCGGTCCAGCGGCGCACCCGGCGTGGTCGGCCACGGCGGTTCCCCGGTGGTGGTGACGACGTCGCCGACGCGGACGGTGACCGGCAGCAGCGCGCCGAAGAGCCGGGCCAGGTCGGTGACTGTCGGGGTGGTGAACCACTGGTCCGCGTCGCGGCGGGGCACCAGCGTGACAGTGGTGCCCGGCTCGGCGCGGGCGGCCTCCGGCGGGGCCACCGTCACCGCGTAGCGACCGTCGGCGTACCCGGTCCAGCGCACCGTGGGGTTGTCGCCGTGCCGGGTGAGCACCTGGATCTCGTCGGCCACCAGGAAGCAGGAGAGCAGGCCGATGCCGAACTGGCCGAGGAACTCGTGCCGGGAGAAGCCCAACTCGTCGCGCTTCGAGCTGCGGCCGATGGTGGCCAACAGCTCGTGCACCTGCGCCTCGGTCAGACCGATGCCGGTGTCGTGCACCCGCAGCGTGCCGTCGCCGGTGCTGTCCGGCGGTTCGATGCGGACCAGCGCCGGCGCGTCCGGCTCGTCCCTACGCCGGGCGGTGATCGCGTCCACCGCGTTCTGGAGCAGCTCGCGGACGTAGACCCGCGGGCTGCCGTAGAGGTGATGACTGAGCAGGTCAACCACGCCACGTAGGTCGACCTGGAAAGTGTGGTCCACGCCTGATTTCTCCCCGGTCCCGATGCCGGCGCCCACCGTACCCATGATCACCGACAGGTGCGGTCCCCTTTACCGGGCGGCTTGACCCTCGACCCGGTCGAACCGGCACGGTCGCCGGCATGACTTCCTCCGCACTGGGCCGGGACTTCCGGCTCCTGTGGTCCGCCGCCGTCTCGTCCCGGTTCGGGGACGCCCTGCGTACCCCGGCTCTGGCCCTGTTGGCCGCGACCGTGACCCGCGACCCCCGGGTCATCGCGGCGGTCACCGTGGCCGCGCAGTTGCCGCCACTGCTGTTCGGCCTGCTCGGCGGCGTGTACGCGGACCGCTGGGACCGTCGGCGGACGATGGCAGTGGTCGACGGGGTACGCGCTGCCGTGGTGGCGGCGCTGGCCGTGGTGGTCGCGCTCAACCGGCTCAGCGTCCTGGTGCTGCTGGTGGTGGCGTTTCTGCTTGCCGCGTTGGGCACCCTCTTCGACTCCGCCTCGTTCGCGCTGCTGCCCTCGTTGGTGCCGCCGGACGCGCTACCCCGGGCGAACGGTCGGCTCCAGGCGGGGTCAGCGGTGGCCGGTGGCTTCCTCGGGGCGCCCGCCGCCGGTGTCCTGTTCGCAGTCGCCCCGGCTCTTCCGTTCGCCCTCGACGCCGTCACCTTCGCGGCGGCGGCCCTGCTCGTGCTGGCCCTCGGTCCACCTCCCGTGCTGGGCCCGGGGACGGCACGGCGGCGCGGCTCGGTGTGGAGCGAGATCGTCGAGGGGCTGCGCTGGCTGCGTGCGCACCGGACCCTGTGGAGGGTCACAGTGCTCACCGCCGCGAGCAACCTGGCGATCAGCGGAATCATGGCGGTGCTGGTGCTCTACGCGCTGGACGTGTTGCGGGTGCCGCCGGCCGGGTACGGGCTGTTCGCCGCCGCCGCCATCGTCGGGGGCGTGGCGGGGGCCCTCGGAGCGGCTCGGCTCGCCGCCTGGCTCGGCACGGTGCCGGCGCTGCGCGCGGTGCTGGCCGTGGAAACCGTGGCGCTGACCGGCTTCGCGCTGGCTCGGCATCCGGTGCCGGGCGGGATCGCGCTGGCCGTCTTCGCCGCCGGCACCGTGGTGTGGAACAGCCTGTGGGCGTCGTACGGGCAGCGGCAGGTGCCGAGCGAACTGCTCGGTCGGGTCGGTGCGGCCCAGCGGATGGTCGGTCTGCTCACCGCACCGCTCGGGGCGGCGCTCGCCGGGCTGGCCGCCGCGTCGTACGGCACCGCGCCGGTGGCGGCCGCGGCGGCGGGGACGTTCGCGCTGGTCACCCTCGCCGCCTGGTGGTCCACGGTCGAGCATGTCCGCCAGGGCGGTGCCGAACGCCACCACGAGCCCCACAGCTCCACCGTCATCTGACAGCCGACCCAACCTTTTCCCACCCCCCGTGCGTCTGCCAGATGACGCGTACAGCGCGACGGCCGGGAGGGGGGCGGATGGCGCCGACGAGGGACGACGGACGCGACGGCTACCTCGCCTTCGTGGAGAACCACCAACACCGGCTGCTCCGCGCCGCCTACCTGATCTGCGGCAACCAGCATCAGGCCGAAGACCTCCTCCAGGACGCGCTGCTGAAGCTGGCGCTGCGCTGGTCCTCGGTCCGCAACGGCGACCCCTCCGCGTACGTGCGGGCCATCCTCTACCGCGACTCGGTGTCCTGGTGGCGTCGCCGACGGCGGGAATGGCTCAGCGCCGCCCCGCCGGACCAGGTGACCCACGACCGTGACGGCGCCCTACGGCTGACGATGCACGACGCGCTGGGCCTGCTGCCACCACGGCAGCGGGCCGTGCTGGTGTTGCGCTACTACGAGGACCTGACCGAGGTCGCCACCGCCGAGGCGCTCGGGGTGACCGTCGGCACCGTGAAGAGCCAGTGTCATGCGGCGCTGCGCCGACTCCGCGAGGTCGCCCCGGACCTCGCCCGCGATGCCCGACCGAGCCGGGGCTCGGCCGATCTGGCCAGCGGTCTGGAGGTGAACCCGTGAACGAGCAGGAATTGCGCCAACTGCTGACCCTCAGCGTCGAGGACGTGCTGCCCAGCCAGCCGGCCGCCACCGGGTGGGAGCGGGCTCGGCGTACCCGGCGCACCCGGCGGGCCGTCGCAGTGGTCGCCCTGGCCGTGGTGCTGGTCGGTGGCGGCACGGTGGCGGCGCTGCGACCGCCCACCGACCCGGCGCCGGCGCCTCCGGTCGGCCCCACGGTCACCCCGACCGTCGACCCCTCCCACGCGGGTCCGGTGCAGAAAGCGCCCGCCGAGCTGACCTACCCGCCCGATCCGTTGGCCAAGCTCGTTGACCCGGCGACCGTGCCGCTCTCCGAGCGACCGGTCGAGCAGGCACTGGCACTGTTCCAGCCGGTGGACGAGGAGTATCACGCCGACGGCCCGGTCCGGGTGCTCGGCAACGACGGCGTGGTGCGCAGCCTCGACGTGGTGACGCTGGCCCCGACCCGGGACGCGAGCGGCAACGAGGCGCCCGCGCTGAAGCCGGGGATGCTGTCGCCGGACGGCCGGTCGGCCGCGTTCGCGCAGACCAAAGAGCTGATCATGATCGACCTCACCACGGCGGCCGTCCGCCGGATACCGCTCGACGGCTACCTGGAGTTGGTGGTGTGGGCGCACGACCGGGTGCTGGTCGGGGGCGACGACCGGACGTACGCGGTGGACCGGGTCACCGGGGTGGCCAGCACGATCGACGTGTCGACCTGGGAGTTGATCGCACCCGACCCGGCCGCCGGCCGCGAGGCCCCGTTGATCGACGTGTACGGGGAGCGGACCAGCCTGACGCTGCGCAGCAGGACCGCCCGGGAGGGCGAGCTCCGCTCCGAACAGCTGGTCAACGCCTCGGCGCTGCCCTCGCCCTACCAGGTCAACGAGTTCTACGGCCGGGGCTGGCTGCACGGCGAGCGCCTGGCGCGGGCAGCCTGGATCACCAACAACGAGATCGACGGTGCCGAGGCTGCCGCCGTGCTGGACGCGCGGACCGGGGCGGTGCTCCACCTGCTCGACCTGGGACGGGAGCGCGGCAAGGGCTGCTGCGAGGTGCTGGGCTGGGACAACAAGGGCGCGGTGCTGCTTCGGCTGGAACCGGCCGCCCTGGCGCGCTGGCACCCGGAGACCGGCGAGATCACCGGCATCGTCCGCGACCTGCGCGGCGTGATCGCACTCGCGGGCTGACCACCGCGGCGGCGTCGCCGCTTGACCCGAAGGTCAAACGGCGAGGCCGGCGGGTCAGTCAGACGGCCAGGCCGCCGGGCTGGTCGCCCTTGACGACGGGTGCCCGGACCAGGTTGCCCCACTCGGTCCACGAGCCGTCGTAGTTGCGCACCTGCGGGTAGCCCAGCAGGTGCCGCAGCACGAACCAGGTGTGGCTGGACCGCTCGCCGATCCGGCAGTACGCGATCACGTCGTCGTCGGGGCTCAGCCCGAGCTGGTCGGCGTAGATCGCCTTCAGCTCGTCGGCGGACTTGAACGTGCCGTCCTCGTTGGCGGCGGACTTCCACGGCTTGCTGACCGCGCCCGGGATGTGCCCACCGCGCAGCGCGCCCTCCTGCGGGTAGTCCGGCATGTGCAGCATCTCGCCGGTGTACTCACCCGCCGACCGGACGTCGACAAGTGGCCGGCCGGAGGCGATGTGCGCCATGACCTGCTCACGGAAGGCACGCAGCGGCGCGTCGTCACGTAGCGGCACCGGATAGTCGGCGCGCGGGCGAGCTGGCTTGTCGCGGGTCACCTCGCGTCCCTCGGCGATCCACTTCTGCCGGCCACCGTCGAGCAGTCGCACGTCGGCGTGGCCAAAGAGCGAGAAGACCCAGAGGGCGTACGCGGCCCACCAGTTGAAGTTGTCGCCGTAGAAGACGACGGTGTCGCCCCGGCCGATGCCCTTCGCGGCACACAGCTCGGCGAAGCTCTCGGCGTCCAGGTAGTCCCGGGTCACCTGATCGTTCAGCTCCAGGTGCCAGTCGACCTTGACGGCACCTGGAATGTGACCGGATTCGTAGAGCAGCACATCCTCGTCGGACTCGACGACGACGAGACCCTCGTCGCCCAGATGCTCGGCCAGCCACTCGGTGGTGACCAGCCGCTGCGGGTCCGCGTACGACTGGAGGCGGGGATCGGGATCGTTCGGCACAGACATGATCCCCAAGGTACGCCGGATCGCCCTCCACGACCGCTGTAACGGGACCGGCCCACCACCCGCACGGGATGGTGGGCCGGCCGGCCGATCGGCGGTCTACTGGTCGCCGGCCTGCGCCGGGTTGCTCGGCGGCGGGTTGCCGACGAAGAAGATGAAGGACGCCGAAGCCGACTGGGTGCCGTTCCGGTCGATGCTCCAGACGGTGAGCATGGTGAGCCCGGCCTTCGTCGGCACCCAGGTCACCGACGCGGTGCCGTCGGCCGCGGCGGCCACGGTGCTGGTCACCGTGTTGAAGCTGTAGCGGTAGCTGACCACGTCGGGCTGGCGTGGGGTGAAGGTGAAGACACCGGGCACGCCCGGCCCCCCACTGGTGCCGCCCTGCCGATAGACCGTCGCGCTGATCTTCGGGGTGGTGGACAGCGCGAAGGTGCTCGTCGTGGTGGCGGTCACGCCGTCGGCGGTCACGCTGGTCACGGAGAGCGTCCGGCTGCCACCCCGGGTGGCGGTGACGGTCAGCGTGGCGGTGCCGTCGGCTGCGGCCTCCACCATCTGCTCGGGGTCGCCGTCCAACTGGAACCGGTAGCTGACCACCAGTGGCATCTGCGCCTGCACGGTGAACGTGGTCGGCACGCCGACCTCGGTGAGTCTGCCAGTGACGATCGGCGCGACGTCGCTGGCCCGGAATTCGTACCGCGCCTCGGGCGACCCGTTTCCGGCCGCGTCCAGGCTCCAGACCACGAGGGTGTTGGGCCCCTCATCCGGGTGGAGCGTGACAGTGGCCGAGCCACCGGGCCGGTCCACCGGGACCGTGTGGACGCCGTCGCTGCCGAGCAGCTCATACCGGAAGCCGACCGCGTCCGGTGTCGCCGCCGCGTCGAAGGTGAACTGCCCCGGCAGCGCCGGGTGCCAGCCGTCGACCGGGAAGTCCGTGGAGGTGACGACCGGCGCGACCTCCGGGCCCTGGAAGTCGGTCCGGAGATAGCAGAGGCCACTCCACTCGCCGGTCGCCTGGCTGTCCGTCGCCCGGACCTGCCACGCGTACACCCGGTCGTGGGTGAGCGTTTCCCGTTCGAAGAGGATGCTCTCCCGATCGCCTTCCCGGCCGTTGAACCCGAACCGCTCGATACGAGCCGTCGGCTCGTCGACCGGCCAGAGCGCGAAGGTGGCGGTCAACCGATCGGTGCCACCGTTCACGTCGACATCCGGGTCGTGCAGGATGGCGGAGAGCGCCAGGTCGTCGTTCTGCCACAACTGGTACGGCTCGGCCGTCGTGCACGGCTCGCCGGAGGTTTGCAGCTCGGTCGGCACACCCGGCGGCTGGTTGTCGCCGACGGAGAGCGCGTCGTTCGCCGCGGCAGGCGCGGCCGTGAGCGCGAGCGTCCCGGCGGCGACCGCAACGGAGAGCCCCATGGCCAGCAGTGCCCGGACCGGTCCTGCGGATGTCGTCGTGCCAGGTATGAGGCTCATCCCCATCCACCTTTCCCCGATGTCCCCGCCTTCCGATCAGCGGGGGCAGCGGATGCTACCGAGGACGGCGGACATCGGGCGACCCCGATTCGACCGGCGCGCTCCACAGTGGAGAAAGCCGGTCCAGTTCAGGCGCGGCGGTGGACGATCCGACCGGCGACCACCGTCACCAGGCAGGTGCCGTCGACGCCGTGCACCGCGAGGTCGGCCCGCCCGCCCGGACGCAGCGTGGGTGCCACGGCGGTGGCCAGCACCAGCATGTCGCTCCGCTCGGCTGCGGCCCGCAGCGCCGGGTCGGCCAGGTGTTCCACAAGCACCGCCGTCACCCCGGTACGCAGCAGCGCGTGCACCCGCTCACGCGGGGTCGGCGCGGGCGGCAGCGGACTGTCGTGCAGCAGACCCGGCCCCAGCGTGCCCGGCCAGCGGCGAACCCGCGCACCGGCGTACGCCGAACTCAGCTCGGCCAGCGGCCCGACGGCCTCGACCCGGTCGCCACTGACCAGCACGGCGTGCTCAGACACCGGCTCGCCATCCCGGTCGCGGCGTAGCAGCGCCGCGGTGTGCAGGGTGAGCACCCTCAGCCGACGAGCGGCCCGAGTTGCGGGCGCTTCGCCGTCACCGTGTCGCCGGACGACCGACCGGTCAGCCGCCGCTTCACCCAGGGGGCGAGGTACCGACCGGCCCACCGCAGGTCGGAAGCGCGGGCGGCCAGCCACGGCGACGGCGCCGGGTGCGGCGGAACCATCAGCCACTCCTCGTCGCAGCCAACCCCGAGGGCGTTCAACACCTGCCCGGCGACCCGCCGGTGGCCGGCCGGGGAGAGGTGCAACCGGTCGGTGCTCCAGAGCATCGGATTGAGGAACGCGTCGTCGGCGTACAAGTCGACCATGATCGCGCCGTGCCGCTCGGCGGTCTCACCGACCGCCTGGTTGAGCAACTGCACCCGGGGAGCGACGAGGCGCTGGCCGGGCAGTCGGGCCATCACGTCCGCGAACCGGAAGAGGAGCACATCCGCGCCGCCCGAGCGCAGTTGCCGGACCACCTCGTCGAAGCGGGCGACAAGCGTGTCCGGGTCGAAGGTGCGCCGCAGCACGTCGTTGCCACCGGCAGCGAAGCTGATCAGATCCGGCTTCATCGCCACGGCGGAGGGCACCTGCTCGGCGACCACGCTGGGGAAGAGCCGGCCCCGGATCGCCAGGTTGGCGTACCGGAAGTCGGGCCCCGCGTCGGCGGCGAGCCGGGTCGCCACCAGGTCCGCCCAACCCCGGAAAGTGCCGTCCGGGTACGCGTCGTCCATACCCTCGGTGAAGCTGTCCCCGACCGCGACAAAACTGCGCCAGCGCACCCGCGCCTCCCTCACGCCTTCGTTGCCTGCGGCGACCAGTCTGTCACCGGAGAGGCAGCGCGTGGTGCCCCGATCCGCCGACGTGTCACAGGTCATTGAGCGACGACCGGGCGGAGCCTGGACACGGCTCCGCGTGGCTGTCGTCGTGCCGAGACGGGTCGGTCCCCTTCCAACCCACCGCCACGAAGCGACCATCCATGGACACGCTGCGGGCGCTCCTTCGGGTCATGGTGCGGTGAAGTTGATGCCCTTGCAGACGTCGCGCTGGTCTCCGGTGGTTGCCGCCCAGGACGCCAACTTCCGACAGTGACCCCCGCCTCGGGACGAATTGGATCGCCGGGCCGGGCGCGCCCGCTCTAGGCTGCGCGGATGCTGCTACGCATGTCGACCCTGTTGCTGCGGACCCTGCGCGAGGATCCGGCCGACGCGGAGGTGCCGAGCCACCGGCTGCTGCTGCGCGCCGGCTACATCCGTCGTGCCGCACCGGGCGGCTACACCTGGCTGCCGCTGGGCAAGCTGGTGCTGGATCGGATCACCGAGGTCGTACGCGCCGAGCTGATCGCGATCGGCGACCAGGAGGTGCACTTCCCGGCGCTGCTGCCCGCCGAGCCGTACCGCACGAGCGGTCGGTGGACGGAGTACGGCGACGACATCTTCACCCTCGCTGACCGGCGCGGGGCCGAGCACCTGTTGGCGCCCACCCATGAGGAGATGGCGGCGCTGCTGGTCAAGGACCTGTTCACCTCGTACCGGGACTTCCCGGTGACGCTGTTCCAGGTGCAGACGAAGTTCCGCGACGAGGCGCGGCCGCGTGCCGGGCTGCTGCGCGGCCGGGAGTTCCTGATGAAGGACGCGTACTCCTTCGATCTGGACGAGGCGGGGCTGCGGGACGCGTACGGGCGACATCGTGCCGCGTACCAGCGGATCTTCGACCGGTTGGGTCTGGACTACGCGGTGGTGCACGCGATGTCCGGCGCGATGGGCGGCTCCGCGTCGGAGGAGTTCCTGGCGGCTACGCCGGTCGGTGAGGACACCTTCGTCGGCTGCACGTCCTGCGACTACGCGGCGAACACCGAGGCGGTGGCCACCCGTGCGCCGAGCGCCGGTGACCCGAGCACGAAGCCGGCCGTCGAGGTGCACGACACTCCGGAGACCCCGACGATCGCGAGCCTTGTGGAGTTGGCCAACGCCCGCCGGTTGGGCGGTCGGAACGGCTGGACCGCCGCCGACACCCTGAAGAACGTCGTGCTGTCCGTCCGTCAGCCGGGCGCCGACCGGGCCGAGCCACTGGTGATCGGGCTGCCCGGTGACCGGGAGGTCGACCTGAAGCGGGTCGGTGCCGCGCTGCACCCCGCGCAGGTGACGGTCTTCGACGAGTGGGCCGACCATCCGGAGCTGGTACGCGGCTACATCGGACCGCAACTGCTCGACAAGCTGGGCATCCGTTACCTGGTCGATCCTCGGGTGGTGACCGGGTCGGCGTGGCTGACCGGGGCGAACGAGCCGGGCCGACACGCGACCGACGTGGTGTGCGGACGGGACTTCACAGCCGACGGCACCATCGAGGCGGCCGACGTCCGCGCCGGCGACCCGTGCCCGGACTGCGAGTCGGGTGAGCTGACCATCCGGCGGGGCATCGAGATCGGGCACATCTTCCAGCTCGGCCGTCGATTCACCGACGCCTTCGCGGTCGACGTGCTCGGGCCGGCCGGCAAGCCGGTCCGGCCGACCATGGGCTGCTACGGCATCGGGGTCTCCCGGGCGGTGGCGGCCGTCGCGGAGCAGCACCACGACGACCGGGGTCTGGTCTGGCCGGCGGCGATCGCGCCGTGTGACGTACACCTGGTGGTTGCGGGCAAGGGCCCGCAGCTCGACGCGGCGCTGGAGCTCGGCGGGCGCCTCGCCGCCGCCGGTCTGCGGGTGCTCGTCGACGACCGCACGCACGTCTCGGCCGGGGTCAAGTTCACCGACGCCGAGCTGATCGGCATCCCCCGGGCCGTCGTGGTCGGCCGCCGACTCGCCGAGGGGTACGTCGAGCTGCGCGAGCGGGCCGGTGACGGGCGCGCGGAGCTGCCGCTGGACGGTCTGGTGGATCGACTCGTCCACGAGGTGCGCCAGGTTCGTGCGAGCCTGGTGTAGCTGCCGCGTCACTGGGTAGTGCAGTCGGATCGGGTGGAAACGTCTTCGGAGGCTCTCATGACCGGTTACCGGGTCAGTGACGTGATGACCAAGCAGGTGGTCTACCTGCCGGCCGAGACCACCCTGGACGAGGCGGCCAGGGTGATGAAGGAGGCCGACATCGGTGATGTGGTGGTCACCGACGGCGCCACCCTCGCCGGCATGCTCACCGATCGGGACATCGTGGTGCGGGCCGTGGCGGAGAACAGCTCCCCTGCGGCCACCACCATCGGCTCGATCGTCACCCGCGAGGTCGTCATGATCGAACAGCACTGCACTGCGGGTGAGGCGGCGGCGCTGATGCGGGATCGGGGCATCCGACGCGTGCTGGTCTGTGACAGTGACCGCAAGTTGGTCGGGATCGTCTCGCTCGGCGACCTGGCCATGCAGCTCGACCCCACCAGCGCGCTCAGCGAGATCAGCGAGCAGTCACCCACCGTGTGACCGGGGCCCCCGCACGACGGCGGTAGCCTCGACGCATGGCTGACATGCCGGCCCGACTGGCCGAGATCGTCGACGAGTTCGCGGACGCGCCGCGCGACCTGGTGCTGGAGATGCTCCTGGAGTACGCGGACGTCATCCCGGCGCTGCCGGAGGGCGCTGCGGAGCGCGAGGGCATGGAGCAGGTGCCCGAGTGTCAGACGGTGTTCTTCCTGCGCGCCCGGGTGACTCCGGAAGGCACGGTGGAGACGCTCTTCGACTGCCCGCCGGAGGCGCCCACCACCCGGGCGTTCGCCGGGATCCTCGCCGAAGGACTGGCGGGCGCGAGCGCCGAGCAGGTGCTGGCCGTGCCGGACGACCTCTACCAGCGGATGGGGCTGGCGCAGGCGATCAGCCCGCTGCGGATCCGCGGCGGCACGGCGATCCTGGGCCGCCTCAAGCGGCAGATCCGGGAACAACTCGGCTGACCACGAGGTTGGCACCGATCATGGAGATCGAGATCTACGCGGACGTCATCTGCCCGTGGTGCTACATCGGCAAGCGCCGCCTGGATGAGGCCCTCGCCAGCTACGAGGGCGAGGTGACGGTGCGCTACCGACCGTTCCAGCTCGATCCTTCGCCGGTGCCGGAGCCCCGTCCGTTGGTGGAGGCGCTGGCCGGCAAGTTCGGCGGCCCGGAGCGCGCCCGGCAGATGGTCGACCACGTGATCCAGGTCGCGGCGGCCGACGGGCTGCGACTCGACTACGACCACGCGGTGATCGCCAACACCTTCGAGGCGCACCGGTTGGTGTCCTGGGCGACCGACCAGGGTAGGGCGGCCGAGATGGTGGAGGCGCTCTACCGGGCGCACTTCAACCACGGGGTCGACGTCGGGTCACGGGAGGCGCTGGCCGCCCTGGCCGGCGAGATCGGCCTGGACGCGGCCGACGCGCGCCGGTTCCTCGACTCCGACGAGCGTGTCGCCGAGGTCGCCGCCAGCCTGGCCGCCGCCCGGGACCTGGGCATCACCAGCGTGCCGACCTTCGTCCTGGCCGGGAAGTACGCGGTCTCCGGCGCGCAGGACGTGCAGACGTTGCTCGCCGCACTCGCCGAGGTCGAGCAGCGCGAATCCGCCGCCCACTCACACTGAGTCACCAACCGCCGGGCGTCCGGCATCGATGATCACGATGTTTCACGTGCAACAACATCGATGCCGATGCCTGGTCAGACCGGCCTGGCCAGCCCTTCCACCACCTGCGCTCCCGGCAACGCGCCCAACGCCGGCCCGGGCAGCGCGATCTTGCTGTGCCGTACGCCGGACCCGACGATCACGTGCGGTGTGGCGATGACCCGCGCGTCCACCAGGATCGGCCACTGGGCCGGCAACCCGATCGGGGTGATGCCGCCGTACTCCATGCCTGTCAACTCGACAGCGTCGGCCATCGGGGCGAAGCTCGCCTTGCGGACGTCCAGCGCCCGGCGGGCCACCCCGTTCACGTCGGCGCGAGTCGTGGCCAGGACGATGCAGGCCGCGTAGCGGACCACACCTTCGCGCTTGCCCGCCACCACTACACAGTTGGCCGACACCTCCAACCCCACCTCGTACGCCGCGCAGAAGGCCGCGGTGTCGGCGAGGTCGGCGTCGATCGGCGCGACCAGCACGTCGTTGACGTCCACGGGAGCGTCGGCAGGCCACTGCGCGATGGCCTCCGCGACCGGCGGGGCGAGCAGATCCAGGCGGGCACGGGCCGGTTCGGTCTTCAGCGTTCCCATCACGGGTGCGATCCTCGCATCCGCGCCGCTGAACCGCCCGGCGGCTCCCCGCCCGCCCGGTGACGCCACCGGTCCGGGCCGGATCGATCCGGCGCTCAACTGCCGGCGAGGAATGCGTTGTCGCGCATGAAGGAGCGGTCGCGGGCAGCCGCCAACTCCTCCTCGCGCTTGGCCTTGGCCCGTTGCAGCTCCAGATCCTCGAACGCGTGCCGGACACCCAGCCGGATCACGCCGTAGAGGAAGACGAAGCCGAAGACGTAGAGGATCACAGTGGTGACGACAGCGAACATGGCGTCACGGTAAGACGAACGTGAACCGTTGTTGCTCTCATTTCCGGCCGGTTCCCCCGTACGTGTCGGTCGGCGCGACAACCCGCGACGGCGTAGAACGGTTCACCCCGACCGGATCAGGTCCAACACGGTCAGCAGCGCGAAGAACGCGATCACGATCTCGTTGACGATCCAGGCGTGCCCCTCGGCCCATTCCCGCATCCGGGTCAGTACCCGCGCCGCCCTGCTCCCCAGCAGCAGCAACGCCAGCAGAGGCAGCGCGAGCAGGAGCACGGTGAGCAGCACGAACGGCACCAGGTGCCACCACGGCAGATCGTGCCGGGCCACACTCGCCCCGACGGTGGCCATGGTCAGGTCGTCGGTGGGCGTCGCCACGAAGAGCAGCGCACCCAGCCGCAGCGCCTGCGGCGGACCGGCGTGCTCGATGCTCCCCAGCCAGCGCGGCGGTCCGGAGCGGTTCCGGCGTACCCAGATCAGCACGGCCAGGATCACCAGCAGGGCCAGCACCACCAGGTCGATGGCGGGGCCGCGATCGACCTTCCCGGCGACGGCGGTGGCGTCGGCGGCCACTCCGCCCACCAGCCGGGTCAACGACCACGCCACCGTCACCCCGGCGGCCACGACCAGCCCCGCGCCCGCGAGGAAGCCCAGCGACGCCGCCCAGGGCCGATCCGACGAGGCCAGGAAGACCGCCACCACCAGCTGCGTACCGGCGACCATGACCACGGCGAGCGGCAGAATGGTCAGGAAGTTCATGGCCCGTCATCCTTCCGGCACACGCAGGTGGGACGCGGCCGAATCCGGGGATCACCCGGTCGGTCGCACACCCCCGCCCACCACGACACGTCCGGCCAGCAGCGCCCCGAGCAGCGCCAGTGCGGCGGTCACCACGAGCGTCGTCGCGTAGCTGGCCGGGCCTGGCGCACTTCCCGACGCCAAAACGGCCCCGGTCAGCGCGAGCACTGTCGCCGCGAAGAGGGAGTCGCTCAGTTGCAGTGACGAGCTGTTGCGGCCCTGCTCACCCGGTGCGGACAACTCCAGGGTGAGCACCGACAACGACGGATAGAGCAGGCCCATCCCCAGACCGGCGATCGCCCAACCGACCACGGCGACGACCACCGGCAGCTCGGGCCGGACGGCCAGCGCGACAGTCGCGGTGCCCAGCGTGATGCAGCTCAGCCCGACGCGCGGAAGACTGGCCCGCGACGCCGGCACCGGCATCCGGCCCTGCAACCAGGAGCCCACCGACCACGCCAGCGCGCCGACCGTGAGGACCAGCCCGGCCGCGGTCGGCGAGAGGCCCCGTTCCCGGGAGAGCATCAGCGGGATGACCACCTCGGCGCCGACGAAGGCCGCCGACGCCAGGCCACGCAGCCCCACGACGGTGGGCAAGCCTCGCGCCGCCCGGAGAAACCCGGCCGGCAGCAGGCGCGGGGCGCAGACCAGCAGACCGACCACTGCGAACGCGACAAGCACCAGGGCGGTGGCGCCGCGCTGCTGACCCCCGATGTGCAGCAGTGCGGCACTCACCGCGGCCCCGCACGCCCAACCGATCCGCGCAGCCGCACCCGCCGGCGGCCTCGTTGCCGCACTTCGGCCCAGCGACCGCAGGCCGGGATGGATCAGCAGCACCGCCGGCACCGCCACCGCCGGCACCGCCAGGAAGACCCACCGCCAGCCCAGGTACTGCACGATCAAGCCGGCGACCGCCGGCCCGACCAGCGACGGTACGACCCACGCCGCCGCGAACGCCGCGAAGATCCGCCGGTGCAGTTCCTGCGGGTACGCGTGCCCGACGATCACGTAGAGCGCCACCGAGAGCAGACCGGAGCCGAAACCCTGCACGACCCGCCCGACGACCAGCACACTCATCACGGGGGCGGTCCCGGCGATCAGCAAACCGACCACGAACCAGGCGACGCCGTGCCACATCGGCCCACGAGGACCCCGGGCGTCGCACCAGATGCCGGAGACCACCATCGCCAGCACACCTGTGGCGAACGGGCCACCGAACGCGATCCCGTAGAGCGCCAGCCCGTCCAGGCTGCGGGCTACTGTCGGCATCGCCGTACCGACCGCCAACGCCTCGAACGCGAGGAGTGAGATCAACGCGACGCTGCCCACCGTCATCGCGCGCAGCCGCGGCGCGAAGAGTCCGGGTGCGGTGGGTGCGGCGGTGACGGTTGTGCTCGGCATCGACCGAGCATGCGACCTCAACCGGGATTCATGTCAACGTCGGGTGACCCGGCTCTCGTTCAGGCGTCCTGCAGCGCCTCCCCCAGACCGCGTACCAGGCCGGAAAAATGCTGGTCTGCCAGCAGGTGACCAGCGGTGATCACCACAGCGATCGGCCACTCGATGACCTGGAGCGCGGCGAGCACCCCGAGCCCGGCGTAGTAGACGACCTTGTCCGGTGGCGGCACCGCCACCTCACCCAGCATCGGCAGTTGAAACCGCCTGTTGTACATCTGGACGTTCTCGCGCGAACCGTTGAGATGTCGCGTCAGCGTGCTCATGCCGGCCTCCCCATCTCCGGTGAAGGTCGTCGGATTCCACGACCCACCACGTCCATGCGCCAGCGACGACGGAAAATTCCGCCGCTCAGGGGGCATAACGGATGGCAGGTCGGGAAGCCAGGCCGCCGGACGTAAGCGCGGTGGGAGGACGACATGGGCAAGGTCAGGACCATCGGCAACAGGGAGCCGGGCCGGCGTCCGTCCAGCCGTACGCCTCGATGACGGCGGCGGGTCGCGCTGCCGGCCGCATCCTGCCGTCGTTCGGCGTGCCGCACCTGGTCGGCGAGGCGTCCCGGACGGTCAGCTCGGCCGCGACCCGGCTGGCCCGGACGGCCGGGCTGGCGCGGCGTCGGGTCTGGTCCCGACCGGGCCGGCACCACATCGAGGTGCACGGTGTCTGCCAGGACGGCGGGAACCGGCTGGCCCGTCAGGTGGAGGGTGCGCTGGAGCGGCTGCCCGGGGTCGCCTGGGCCCGGGTCAACGCTCCCTCCGGCCGGGTGGTGGTCGCCGTCCAGACCCCCGAGCCGACGTTGCGCGACCTGATCGCCACGATCGACCGGGTCGAGCGGACCTGCGATCACGAACCCGATCCGGAGATCCCACCGCCGCACCCACCGGAGGAGGGGCCGCGAACCCCGCGAACCCTCGGCGCGCTCGCCTCGGACGCCCTGGGCCTGACCATCTCGGCGGCCACCCGGATCCTGCCGTTCGCGCCGCTGCCCGGCGAGGTGGCCGGCCTGCTCTCCGCAGTGGACCTCCAGCCGAAACTGCACGAGTTCATCGGCAAACGACTGCGCTCCGACCCCCGCGCCGACATCCTGTTTCCACTGGCCGAGGCGGTGGTGCAGGGCCTGACCGGCCGTTGGACGGGAATCGTCCTGGACGGCGCGCAGCGGGTGGTGCAGTGGGGTGAGGCGCGGGCCCAACTCGCCGCCTGGGAGCGGGCCGAGCCGCGACTGACCGGCGACGCGGAACGCGCCACCGCCCGCTGGCCGGTGGTCGAACGCCCCCGGCCGAAGCCGGACGGCCCGGTCGAGCGGTACATCAACCGCATGCTCGCCGCGGGCGCGGCCGCCGGTGCGGCGGCAGTGCCGTTCGCCGGGCCGAAGCGGGCCGCCGCGCTGGGCCTGTCCGCGCTACCCAAGGCGCCCGGCAGCGGCCGCGAGGGGTACGCGGCCCAGCTCGGCCGGATGCTGGCCCGGCGCGGGGTGATCGCGATGGACCGCAGTGTGCTGCGCGAACTGGACCGGATCGACACACTCGTGCTCGACGCCGCGGTGCTCGGCTCGGACCGGGGCATACTGGCCGATCTGGCGCCGGCGTCCGACGCGGACGTCGACCAGGTGGCCGAGCGGGCCTTCGCGTTGTTCGACCCGGACGACCCGAGCGGTTCCCGCGCTGCGGACGGCTGGCGGCTCGGGCCGCTGGACCAGATGTCCGTGCACGACCCGGACGACATCCCCGACGCGGCCCGGCTGCGCTCCGCCGGGGGCCAACTCCTCGGCCTCGCCCACGGCGACCGGCTCGCCGCACTGTTGCGGGTCGAGCCGGAACCCGCGCCCGGCGTCGACGGCCTGCCCTCCGCCGCCCGACACGCGGGCCTGCGACTGGTCGTCGCCGGCGGCGACGAGCAGCGGTACGGCTTCGCCGACGCGATGCTTCCCGGCGGGGACCAGTTGGCCGAGTCGGTACGCGCGTTGCAGCGCGACGGCGCGGTGGTGATGCTGGTTTCCGCGGACCGGAAGGCACTCGGCGCGTCCGACTGCGGTCTCGGGTTCGCCGCGCCGGAGGAGTTGCCGCCGTGGGGCGCGCACCTGCTTGTCGGTGCCGACCTGCGGGTGGTGGCGCTGGTGATCGAGGCGACCGGGGTGGCCCGGCGAACGGCCCAGCAGAACATCCGGCTGGCCATGGCCGGCACCGGCCTCGGGGCGCTGGGCGCGTTCACGGCCCCACCGCCCCAGCTGCCACATCGGGCGCTCGTCGCGGTCAACGGCGCCGCCGGGTTGGCCTTCGCCAACGGGGTCTGGCAGGCCCGCCGGTTGCACGACCAGTCGGACACTCCGGCACCCGTGGCAACCGCCTGGCACCTCATGCCCGTCGGCACCGTCCTCGACCACCTGCGCTCCACCCCGGACGGCCTGGCCAGCACCGAAGCGCAGCGCCGACGCCACGGCTCCGATGACAACGGCGGCGCCGCACCCGGAAGCGGTGGGCTGCTGCGCGCCTTCGTGGACGAGTTGTCCAACCCGCTCACGCCGGTGCTGGCCGCCGGGGCGGTGCTCTCCGCATCGTTCGGCTCACTTGTCGACGCCGCACTGGTGGGCAGCGTGGTCGGTGGGTCCGCCCTGATCGGGGCGGTGCACGAGCGCAACACGGAACGGTCGCTGGCGGAGCTGCTGTCACGGTCGGCGGTGACCGCACGGGCCCGCCGGGACGGCGCCGAGCAGGTTCTCGCCGCCGAAGACCTGGTCCTCGGGGACGTCATCACCCTCGAACCGGGTGACTCGGTACCCGCCGACTGCCGGGTGCTCGAGTCGGTGGGCCTGGAGGCCGACGAGTCGTCGCTGACCGGCGAGTCGTTGCCGGTCGCCAAATCCAACCGACCGGTGGTGGCCGCCGCCATCGCCGACCGACACTCGATGCTCTACGAGGGCACCACCGTCGCCGCCGGGCACGGCACCGCCGTGGTGGTGGCGACCGGCAACGACACCGAGGCCGGGCGCAGCCTGGCCCTGGTACGGCAGGCACCCCCGGCCAGTGGGGTGGAGGCACGACTCGGCGCGTTGACCAGCGCCGCCATCCCGTTGGCGGCCGGCTCGGCGGTGGCGGTGGCCGGCGCTGGCCTGCTTCGAGGCGTACCCCTGGCCGAAACGGCGGCGACCGCCGCGAACCTCGCCGTGGCGTCGGTGCCGGAGGGGCTGCCGTTCCTGGTCAGCGCGGCGCAGCTGGCCGCGGCCCGGCGGCTGGCCGAGCACGGCGCGTTGGTCCGCAACCCGCGCACGATCGAGGCGCTGGGCCGGGTGGATGTGCTCTGTTTCGACAAGACCGGCACCCTCACCGAGGGCAAGTTGCTGCTCGCCGGGGTCGGTGACGGCGTGGGTGACAGGTACGCCCCGGTGGACCGGTTGGACGACCGACTCCGGATGACGTTGGCCGCGGCGCTGCGGGCCACTCCCGCCGCGAAGAATCCGGAGGAGTTGGCGTTGCAGACCGACCGGGCGGTACGGCGGGGCGCCGGGGAGGCCGGTGTGGTGGAGCAGACCGGTGCCGCCGGGTGGCGGGCTGCCGGGGGGCTGCCGTTCGAGCCGTCCCGCGGCTACCACGCGAGCATCGGACAGACCGACGGTCACCTGTTGTTGAGCGTCAAGGGTGCTCCGGAGACGGTGCTGCCGCGCTGTTCGTCCCGACGCACGGACGGTCGTCAGGAGCCGCTGGACGACGCCGGCCGTGCCGAGCTGGAGCGGATGCTGGCCGACCGGGCCGGTGCGGGAAACCGGATCCTGGCCGTCGCGGAGTGCCAGGTGAACGACCCGACGGTGACCGACTCCGACGTTCGAGGGCTCACCTTCGTGGGCTTCCTGGCCCTCGCGGACGGTGTGCGGGAGAGCGCCGCCCCGGCGGTACGCCGGATCCGGCAGGCCGGTGTGCACACCATCATGATCACCGGTGATCATCCGGCCACCGCCGAGGCGATCGCCGCCACCATCAGCGAGCACGACGAACAGCGGGTGGTCACCGCCGCTGAACTCGACCAACTGGACGACGACGCGCTCGCCGAGCGGTTGGCCAACACCGACGTCGTGGCCCGGTGCACCCCCGCCCACAAGGTGCGGATCATCCAGGCGTTGCAGAAGTGCGGGCGGACCGTGGCGATGACCGGCGACGGCGCCAACGACGCCCCGGCGATCCGGCTGGCCGACGTCGGCATCGCCCTCGGCCAACGGGGCACCCCGGCCGCCCGCGCCGCAGCCGACCTGGTGGTCACCGACGACCGGCTGGAAACCATCATCGCGACCCTGATCGAAGGGCGGGCGATGTGGTCGTCGGTACGGCACGCGCTCAGCATCCTGGTCGGCGGCAACCTCGGCGAGATCGCGTTCAGCGTGCTCACCGCCGCGGCGACCGGCCGGTCCGCGCTCACCGGACGACAACTGCTGCTGGTCAACCTGCTCACCGACCTGGCACCGGCGCTGGCCATCGCGGTCCGACCGCCCGCGTCGGACCGCACCGACGCGCTGCTCCGGGAAGGCCCGGACACGGCGCTCGGCGAGAGCCTCACCAGGGAGATCGGGCTTAGGGCGGCAGCCACCACGCTGGGCGCGACCGTGGGCTGGACGTTGGCCCGCTACACCGGACGCCGCCAGCGGGCCGGCACCGTCGCCCTGGTGTCCCTGGTCGGCACCCAACTCGGGCAGACCATCCTGGCCGGTGGCACCAGCCCGGCCGTGCTGGCCTCCACGGCGGCGTCACTGGGCGTGCTCGTCGTGGTGGTGCAGACGCCGGGGGTGAGCCAGTTCTTCGGCTGCACCCCGCTCGGGCCGGTGGGTTGGACCATCGGGGCCGGTTCGGCGCTCGGCGCGACCTTCGCCAACGGCGCGCTCACGAAGCTGGTGGAACGTCTCCCGGAGGCCCGCCCCAACCGGACCGGATCCGGTGCCGAGCCTGCGGCGGACGGTGGTTCCGCCGACTGACCGGACGCGCCACCGGCGTGCCGTGGAAAGCCGATTCCTCGATGCTGGTGGTCCACCGACCCACCAGCACCGAGGCGGCTTCATGCGGCGGCGATCAGGTCCGTGGCCGGTAGGTCAGGCGGCGCAGGACGATCTCGGCAGGGCCGGGCTGCTTGCGCTTGTCGAGCTGACGGGCGATCAGGACGGTGGTGAGCCAGACGGCCACCGCGATGATCAGACCGGTCACCGTGGGGCTGCCGAACCGGTCGCCGAGGGCGAGCGTGAAGGGCGCCAGGAGGACGAGCCAGGCCACGGACTGGAACAGGTATCCCGACAGGGAACGCTGACCCAGTGCGGAGAGAGCGCCGACGACGGGACCGGATCGGTTGGCTCGCATGGCGATCAGGCCGAAGACGGCCACGTAACCCGGTCCGGCGAACATGCCGCTGGCCCCGTGGAGCAGCAGCATCATACTGGCGGCCGACTCGTCGACGTGCAGCCATCCGGCACTGACCAGGGCTGCCGGGAGGCCGCCGGCGACTGCGACACCGAGACCGAGGGTGGCGGTCCACGTGAGCAGGGTCCGGTGCCGGGCCGGCTCTTCGAGGACACGGCGGCGAGCGGCCCACATGCCCAGCCAGGCGATCATGATGAAGGGCACGACGGTCAGCGTGTGCACCGGCCATTCGCCGAGGCGATCCAGCATGGACGCGACGTAATCGGGCGCGGCGAGCGAGTCGACGTGGCCCGACGGCAGCGGTGCCGACCCGCCCGACCCGCCGAGGATGCCGCTCACCACCATGGCGCCGATGACCAGTATCTCGACCGCCGACAGCGCCCAGAGCACCAGCACGATGCGGTGGAACCTGTCGCCGCGGCGGAGTAGCAACAGGGTCATCGCGATCCCGACGATCCCGTACGCGCCGAGGAAGTCGCCGTAGTACAGCAGCGCGGCGTGCGCGAACCCGAACACGACGAGCCAAAGATTACGACGCAACAGCACGGAGCGGACCTGCTTCGGGGTGGCACCGGAGGCGTCCTGGCGGCGGGCGAGCTGGACGAGCCCGTAGCCGAACATCACGGCGAAGACCGGATAACCGCGGGCGTGGACGAGTTCGAAGAGCAGGAAGTTGAGGCCGCGGTCGACGCCTTCCGGCGTGGCGTCGAGCCCCGGCTCACCGGCGAAGACGACTCCGGCGACGTTGGCCAGCGCAATGATCAGCAGCATCGCTCCCCGGGCCAGGTCGGGCGCGAGGGCACGCTCGGTGCGCAGCACCGGCCCTCTCGCTGTCCGCGGTGCAGTGTCAATGCTCATGGTCGTCTCCCCGTGATTCGGCTTTAGTTTCAGAGAGAAAGTATCACTCGTATACTAATCCTGTCTGTCATGATGTGGACGTAACCTTCCGGGGCGAACGTGGGAGCCCATGACCAGCGACGATTTCGTTCCGGCGCCACTGCGCCGGCTGTGGGGAATGTCGGAGTCGTCGCGTCTCGGGCGGCCCGCGTCCCTCGACGTCAACGTGGTCGTCACCGCAGCGGTGGGGATCGCCGATCGGGACGGGCTCGACGGCGTGACGCTTCCGAAGGTCGCCAAGAGCCTCGGCTTCACGAGCATGTCGCTCTACCGGCACGTCGGCTCCAAGGACGAGCTGCTCACCCTCATGGCCGACGCCGCACTGGGCCCACCCCCGGACATCGACACCACCGACTGGCGGGAAGGACTGCGTAGCTGGGCATTCGCGCACCGCGCGGTGCTTCAGCGTCGGCCGTGGCTGACGCGCGTGCCCGCCGCCGGACCGCCCTCCGGGCCGCACCAGATCGCCTGGATGGAGGCCGCGCTGGCGATCATGTCCGGCACTCTCCTGGACTGGGCGCACAAGATCGGTGCCCTGTCACTGATCAGCGGCTACGTGGTGCAGTCGGTACGGCAGTACAGCGAACTCGCCGAGGGCAGAGCCGAAGGCCAGGGCCAGGCCGATGCCGAACGCGACTACGGCCGAGCGCTGGCGCGACTGGTCAATCCCGACCGCTTCCCCGAGACGGCCCGGCTGTTCTCCTCGACGCTGTTCGAGTCGCCACCGTCCGACACCCCCGACGAGGCGATCGCCGACGCGGACTTCACACTCGGGCTGGAGCTGATCCTCGACGGCATCGCCGTCCGGATCGCGCGCTCCGACCCCTGAACCCGCCCCGTCACCACCCCTGCGGCGGCGATCATTGACAGGCGCGATGGTCAGCGGCGCTCGGAATTGGCCGCGACAAGGGCGCCGACCGGGCGTTCCGGGAGGACGCCCCGCCGGATGCGGCCGCCGGCGACGACCATCAGAGCGACGATGCCCAGCAGGGCTCCGATCAGCACCGTGCTGTGCACACCGTGGCTCGGTAACGCGAACCCGGCGACCAGGGCGCCGCCGGTGATGCCGACGTTGACAGCGGCGGAGACGGTGGCTGCTGCGATGTCGGAACGCCCGGGCGCCACCTGCAACACGACGCCTCCGAGCGCCGCGGTGAACGCCGCGAACGCCAGTCCGGCCAGAGCGAGCAGGCCGACGGCCACGTACGGCCGGTGGCCGAGCGCGTACAACCCGAGCAGAGCCACCGACTGCAACGCGACTGTCGTGACCAGGGCGAGCCACGGGCTGCGGTCCACCACCGCTCCGACGGCGAGGATCCCGAGCACGCTGGCGACACCGCGCGCCAGCAGGATGGCCCCGACCGACGAGGCGGCGAACCCGCTGACCTCGGTCACGAAGAGAGCGACGTAGGTGTAGGCGGCGATGGCGCCGGCGGTCGCCAGGACGGCCACCGCGACCAGCAGCCAGAAGCGGTAGATGTCGGGCGTCGCGCCCCGAGCGGCATGTCCCTGGCCGGGCGGAGTCGAGGGCAGCAGCGAGGCCACCGCGACGAGCACAACCGCGCCGAGCCCGGCCACCGCCAGGAACGACATGCGCCAGCCGGCCCGTTCGCCCAGCCAGGTGCCCACGGGCACTCCCAGGAGCAGGGCGACGTTGCCGCCGGCGAACACGATCGCGACCACCCGCCCGCGCAGTGCGGGTCGGAACAGCTCAGCTGCGGCCGGGACCACCACCGCCCAGAACAACGCATGGGTCGCCGCAGTTGCCATCCTGGTCGCCAGCAGCAGCGGGAACGTGCTCGCGAACACCGTCGTCGCGGTGCTGACGACGAAGCCGGCCAGGAGCACCGACAGGAGTCGCCGCCGAGGGACCTTCCTGGCCAGCACCGTCAACGGGATCGAGGCGACGACGACCACCGCCCCGTACGCGGTGACGAGCATGCCCACTTGCGACGGTGAGACGGCCAGGTCCGTGGCCATCGGGAGCAGCAGGCCGATCGGCAGCGCCTCGGCGGTGGTGTAGAGGAACGTCCCCCCGGCGAGGCCGATCAGCGCGCCCACTGCCCGTCTGCGGTCCATCCGACACTCCCACTGTTACCGGCTAAAAGATGTATGCCAGAAACAAGCTAGTGATGCCTCGGCGCAGGGTCAACTGGTAAAGTCGGCTTTGATGGAAACAGATGAGGGCGTCAGGCGGATGCACCTGGTGGGCGGCAACCTCGCCCTGGACTTCATCAACACCCGCACCGGTCCACCCGTCGGGCCCACGGACGACGACGTGCTCACCGGCTATCCAGGGTTGGTCGACTGGGGCGTGTACGCGGGCGCCCTCACCGACACCGAGGCCGCAGCGATGCGCCGGCTGTCTCGCAGCGATCCAGACGGCGCCCACGCCGCCTTCGTGCGAGCGCAGCGCACCCGCGACAACCTCGACGAGATATTCCGACCGCTGGCCGCCGGAGAGAGCCCGAGCGCGCGTGCACTGGCCCAACTGCGAGACGACGAAGCCGACGCGCTCGCCCACGCACAACTTGAGCGTGGAAGCACGTTCGGGTGGGCCTGGCGGGATGACCGGACGCTGGCCCGGCCGCTACGGCCAGTGACGCACGCAGCGGTCCAACTACTCACCGACGGGCCGCTGGACCGGATCAAGGGATGCGGAGGCTGCCGCTTCATCTTCGTCGACGAGAGCAAGAACCGCAGTCGCCGCTGGTGCAGCATGGACGACTGCGGAACTACCGAGAAGATCCGCCGCTACGTCGCCGCGCGACGTACGCGTGCGACGCGGTGAGCGCCGAGCCAACAGTGAGTGTTGGTGGAGCCCAGGGGACACGAACCCCTGACTCGCCCCGCCCGATACGATCGCGACCTTGTTCGCACTGCGGGGATCCCATGAGATCCGCATGCGGCCGCCCTGGCAGTTCCCCATGCTGAGAGCAGGTTTCGTCAATGGTATGCCGTATCGGTGAGCTCGTGCTCAAGTGCCGCGACCCCGAGGTGCTGGCGCGGTTCTGGGGCGAAATCCTCGACTTCAGAGAGCTCGATCGCGAAGAGGGGGTCTACATCGAGATAGGCCCGCGCGAAGGGTTCGGCGGCCCACAGCCGACGATCTTCCTCATCCGCGACGACGAGCCGAAGAACGGGCATGCCCGGCTGCACATCGACGTCAACCCCACCGACCGCGATCAGGACGCCGAACTCGAGCGCCTCCTGGCCGCCGGGGCCAAACTCGTCGACATCGGTCAGCCTGCGGATGCGTCCTGGCACGTCCTCGCCGATCCAGAAGGCAACGAGTTCTGCCTGCTCAAGCGCCGCCTCGACCCACTCTGACGGCCCTCGCCCAAACGATCGACGCAGCCGCCCACCCGCCGCCGCCGAGAATGCCGCCGAGAATCAGGAGGGAGAAACGCCCCGTGACCTGCGCCGGAGCTTGGTGGAGCCCAGGGGACTCGAACCCCTAACCCCTGCCTTGCAAAGGCAGTGCTCTGCCAGTTGAGCTAGGGCCCCTTGAGTGGCTGCGGCGACGATCGCTCGTCGCCGGGCCCGACGTCAGCGCAGATCGGGCGCGGTGGTCGCCTCGTGCCACAGGGCACGCTCGTCGTTCGACGCCTTGATCTTGTTGAACACGACGGCGGCTACGCCGACGACGCCAGCCAGAATCAGCAGCTTCTTGAACATGGGGCGACCCCTCGCGCTCGACTACTGTCGGACGACTTGCGGTGGGGCTAGATGGAATCGAACCATCGACCTCAGAGTTATCAGCTCTGCGCTCTAACCGACTGAGCTATAGCCCCGCGTTGCGACGAGCAAGATTAACCCATCCGCTCTGCCAGCCCCAAATCGGGGTCCGAGCCTACGAGCCGGGCCCGTCGCCACCTGCAAAACCTACCGGAGTACGGGACGCCGGAGCGACCGCATTCCGCGGTGCTCCGGCGTCCCGGTGGCTCAGTCCCGCTCGGCGAGGGTCAGCTCGATCCCGCCGACCAGGTCAGCGCAGACGTTGTAGACGAACGCGCCGAGCGTGGCCAGCGCGGTGAACAGCACCACGTTGACCAGGCCGATCAGCGCCGAGCTGAGGATCACGCCCTTGGCGGTGATCTGGAAGCCGCTGGTGCTCTGCCCACCGCCGGCGTTGACCAGGTCACTCAGGCTCTCGTTGACGCTCTGGAACACACCCATCGCGTCCAGCGCCAGGTACAGCACCGAGGTGGCGACCACCACGACGATGAACAGCACCACCGACACCGCGAATGCGAACTTCATCACGGACCACGGGTCGATCCGCTTCAGGTTAAGCCGGGCCCGGCGCGGTCCGCGGGAGGCGGCCGAACTGACCGACGTACGCGCCGCACGCACCGCGTCACCGACGCGGGCGGCCCCGACGGCGGACGCGTTACCGATCCCCGGCGGCAGGCCACCGCCACTGGCCGGACGGCCGGCAGCCGAAGCGGTACGCGCCGAGTCCGGCTGCGGCTGGGTCATGCCCGGTGTGATCCGCGGCTGGGTGCCGGTGGACCCGGTCGACGCCGCCTGACCGGGCCGGACACCGATCGGCTGGGTGGTGGCCGGACGGGCCGCGGGTGCCGCCGCCGGCCCCGGAGGGTTGGCGGCGACCGACGACGTCGGCGTCTCGGCGCTGGACGCCTCGGTCTTGTCGCCCGACCCGCCGTCCTCACCAGGCTGCTCCGGCGGCGGTGTCATACCCGGAGCCCTGGTGAACTTCGGGGCAGGCGCGTCGGCGGGGACCGTCGCCCGGCCTACGGCCGCGCGGCCGGTCGCTGGTGTGCCGCCCTTGGCGGCCTCCTCGTCGACCGGGTTGGCCGAGGTCCCCGAGTTCCCCGACTTCGCCTGTGTCTCCGTCATTCAACTAGTCCTGTTCGTCAGGCTCGTCGGCATTGCGAGCAATCGCCACGATAGTCACGCCGTCCGGGAGGTCCATCAGCTTGACCCCCATTGTGTTCCGGTCACGCGTACGGCGTACAGGCTTCACCGGAGTCCGAATGACACCACCGTTGCTGGTGATCGCGAACAGTTCGTCGTCCGGATCGATCACCACCGCGCCAACCAGACCACCGCGCCGTTCGGTGATCTTTGCAGTCAACACGCCCTTACCTCCCCGGCCCTGCACCGGGTATTCCTCGATCGGGGTCCGCTTCGCGTATCCCCCGTTCGTGGCCACCAGCACGTCCAAACCTTCCCGCACGACTTCCATGGCGAGCAGGACGTCGTCGTCCGTGAAGCGCATGCCGATCACGCCCGAGGTGGCCCGGCCCATCGGCCGCAACGCCTCGTCCGAGGCGTTGAACCGGATCGCCTGTGCCTTCTTCGAGACCAGCAGCAGGTCGTTCTCCGGCGCAACCAGCGCAGCACCGACCAGCTCGTCCTCATCGCGCAGGTTGATCGCGATGATGCCGCCGGAACGGTTGGAGTCGAACTCCTCGAGCCGCGTCTTCTTCACCAGGCCGTTCTTCGTGGCCAGTACCAGATAGGGGGCTACCTGGTAGTTCGGGATCTCAATGATCTGCGCTATCTGCTCGTCGGGTAGGAAGGCGAGCAGATTGGCCACGTGTTGGCCCTTGGCTACCCTACTGGCCTCCGGCAACTCGTACGCCTTGGCCCGGTAGACACGGCCCTTGTTCGTGAGGAACAAGATCCAGTCGTGGGTCGAGCAGACGAAGAAGTGGCTGACGATGTCGTCCTGCCGCAGCGTGGCGCCACTGACGCCCTTACCGCCGCGCCGCTGCGAGCGGTACAGGTCGACCTTGGTCCGCTTGGCGTACCCGGTGCGGGTGATCGTGACGACCACGTCCTCGCGGGCGATGAGGTCCTCCATCGAGACCTCGCCGTCGAACGGGATGATCTGCGTCCGCCGCTCGTCGCCCCACTTGGTGACGATCTCCCCCAGCTCCTCCGAGACGATCCGCCGCTGCCGCTCCGGCTTGGCGAGGATGTCCTTGAGGTCGGCGATCTCGATCTCGAGCTTGGCCAGGTCGTCCACGATCCGCTGCCGCTCCAGAGCGGCGAGCCGGCGCAGCTGCATGTCCAGGATCGCGGTCGCCTGGATCTCGTCGATCTCCAGCAGCCGGATCAGGCCCTGCCGGGCGTCATCCACCGTCGGCGAGCGCCGGATCAGGGCGATCACCTCGTCCAGCGCGTCCAGCGCCTTGCCCAGGCCGCGCAGGATGTGTGCCCGCTCCTCGGCCTTGCGCAGCCGGAACGCGGTCCGCCGGCGGATCACGTCGATCTGGTGCTCGACGTAGTAGCGGATGAACTGGGCCAGGTTGAGCGTGCGCGGCACCCCGTCGACGAGGGCCAGCATGTTGGCGCCGAAGGTCTCCTGGAGCTGGGTGTGCTTGTAGAGGTTGTTCAGCACGACCTTCGCGACCGCGTCGCGCTTGAGCACCAGCACGATCCGCATGCCGGTACGCCCGGAGGACTCGTCGCGGATGTCGGCGATCCCGGCGAGCTTGCCCTCCTTGATCAGCTCGGCGATCCGCTCCGCGAGGTTGTCCGGGTTGACCTGGTAGGGCAGCTCGCTGACGACCAGGCATGGCCGGCCCCGCTTGTCCTCCTCGACCTCCACCACGGCGCGCATCCGGATCGAGCCACGACCCGTGCGGTACGCGTCCTGAATTGCGGTGGTGCCGACGATCAGGCCGTGGGTCGGGAAGTCCGGACCCTTGACGATGCCGAGCAACGCCTCGAGGGTGGCCTCCTCGTCCTCCTCCGGGTGCTCCAGGCACCACTGCACCGCCGCGCCGATCTCGCGCAGGTTGTGCGGCGGGATCTTGGTGGCCATGCCGACCGCGATGCCCTCGGAGCCGTTCAGTAGCAGGTTGGGAATCCGCGACGGCAGGATCGTGGGCTCCTTGGCCCGACCGTCGTAGTTGTTCTGCAGTTCGACGGTGTCCTCGTCGATGTCCCGCAGCATCTCCATGGCGAGGGGGTCGAGCTTGCACTCGGTGTATCGCATGGCCGCAGCCGGATCGTTACCGGGCGAGCCGAAGTTGCCGTTGCCGTCGACCAGCGGGTATCGCAGCGACCAGGGCTGCGCCATCCGGACCAGCGCGTCGTAGATCGACGAGTCGCCGTGCGGGTGGAACTGACCCATCACGTCACCGACGACGCGGGAGCACTTCACGTAGCCACGGTCCGGGCGGTAGCCGGAGTCGAACATCGCGTAGAGGATCTTGCGGTGGACCGGCTTGAGGCCGTCCCGGACGTCCGGCAGCGCGCGACCGACGATGACGCTCATGGCGTAGTCGAGGTAGGAGCGCTGCATCTCCACCTCGAGCCCGACCGGTTCGATCCGGTCGTGCGTGACCACCGCGGCGATGGCCTCGGTGGGAACCTCGGGCTCGTTCGGTGTGGACTCGGGAGAATCGGTCACTGTATACCCTTATCAGACTCAGAGTCGTTTTCGTGCTGTGGATAACCGCTGTGGATACCGGCCAAGCTGTGGATAACTCTGTGGACCGCCGGATCGGCCGGGCAGTGCCCGACCGATCCGCAGCAGTCCGTCAGATGTCCAGGAACCGCACGTCCTTGGCGTTGCGCTGAATGAACGACCGGCGCGCCTCGACGTCCTCACCCATCAGCACACTGAACAACTCGTCGGCGGTCGCCGCGTCGTCGAGAGTGACCTGACGCAGGGTACGCGTCGCCGGGTTCATAGTGGTTTCCCACAGCTCGGGATAGTTCATCTCGCCGAGGCCCTTGAAGCGCTGGATGTCGTCCGGCTTGGCGTTCGGCTTCTTCTGCTGCCGCAGCGCGATCAGACCGTCCCGCTCGCGGTCGGAGTACGCGTACTGGGCGTCGTCGCCCTTCTTGTTCCACTTGATCTTGTAGAGCGGCGGGGCGGCCAGGTAGACGTTGCCCATCTCGACAAGCGGACGCATGAAGCGGAACAGCAGGGTGAGCAGCAGCGTCTGGATGTGCTGGCCGTCGACGTCCGCGTCGGCCATCAGCACCACCTTGTGGTACCGCAGCTTCTCCATGTCGAAGTCGTCGTGGATGCCGGTGCCCAGCGCGGTGATCAGCGCCTGGACCTCGTTGTTCTTCAGAACCCGGTCGATCCGGGCCTTCTCCACGTTGAGGATCTTGCCGCGGATCGGCAGGATCGCCTGGGTCCGTGGGTCGCGGCCCTGCTTGGCCGAGCCACCGGCCGAGTCACCCTCGACGATGAACACCTCGGACTCGCGGGGGTCGGTCGACTGGCAGTCGGCCAGCTTGCCCGGCATCGAGCCGGACTCCAGCAGCGACTTGCGCCGGGCCAGCTTGCGCGCCTGCTGCGCGGCGATCCGGGCCCGGGCCGCCTGGGAGGCCTTCGTGATGATCATCTTGGCCTCGGCCGGGTTGCGGTCGAACCAGTCGACCAGCCGGTCGTTGCAGACGCGCTGCACGAAGCTCTTCACCGGGGTGTTGCCCAGCTTGGTCTTGGTCTGGCCCTCGAACTGCGGGTTGGCCAGCTTGACCGAGATGATCGCCGCGAGCCCTTCGCGGATGTCCTCGCCGGAGAGCTTCTCGTCGCCCTTGAGCAGCTTCTTGTCGGTGCCGTACCGGTTGACCACGCTGGTCAGCGCGGACCGGAAGCCCTCCTCGTGGGTGCCGCCCTCGTGGGTGTTGATCGTGTTGGCGAAGGTGTAGACCGACTCGCCGTACGACTCGTTCCACTGCATGGCGATCTCGAGTGACATGCCCTCCTCCTCGGCCTCGAACTCGACCACGGTCTTGTGGATCGGGCTCTTCGAGGCGTTGAGGTGCCGGACGAAGTCCGCGATGCCGCCCTCGTAGTAGAAGGTGACCTCGCGTTGCCGGCCGTCCTCCTCCTCGGCCACCCGCTCGTCGAGCAGGTGGATGCGGAGGGCGCGGTTGAGGAAGGCCATCTCCTGCAGGCGCCGGTAGATGGTCTGGAAGTCGAAGTCGACGGTCTCGAAGACGTCGGGGTCGGGCCAGAAGGAGACGGCCGAGCCGGTGCGGTCGGTGGTCTCGCCCTTCTCCAGCGGGCCCGGCTTGGAGTTGGTGTAGTGCTGCCGCCACACGGAGCCGGACTTGTGGATCTCGACGAACATCTTGGTGGAGAGCGCGTTCACGACGGAGACGCCGACGCCGTGCAGGCCGCCGGAGACCGCGTACGCCTTGCCGTCGAACTTGCCACCCGCGTGCAGGATGGTGAGCGCGACCTCGACACCCGGCTTCTTGAGCTTCGGGTGGAGGTCGACCGGGAAGCCACGGCCGTTGTCGGTGACCTGGACGCCACCGTCGGCGCGCAGCACCACGTCGATGGTGTCGCAGTAACCGGCCAGCGCCTCGTCGACCGCGTTGTCGACGACCTCCCAGACGAGGTGGTGCAGACCGCGCTCGCCGGTGGACCCGATGTACATACCGGGCCGCTTGCGAACCGCCTCCAGCCCCTCGAGAACGGTGATCGACTCTGCGCCGTACTCCTGCTTGTCCTGCGCTGCCACCCTCGGCCACTTTCTCGCGTCAGCCGCGCCGGTAGGGGCGCGTCGGGCGCGGGTTCGGCGGACAGGACGCGACGTCGGCGCGCGGACCGGCGCCGGAGACCTCCGGACAGCGGGTCGAACGCGCCGGTCGCCGCGGTTGCCCGCGGATCGCGATCGGCTCGACCCGACGTGGAGAATGAATCTGGGCCACTGGCCCCGTCCCACTCCCGCACCGGGTCTTCGTCTCGCTGTCAATCCTACTGTGCGTGGAGGACAGAACCACCACTCGGCACCCTCAGAGAGGCGGCTGAGAAGTCCGTAGCCGGCAGAACCCCGTCGCCCACGACTCCCCCCACACGCCAGGCTCCCATCGCACGCGCCGCCCCGGAACGGGTTGACCCGCGGTCGGGCGGGTCGGGGGTCGCGGCCAAAGCGTCCGTGCCGTACGTTTGCGGCGCCCCGGAACCAACCTTGATCTTTACCGGTTGGAACCGGGACGATCGACCCGATCGACCCGACACGTGCTCTTTAAGAGGTGACAGATGGGGCTGGACAACGTCGCGGTGCACTGGCCGCGTACCGGCCGCTTCTACGATCCGGTCGCGCCGGCCGAGTTCGTCGACTTCGGCGAGATCGTCGACCTGCCGCGCATTTCCGCGCCGACCGCGGCGCTGGCCGAGCTCATCGCGAAGACCGGCACCATCCGGGCGACCGCGTACACCGAGTTGGTAGATCTGCTGCTCGGCCTCGAAGGTGTGTTGTACGCCACAGACGCCGCCGCCGAGGACGAGGACCCGGTGATCGATCCGGACGGCTGCTCCTGGATCGCGAGCGGGATCGAGAGGTTCGTGGCCGCGCACCGCGCGAACGGCGAGGCGGTCACCTTCGAGTCGGTGAGCACCGTGCTGCGCTCGCTGCTCGGCGACGGTCGGTTGGCCGAACAGCAGCTGCGCTGGCTGGAGAGCCGGCTCGACGCGCTGCGCGACGAGAGCGGTGACCCGCCGCAGTGGAACTTCACATGCGCCGAGCTGGGCGTGCTGGCCGCGTTCTACCGGCGCTGCGCCGAGCGCGGGTTCGCCGTCTACGCCGACGCCTGAGCCGCCGTGTCGGCCTCCGCGGCGGCGGCGGGGCGGCCGGCAGCCGTGATCAACTGAGTGAGCACCCCGTGCAGGTGTTGCAGGTCCTCGACGGGCAGTCCGAGTCGCTGCACGATCGCGGCCGGGATCAGCTCCGCCTGACTCCGCAGCGCCGCGCCGCTGGCGGTGAGGGTGACGGCGAGGCTGCGCTCGTCACTCCTGTCGCGTTCCCGGCGCAGGTAGCCGGCCGCTTCCAGCCGCTTGAGCAGGGGTGACAGCGTGCCCGGGTCGAGCTGGAGCAGGCGACTGAGGTCGCGGCCGGACAACGGCGCGTGCTGCCAGAGCGCCAACATCACCAGGTACTGCGGGTGGGTCAGCCCCATCGGTTCCAGGAGCGGGCGGTAGACGGCCACCACGCTGCGCGCGGCGACCGAGAGGGCGAAACAGACCTGCTGCTCCAGGGCCAGCGGGTCGACGCCGTCCGGTCGTTCGCTCATCGGTTGCCCTCTCTCCGCACGATGACTATCGTACCGATCATTGGTACACCAACCATTGGTGCCCCAACGGTCTCCCTCGTGCGACGGGCGAGACCCGGCGAGGCGACGCGGGGAAGAGGGCGGCAGATGAGCGAGGACGGCGCGGTCACCAGGGCCCAGGGCGAGGGTGGCCGACTGATGCGCTGGGCCTTCCGGCACCTCGCCGGCCCGGCCGAGGGTGTGCAGGGCGCGGTCCAGGGCGGCTCGGCCGAGGCCCGCGAGGCGTGGAAACGCGACCTGGCCGAGCGCAAGCGCTTCACCCGGGAGCAGCGGGAACGCAAGCGGGCAGCCCGCGAGGCCGACCGGCGCGGCTGAGGGGTCGGCTCAGCCGTACGTGTCGCGGGGGCCCCGCCCGCGTACCCGGCGTGGGCCCTTCCCCCAGGAGGGCGCGGCCGGGCCGTGAATGTGCAGCTTGCGCACCACGTTGTGGCCGACCTCGCTGGCGATCTGCTTGAGCAGCGAGCCGGCCAGCAGCCGCAGCTGGGTGGCCCAGGCGGTCGAGCGCGCCTCCACGGTCAGCTCGCCGTTCTCCAACTTCACCGGGCGGCTGTTCTGCGCGACCTCCGCGCCGACGACCCGCTCCCAGGCGCCGAAAACGGTGGCCTCGGCCGCCGGCTGCTGCCAGCCACGCGCCTTCACCAGCCGGTTGAGCACGGCACTGAGTGGCTGCGGATCACGCGGGTCGGGGCCGGGGCCGGAGTAACCGCGCAACCGCCGCCCCGAGCCGCCGGCAGCGTCGCCGCCGCCGGGGGCACGCCGCGCGCGGGCCGCCGCCTGCCGCCGGGACAGCGCCGCGTCGAGCACCGCCCGGGCCAGCTCCGGCCCGCTGGCGGCCGCCGCCGGCTCACCGCCCGCCGATCCCTCCGCCACCTTCGGGGTACGCGCAGCCGGGCCGTCACCTGTCGCCGGTCGTTTGGTGCCTGGCTCATCCGACACGGCGTACCGTCCCTTCGCCGACCTGGTAGCGGATGCCGCGCAGAGCGGCCGGCACGTCGTCGTCCACCGCGCAGGTGACCAGCAGCTGACTCGCCCCGCCCACCAGCTCGGCCAACCGCTCCCGGCGGCCGGTGTCCAACTCCGCGAAGACGTCGTCGAGCACCAGCACCGGCTCGATGCCGTCGGCGCGCAACAGGTCGTACCCGGCCAGCCGCAGCGCGAGAGCGAACGACCACGACTCGCCGTGGCTGGCGTACCCCTTGGCCGGCAGCGGGCCGAGACTCAGGGCCAACTCGTCGCGGTGTGGGCCGACCAGGGTGGTGCCCCGCTCGATCTCGGCGGAGCGGGACGCGGCCAGGGCCGCCGTCAGCGCCTCGGCCAGCGCGGCCCGGTCGGTGGTCGGCTCGGCCAGCTCGATCGAGGGTCGGTAGGCGATGCTCGCCGCACCCCGACCGGCGGCCACCGCGTCGTACGCCTTGGCCACGTGCGGGGTGAGCGCGGCCACCAACTCCAGGCGGCCGGCGAGCAACTCCGCGCCGTGCTGGGCCAGGTGGGTGTCCCAGACCGCGAGCGTGCCGAGGTCACCGCCCCGCGACCCACCGGTCTTGCGGGCCAGGTACGCGGTGCGCAGCAGGGCGTTGCGTTGCTTGACGACCCGCTCGTAGTCGGCCCGCACACCCGCGTACCGGGGCTGTCGGTTGACCAGGAGGTCGTCCAGGTAGCGCCGGCGCTCGGACGGGTCGCCCCGGACCAGCTCAAGATCTTCCGGGGCAAAGAGCACCAGCCGGAGCGCCCCGAGCACGTCCCGGGCCCGCCGCGCCGGTGAGCGGCCCAGTCGGGCCCGATTGGCCTTGCCGGGCACGATCTCCAGCTCGACCAGGAGCTCGCGGCCGTCGTGCACCACCGCGCAGCGGATCACCGCGGAGGTGGCGCCCATCCGGACCAGAGGTGCGTCCGTGGCGACCCGGTGTGAGTCCAGGGTCGCCACGTAGCCCAGCGCCTCGACGAGGTTGGTCTTGCCGACGCCGTTGGCGCCGATCAGGACGTTCGCCCCCGGCTGGAGGTCGACGGCCACCCGCTCGTACGAGCGGAAGTCGACAAGTTCCAGCCGGTGAACATACACAGGTTGTGGATACCGCTCAGGACTTGTGGACGGCGTGGCCACCGAACTGCTGACGCAGCGCGGAGACGGCCTTCATGGCGGGCGAGTCGTCCTGTCGCGAGGCGAACCGGGCGAACAGCGACGCGGTGATGACGTTCAGCGGCACGGCCAGCCGGACCGCCTCGTCGACCGTCCACCGGCCCTCGCCGGTGTCCTCCGTGTAGCCGCTCAGGTCGGCCAGCTCCGGGTCCTCGTCGAGCGCCCGGTCCAGCAGGTCGAGCAACCACGAACGGACGACTGTGCCCTCCCGCCAGGACTTGATGACACCCGGCACGTTGGTCACCAGCTCCGAGGCGGCCATCAGCTCGTAGCCCTCGGCGTAGGCGTGCATCAGCCCGTACTCGATGCCGTTGTGCACCATCTTCGAGTAGTGCCCGGCACCGACCGGGCCGGCGTGCACGAACCCGAACTCGCCCTCCGGCTTGAGCGCGTTGAAGATCGGCATCAGGCGGTCCACGTGCTCCTGGGCGCCGCCGACCATCAGCCCGTAGCCGTTCTGCCGGCCCCAGACGCCGCCGGAGACCCCGACGTCCAGGTAGCCGATGCCCCGCTTGTTGAGCCGCTCGGCGCGGGGGGCGTCGTCGCTGAAGCGCGAGTTGCCGCCGTCGATGATGATGTCGCCCTCGCCGAGCACCTCGGCGAGCTCGTCGATGGTCGCGTCGGTGACACCGGCGGGCACCATGACCCAGACCACCCGCGGGGACTCAAGCTTCTCTGCCAGGCCCGCGACGGTTGTGACGTCGCTGATCTGCGCGTTGTGGTCCAAGCCGACCACCTCGTGCCCGGCCGAACGCAACCGCTCCCGCATGTTGCCGCCCATACGGCCGAGTCCTACCAGGCCGAGCTGCATGTGTTTCTACCTCCGTGGATCTGGTGTTGCTGGGCGCGATCAGCGCGAGACGCGGATCGGCATGATGAGGTACCGGTACCCCGGAATGACCTCGCCATCCTCGCCGGCGGGTGAGATCACCGCGGGTTTGAAGGCGTCGACGAACGAGAGCACGGCCGTCTGGGCACCCAGGTTTGCCAGACCGTCGATGAGGTACTGCGGGTTGAAGCCGATGGTCAGCGGGTCACCGGTGAAGGTGGCCTCCATCGCCTCGCTGGCCCGTGCCTCCTCGGAACCGCCGGCCTCGACCACCAGGCCGTCGGCGCTGAAGCTGAGCAGCACCGGGGTGGTCCGTTCGGCGACCAGCGCGACCCGCTTGACCACCTCGATCAGCGTGCTGACCGGCACCCGGGCCGCGGCGTTGTGCGTGGCCGGGAAGAGCGAGCGCACCGGCGGGTAGTTGGCGCCGTCGAGCAGCCGGCTGGTGGTGCGTCGGGTGCCGCCCGCGAGGCCGACCATGCCCTCGCCAGCGGCGCCCTGGGCGAGGGCGAGGGTGACCTCGCCGCCGATCGGGCCGAGAGCCTTGGCGGTGTCGTTCAGGGTGCGGGCCGGCACCAGGGCGTTGATGCTCACCTCGGGGTCGTCCGGCCGCCACTGGATCTCGCGCAGCGCCAACCGGTAACGGTCGGTGGCGAGCATCGACAGCGTGTCGCCGGACAGCTCGACGCGGACGCCGGTCATCATCGGCAGGGTCTCGTCGCGACCGGCCGCGATGGCCACCTGGGACACCGCGGTGGCGAACGCGGCGGCGTCGACAGTGCCGGCGCTCTGCGGCATCTCGGGCAGCGCTGGGTAATCCTCCACCGGCATGGTGGGCAGGGTGAACCGGGCGCTGCCGCAGACCAGCTCCAGGTGCGCGCCGACCGCGGCGATGTCGACCGGCTTGGCCGGCAACGCCTTGGTGATCTCGGCGAGCAGGCGGCCGGAGACGAGCGCGGCGCCGTCGGCGTCGCCCTGCACCTCGACGGTCACTTGACTGGAGACCTCGTAGTCGAACCCGGAGACCCGCAGGTTGCCGTCGGTGACGCGGAGCATCACCCCGGCGAGCACCGGTACGGATGGCCGGTTGGGCAGGCTTTTCGCGGTCCACGCCACAGCCTCGGCGAGCGCGTCGCGCTCCACTCGGAACTTCATCAATGCCTCCGCGTCGACGTCAGCGACAACTCTCTCATGCCGACCGCTGCCTACCGTCCCGCCCGACCGTGCGGGTACCCATCGCACCTTAGGGCGCGGGGACATCGGCTGTGCGCCCGACCCCATGGTTCGTGTCGATGCTGACCGGCTGATCCGGCAGCGTTCGGCCCGATCCACAGAAAGCCCAACGGTGATGATTGGTTTTTGTTCTCTTAGAAGAGATAACTCATCGTCTTCATCGCACCTGTGCAAACTGTGGAAAACCGGCGTCTGCGCAGCTCAGACAGGTTATCCACCGGTGATTTAGCTGTGGAGAACCGGGGGTACAACCGGCCTGCGTGTCCACAGCCCGGTCTCGTCCACCGGTTGTCCACCGTTGTCCACCGGTTGTCCACCGGTAATCCACCGACTTTCTCCCCAAGCCTGTGGATCGCGGGGAAGATCACCATTGCCGTCATCCCCAGAACCTTCAACAGCTCGTACACAGGTTGATGATGATCGGTGGATAACGTGACGGTCGTCCCCAGGCGTCCACAGCCTCGTCCACAGGGTTTCTCCACAGCCTGTGGGTAACTGGCGGAGGACGGACCGTAGTTATCCACCGACGGTGGACAACGAGCTGTGGACAACGAGTGGGGATCAAGGCGGTCACGGCCTCGATGCTGTGGTCTACACCATGTCGAGAGTCCAGCTGGAGGACCAAAAAGAACGCCCGGCCGGAGATCCGGCCGGGCGTGTCCCGGGCTGTGCGCCGCCGCGCGGCGGTCGTACGCCTCAGCTGTTCTGCTTGATCCGGTTGGTCAGCTCGGCGATCTGGTTGTACAGCGAGCGGCGCTCCGCCATCTGCTGACGAATCTTGCGGTCGGCGTGCATGACAGTGGTGTGGTCCCGGCCACCGAACGCCTGCCCGATCCGGGGCAGCGACAGCTCGGTCAACTCCCGACACAGGTACATGGCCACCTGGCGGGCGTTGACCAGCACCCGGGACCTGGACTGGCCGCGCAGATCCTCCAGGCTCACCCCGAAGTAGTCAGCGGTCGAGGCCATGATCTGGTCGGCGTTGATCTCCGGACCGGCGCCGTCGGGCATGAAGTCCCGAAGCACCTCCTCGGCCAGCGACAGCTCGACTGTCGACCGGGTCAGGCTGGCGAACGCGGTCACCCGGATCAGCGCGCCCTCCAACTCCCGGATCGAGTTCGACACCCGGGAGGCGATGAACTCCAACACGTCCGGCGGGGCGTACATCCGCTCCTGCGCCGCCTTCTTCTGCAGGATCGCGATCCGGGTCTCCAGATCCGGCGGCTGGATGTCGGCCAGCAGCCCCCACTCGAACCGGGTTCGCATCCGGTCCTCGAGGGTGGCGAGCTGACGCGGCGACCGGTCAGAGGTGATCACGATCTGCTTGTTGGCGTTGTGCAGGGTGTTGAAGGTGTGGAAGAACTCCTCCTGGGTGCGCTCGCGGTTCTCCAGGAACTGGATGTCGTCGATCAACAGGATGTCGACGTCGCGGTAGCGCCGCTGGAACGCGCTGGTCTTGTCGTCCCGGAGCGAGTTGATGAAGTCGTTCGTGAATTCCTCGGTCGAGACGTACCGGACCGAGCGGGCGTTGCCGAGTGTCGTGGCGTAGTGCCCGATGGCGTGCAACAGGTGGGTCTTGCCCAACCCGGAGTGCCCGTAGATGAACAGCGGGTTGTACGCCTTGGCCGGCGACTCCGCCACCGCCACGCTCGCCGCGTGTGCGAAGCGGTTGGACGAGCCGATGACGAACGTCTCAAACATGTACTTCGGGTTGAGCCGGTTGCCACCGGTGTCGGCGCCGGGCAACCGGCGGTCGTCGCGGCCACCAGGCCGATGGTCCACCGCGCTGCGGCCCGGGCCGCTGTCCGTTCCGCTGTCCCGGGGGAGCGAGCGGATCACGTGCTGGTCGCGCGGCGACCCCGAGTCTTCGCGGTAGCGGGGCTCGTACGGCCGGGTGTCCGGGCCCTGTGGGTCCAGTCGGGCGGCCTGCTCGTCGTAGCCGCGTCGGTCCGGGCCCGGTCGGGGCGGCCGCATGGGCTCCGCGAAGGCGGCGCTGAACAACGCCTCCTGCCCGTCCCTGCTGGCCGGAATCAGCCCCGAGCGATGCCCGTCGACGGTCGGCGCGAGCGGCGGACCCGCCGGCGCGGGCGGCGCCACCGGATCGGCGGTACGCGGCGCGGGTGACTGCTCAGGGATCATCGCGTCGCCCGACGGTCGAGCACCCTGGCCGTCGTCGAACGGCGCGACGCCCGGGCCGTCGATGTCCAGCTGCCCGGTCTCCGGGGCGCTGCGGTAGACGGTGCCGGCCGGTCGGCCGGTGGCGTCCTCGGCAACCCGAACGGTGACCGCGACCTGGATCGGTCGGCCCAGCCGGCGGGTGAGCGCCTCGGTGATCGCCGGGCGTAGCCGTGACTCGATCACGTCGCGGGTGAACGCGTCCGGAACGGAGAGCAGTGCGGTGTCCTCGACGATCGCTCGCAGCCGGGTCAGGCGGAGATAGGCACGCTGCTGGGCGGAGATGATCTCGTCGGCGAGCTCGTCGGTCGCCGCTAACCACACTGCGGCAAGGTCGGTTGTACCGGCCACCGTCGTGCCACCCCCTCGCCTCTGCTCCCGGCCGCCGCTGTCTGCCAGCCGGCCGTCCCGGGCCCGCCGCGTTCGCGGGTGGAACAACACCCACCCGGACGGTCGACCGGTGGTCATCCACAAGTTATCCACAGCCTGTGTACCGACCGATTGTGGCCGCCTCCGGACGCGGGTGGCACCTGCCCCTGCCTGAACGGGCGCTGAAGCGGGTTCACCGTGCCGAACGATTCACTGCCTTGTCCGGTCTTGCCTGCGCGACGACCGGAGCTTCCGACGCTCACCGCAATCGGGCACGGTAACAGCGTTGTCCCTGCGCCATCAACCGGCGACGCGGCGGCGCCCTTGTCGGCATCAGCGAAAACCGCCCTCCGGCCTCGGGCGCGTCCTGTTGTTCACTGCTCGGGGTGTTTGACGGTCATTGCCCCCCTGCGTAGGCTGGAACGGCTGCTTTCCCGCCCTCTGCTAGGGTGATGGGTGCTTGCTGTCCGCGGTCGCATCCCCGCATCGCCGAGGTCCCGTTCCGCCGGGCAGCACCGATCGTGGGCCACCGTCGAGGTGGCCTGGACCACCACACGACCCCGGCGATCCCGTCGCGCGGGGCGCGTACGAAAACGGAGAGCCTGACGTGAGCAAGCGCACCTACCAGCCGAACAACCGCCGGCGCGCGAAGACCCACGGCTTCCGGCTGCGCATGCGCACCCGTGCCGGCCGTGCCATCCTGTCGAGCCGTCGTGCCAAGGGTCGCACCACCCTGTCGGCCTGAGCCGACCGGGCCGGTCCAGGGGACGTGAGCAGTCGTGCTGGCCGCCGCACAGCGACTGCGGCGCAGCACTGACTTCGCCGCAGCGGTTCGCGGTGGCCGACGCGCCGGACGTGGCGCCGTCGTGGTCCACCTGGCCATGCCGGTGACCGTCGACCCCAGCACACCGACCTCGTCGGAGCCGGTACGGGACAACAGTGCGGAGCAGTCGTCCGTGCCGTCCCGTGCCGGCTTCGTCGTGTCCAAGGCGGTCGGCAACGCGGTGACCCGTAACCGGGTCCGGCGTCGGCTGCGGGCGCTGGTCCGGGAACGACTGACCGCCCTGCCAGCCGGCAGCACCCTTGTCGTCCGGGCGCTCCCCGCCGCGGCGCAGGCGTCGTACCCCCGGCTCGCCACCGACCTGGACGCCGCCATCGCGGTCGCCAGATCGCCCCGCGAGCGGCGGTCCCGATGAGCGGCACCGAGCAGAGCAGCCCACGCCCGTCGACAACCGGTGCCAAGGTGCTGATCGCGCCCATCATCGCGTACCGTCGGTGGATAAGTCCGGCACTGCCGGCACGCTGCCGGTTCTACCCGTCGTGCAGTGCGTACGCCCAGGAGGCGATCGCTCGACACGGCGCGCTCCGGGGAGCCGTGCTGGCGGTCCGGCGGTTGTTGCGCTGCCACCCCTTTCACCCTGGTGGATATGACCCGGTTCCGGAGCCGGGCGGCCGCCGCCGTGCTGATGTGACTGGAGCCCCGAATTGAGTCTGAGTCTCGACTGGATCTACTACGCGATTTCGTGGATCCTGCTGACCTGGCACTCTGCCTGGGACGCCATCGGAGTGCCCGTCGGCGCGGTGATCGGCACCAACTTTGCCTGGATCCTGGCCATCATCTTCCTGGTGGTCACCGTCCGGGTGATCCTGTTCCCGGTCTTCGTCAAGCAGATCAAGTCTCAGCGGGCGATGCAGGCGCTCCAGCCCAAGGTCAAGGAGCTTCAGGAGAAGCACAAGGGTGACCGGGAGACGCTCCAGAAAGAAATGATGGAGCTGTACAAGAAGGAGAAGGCCAACCCGCTGATGGGTTGCCTTCCGATGTTCCTTCAGATCCCGGTCTTCCTGGGCCTCTTCCACGTGCTGCGCCGGCTCGACCCGGACAAGCAGAACAACACCCTCTACGGCTGGACCGCCGACCAGTTCCAGAGCGCCTCGCAGGCGAAGCTCTTCACCGCCCCGATCGCCGGCAAGTTCGGCTCCACGGCCGACGAGCTGGCCAGCCTCGGCGCCAACGGCACCACCGTGAAGATCATTGCTGGTGTCCTGGTCCTGGTGATGATCGCGACCACGTACCTGACCAGCCGTCAGATGATCCTCAAGACCGGCTGGGCGGAAGACCCGCAGCAGCGGATGATCCAGCGACTGATGCTCTACGGCATCCCCGCGTCGCTGCTGATCTCCGGCGCGATCTTCCCGATCGGCGTCATCATCTACTGGGTCACCAACAACCTCTTCACCCTCGGCCAGCAGCAGTGGGTGCTGCGGAAGTTCCCGCCGCCGGTTACCGCCAAGAAGGCCGTCGCCCCCGCCGCCACCCGTAACCCCGTGCAGCCCGCCAAGTCCGGTGGCCTGTTCGGTCGTGGCAAGACGGCCCCGCCGGCACCGGTGAAGGCCGCCGCGCCCAAGGTGGCCGGGCCGAAGCCGGGCGCCAAGCCGACGAACAACCCGAAGAAGAGCCGCCCCGCCAAGCGGCAGGGCTGACCTGCGAGGGCCGCCGCCGGATCACCGGCGGCGGCCCGTTCCGCACCGCGCAGCCGCCGTACGGCCGGCGCCGGGTGGAACCGACCGCGCACCGCGCGGCCACGGGCGACACTGCCCGTACAGACGTGCCCGTGGGCACCGGCGACCTCCCGCCGGCCCCGGGAAACCAGTCGGACCCGACGGTCCGGCCGAGCGAGTACGGAGATGAGACCGTGACCGAGACCAGCATCCCCCGCGCCGAGCAGTCCCTGGACGAGGAGGAAACCACCACGCTCGCGGTGGACGGCGACGACACCGAAGCCGATGACACCGAGGCGGACGACGACACCGACACCGCCGCTGGCACCCGGGTGAAGAAGGCTGTGGGCGAGGGCGACCTGTTCCGGCAGAGCGAGATCGCCGCCGACTACGTCGAGGGCCTGCTCGACATCCTCGACTACGACGGCGACATCGACGAACTGGTCGCCGCCGGCCGTCCGATGGTCGAGGTGGTCGGCGAGCGGCTGCAGAATCTGGTCGGTCAGCGCGGGGCCACCCTGGAGGCGCTCCAGGAGCTGACCCGCCTCGCCGTCTTCCGGCAGACCGGTACGCCGAGCCGTCTGCTGCTCGACGTCGGCGGCTACCGGGCGAACCGCCGCAAGGAACTCGCCGCGGTCGCCAAGAACGCCGTCGAGAAGGTCAAGGAGTACGGCGAGCCGGTTCGCCTGGAGGCGATGTCCGCGTTCGAGCGCAAGTGCGTGCACGACGTCGTCAACGCCATGTCCGGCGTGGCGAGCGAGTCCGAGGGTGTGGAGCCGAACCGGCGCATCATCGTCCGGCCGGCGGACTGACCGGGTGACCCACGACGACATCACGGCCGATGCCGTGTCCGGCCCGGGCGGCACGCCGCCCGGGCCGTCCGCTGTCCGCCCCGCCACTACCAACACCGATGCCGATGCGGCCGGACGCGACACTGCCCCGTCACCGGCCGACGCGGCGTTGCCGCCCGAGCTGGCTCCGGCCGCGCTCACCCTCTTCGGCGATCGTCTCGACCTGGCCGCCGCGTACGCCGAACTGCTGGCCACCGACGGCGTGGTCCGCGGCCTGATCGGCCCCCGGGAAGCCCCCCGCATCTGGGATCGGCACCTGCTCAACTGTGCTGCGGTCGCGGAGCGGATCCCGTCCGGCGCGACGGTCCTCGACGTCGGCTCCGGCGCCGGTCTGCCGGGTCTCGTCCTGGCCATCGCCCGCCCCGACCTCACGGTCACCCTTATCGAGCCGCTGGCCCGACGGACGTCTTTCCTGATCGAGGTCGTCGAGCGGCTCAGCCTGGCCAAGTCGGTGCGGGTGTTCCGCGGCCGGGCCGACGAGGCAGCCAGCGGATCGAGCGGCCGAGAGCCGATCAGCGGAGACGTGGTCACCGCTCGCGCGGTCGCGCCCCTGGACCGGCTCGCGGGCTGGAGCCTTCCCCTGGCGGTTCGCGGTGGCCGCCTGCTGGCGCTCAAGGGGTCGTCCGCCGCCGCCGAGATCGAGGAGCACGCCGAGGTGGTGGCGCGACTCGGCGGCGGGGAGCCGACGGTGCAGCTCTGCGGCGTCGGGGTGATCGACCCACCCACCACCGTCGTGGAGATCGTGCGCGAGCGGATGGTCGGCCCCGCCCGGCCGGCGGCGAAGAAGCGCGCTCGGGGCGGACGCTCCCGTCGAGGGTGACACTTCGCGCCATCGGGCTTCCGGCCGGTGGGTTGCCTCGTTGTACCGGTACGGATGGACGAGGGGATGAGAACCCGACGTGGACCGGCCGCGCCCGTCCGCCGTAGGCTGACCGCGCGTCGATAGTGTGGAGCGGGTGACGGACGTCGCGGGTCTCCGACCGCTCCCGTGGGCCGTACGCTCCGGGTTGCGGACGTGGATGTGGCCAAGTTGACCGGGGCGCGGACCGACCATCCGAAGCGGGCAGGGATGACAGGTGCATGACGACGGCAGGTACGACGATCCACGCGTGACCGGGTCGACAGGCGATCCCGTTTCACGTGAAACCGACTACCCGAGCTGGTCGCCCGACGCGACCGGGCCATCGACCCGACCTAACGACAGCGATCCACCGGCAGTGCTCGACCCGGCGTCGGGCTCCGGGCGCCCGGAGGACTCGGCCACTCCGGAGCCGGTGAGTGTTCGTCGGCCGCCGGAGCCGCCGAGTCGACCGGTCAACGCCGCCGAGGTGCGGTCGACCTCGGGTCGCCGCAACACCGCCGCAGCGGTTCGCTTCGAGCCGGCGGTTCCGCACCAACCAACTGCAGCCGTCGTTCGGGACGCCGCGCCGGTGGTCGCCGACGCGCCTGTCGCTTCGACCGAGTCGTTGGCTGCCGTGGCGGCCGACCCCACGTACGTTTCACGTGAAACCCCGACGCGCGAAGAGGATGACCCACCGTTGGCTATGGAGGCGATGCGCGCCGTGCAGATCCTGAATCCCAGTGGCGAGGTGACCATGCCTCGACCGGACCGGACCCGGGTCATGTCCGTCGCCAACCAGAAGGGCGGCGTGGGTAAGACCACCACCACCGTCAACCTTGCGGTGGCGCTCGCCCTGCACGGCAACCGGGTGCTCGTGGTGGACCTCGACCCGCAGGGCAACGCCTCGACCGGGCTCAACGTCCCGCACCACGCCGGCATCCCCGACGTGTACGACTGCCTGATCAACAGCGTGCCGCTGGCCGAGGTGGCACAGGCGGTCGAGGGCATCCCCAACCTCTGGTGCGTACCCGCGACCATCGACCTGGCCGGCGCGGAGATCGAGCTGGTGTCGGTGGTGGCACGGGAGTCGCGTCTGGACCGGGCGATCGCCGCCTACCCGGGCGAGTTCGACTACGTCTTCATCGACTGCCCGCCCTCACTCGGTCTGCTCACGGTCAACGCTCTGGTTGCCGCGCAGGAGGTGCTGATCCCGATCCAGTGCGAGTACTACGCGCTGGAAGGGCTCAACCAGCTGATCAACAACATCAACCTGGTACGCCAACACCTCAACCCGAAGCTCGACGTCTCCACCATCCTGCTGACCATGTACGACCGTCGCACCCGGTTGGCCGACGCCGTCGAGCAGGACGTCCGGAACCACTTCGGCGACAAGGTTCTCCAGGCGGTCATCCCCCGCAACGTCCGGGTCTCCGAGGCGCCGAGCTACGGCCAGTCGGTGATGACCTACGATCCCGGTTCGCGGGGCGCCACGAGTTACTTCGAGGCCGCCCAGGAGATCGCCGAGCGGGGCGTCAAGGAGCCGGTGGGCCGGAATGCGTAGTGCGGACAAGTCGCTGGGAGGCGTGGCATGAAGAACCGTCCTCGGGGCGGTCTGGGTAGGGGCCTGGGGGCGCTGATCCCGACCGGGCCGGCGCCGGCTGCCGCTGGTACCGCCACGGCCGAGCCGGAGAACGAGCACCTGGACGACGGCGGCACCGACGCCGTCGCTGCGGTACGCGCCGGAGCGCCAGTCCGCGAGCCGGAGCCGGTGCTGAGCCCGGTGCCCGGTGCTCGATTCGCCGAGATCCCGGTCGACGCGATCATGCCCAACCCCAAGCAGCCCCGCCAGGTCTTCGATGAGGAGGCACTGGAGGAGCTGAAGACCTCGATCCAGGAGGTCGGCTTCCTGCAGCCCATCGTCGTTCGGCAACTCGACGACGAGAAGTACGAACTGGTGATGGGCGAGCGGCGCTGGCGGGCCGCCCAGGCGGTGGGGCGAGAGAGCATCCCGGCGATCGTTCGGGACACCCGCGACGACGCCATGCTCCGCGACGCGCTGCTGGAGAACATCCATCGGGCCAACCTGAACCCGCTGGAAGAGGCCGCCGCCTACCAGCAACTGCTGGAGGAGTTCGGAGCCACCCACGAGGAGTTGGCCCGCCGGATCGGCCGGAGTCGCCCGCAGATCTCCAACACGATCCGACTGCTGAATCTGCCCGCACAGGTGCAGCGCCGGGTCGCTGCCGGCATCCTGTCGGCGGGGCACGCCCGCGCTCTGCTGAGCCTCGACGAGGCGGAGGCGCAGGAACAGTTGGCCCTGCGAATCGTGGCCGAGGGGCTGTCGGTCCGGGCGACCGAGGAGATCGTGGCCTTGGCGCTGAACGACGGACCGGCGAAGGGTCAGGCCGCGAAGCGACGACCCAAGGCGCACGCGCCGGCCCTGACCGATCTCGCCGATCGGCTGTCCGACCGGTTCGACACCCGAGTGAAGGTGGACATCGGCCGGAGCAAGGGCAAGATCACGATCGAGTTCGCGACTGTGGACGACCTCGAACGGATCGTCGGGATCATCGGCGTGCAGCAGGAGGAGAGCGGGGACTGAGCCCCGCCCTCTCGCCTACGGCCGCGCACCCAGAGGGGGCGCGGCCGTTCTGCATTCCCGGTCGTCGCCTGTTTCACGTGAAACAGGCGACTGTCGCGGCATCAGCGGAAGCGGCGTGCCCGACCGAACGGCGTCCTCCTCGACTCGCTCGGCCAGCCCGGCGCCATCCCGACCGCAAGGATGAGGACCGCCGGAGTACGGGGGCGGCCAGCCCACGCTGCCGCCGGCACGTCCGGAAGTGCGACTCGCAGGCGCACGCAGGCGCACGCAGGCGCACGCAGGCGCGCCGGTCGCCGAGCGGCGGGTGGCGGACGGCGGGTGGCGGACGGCGGGTGGCGGACGGCGGGTGGGCGGCAGACGGGGGTGGCAGACGGCGGCGGCGGTGGAGGTGGGCGCGGGCGGTGCGCGGTGGGGCGCGGTGGCGGGCGACTGGCGGTGAGCGCGGGCGGTGAGCGCGGGCCGGCGGGTGCGGTCGCGGGTGACTGGGGACGAGCGCAGGCGGTGAGCGGCGGCGCGGCGGGTGCGGTGGCGGGTGGCTGGAGACGAGCGTGGGCGGTGCGCGGCGGGAGGAAGCCCCTACGCGCGTCGCAGAAGGCCCCGGAATGGTCCACTCGACCGCAACCACCCCCTGCGTCGGTCGAAGCGCCAGCGAGCCGCTGAGTGGCTCCCAGCGTGCCTTCGCTGTCCTGCCTCGGGCTCGCCGGAGGCACGCCGTGGGGTCCCTCAGGACGGAGCGGCCCGAGCGTCCCAACGCCAACCCTGCGACGTCGGCCGTTTCGCCCGCCCGGCGTCGCCACCCGGGTGCCCTGTTTCACGTGAAACAGAGGTGCCGGCTGCCAGTCGCCGATCGAACCTGCGGGCGGTCAAGCGAAGTCGCTGCTGCGGACAGGGACAGCGGTGCTCGTGGTTCCGCCCCCGGCCGTCCAGAGCGTCCGGACATCCATGGAGCGCGGGGCGGGGTTCGGTGCTGGCGCAGCTCGGCGAGCGGGCCAGCCGGCAACGTTGACGCATGCCCGGCGCGGCAGCGGGTGGGCGGTCGGCAGGTGGCCCGCCATGGCGGGTGGGGGTCATGCGATGCGATCGGGGCGCGCACCCGTCGGCACCCTCCCCGGTGGCCGTCGATCTCGCCGGTTTGCCGGTTCGCGGACAACGACCGACCGGCCAAAAAGTTATCCACACCGGTTGTCCACAGGCACCCCCCGTTTCACGTGAAACAGCGCGTGGGAGCGGGTGTGAGCCTGTGGATGACGGCCTGTGTTCGGGATCTCGGCAGCCTGTGGATATCGTCTCTCGGTGCCCGAGCGACCACCCTGGCCCGGCCGACGGCGAGTGCCGATCCGGTAGCCCGGGACCGTTCAAACAGGTGGGGACAGCGGTGCCAGACTCGGTTAGGGTCAGCGTCGTGCACGACACCCCTCCCTCAGTCCCGGACTTCACCCAGTGGCCGTCATTTCCCTTCGAGGGTGACCTCCACGTGAAGCAACTCGATGATCCGGTCCCGGTCGAACCGCCCCGGAAGGGCGAGGGTCTCCGGGAATGCACCGCCTGCAACGCGCCCGACGACGCCTACATCTGGGTGGGCGAGCGATGGCGGGTCCGCGCCATGGACCGGCCCACCGGCCTGCCCATGGTGCTCATCCTGGAGTCACGGACCCACCTCGACCTCGGTGACCTGCCGAACCTGCTGGCCGCCGAGCTGGGGGTGATGACCGTACGTCTGGAGCGGGCCATCCGGTCGCTCGACGGCGTGGCGCGGGTGCACGTCAATCGCTGGGGCGACGGCTCGGCTCATCTGCACATGTGGTTCCTCGCCCGCCCGTACGGCCGCCTCCAGCTGCGGGGCACGTTCCTGTCCCTGTGGGACTCGATCCTGCCGCCGATCTCCGAGGCGCAGTGGCGGGAGAACCTGGCGCTGGTCGCCGCCTGGCTGGCCGAGTTCGGTGGCCGTCCGCTCGCCGAGCCGCCCCGCATCCAGTGGCAGGCGCCGTCCAGTCTGCTGGCGCAGTCCGCTGCTGCGGATGCCGCCGCCGCAGCGGAGGCTGCCTCAGCGGCAGCGGCCGGGGTGGAGGCGGCCTCGGTCATCGAGGCGGCCGAGGAGATCCCGGAACCAGCGCTCGACCCCACTTCCGATCAGGCAGTCGTCGACGGCGCGCCCGAGGCCGGACCGGTCGCGGACACGGACGCCGGCTCGACGGCGACCACCGTTGCCGACCGGACGCCTGAAACTGCTCGGACGGCGACGGCCACCGGTCCGGCGACTGAGCCCGCCCGGACGGCATCCGCCACCAACCTGCCCGGCACCCCGACCGTCGGCACCCCGGGCTCCACCACCCGGGTCTCCACCACCGTCGCATCTGGCGGCACAGCGTCCGCCAGCACAGCGTCCGCCAGCACAGCGTCCGCCAGCACAGCGTCCGCCAGCACAGCGTCCGCCAGCACAGCGTCCACGGCGGAGGAGCCCAACGGCAGCGTGAGCGCGGCAGGAACTCCTCCCGACGAGCCTCACGTCGATCAGGCGGGCGGGAACGCCGACGATGCGCCCTCGGGTCCCGCCTACCCGGCTGCCTCCGCCACCGACGGAGACGCCACCGGGGAGGCCGTCAGGAAAACCACCCCCGAGGGCAGCGTCGGAGGCAGCACCACTCCGGGCGCAGCCGCGCCCACCAACGGCAACGACGCACCCGACGTACGCGCGAGCCGCTGATCTGGAACCGACCATGAGGTTGGCCGGTCGTAGCCAACCTCATGGTTCGACCCCGCGGCGGTGCCGCTCGGCCGACGGGTTTGGCGGGTGGATCAGTGAGTGGTGAGGCGGGCCGCTGCTCGGGCGACCAGGGTGCCGAGGAGCCGGCCGAAGTCCAGCCCGGCCGCCTGCACGGCGAGCGGCAGCAGTGAGGTCTCCGTCATGCCCGGCGAGACGTTGACCTCCAGCACGTGCGGCTGGCCGGCGGAGTCCACGATCACGTCGACGCGCGAGAGATCCCGTAGACCGAGCGCCGTGTGCGCGGCGAGGGCCACGTCAGCGACCGTGGCGGCCACCTCCGGGTCCAGCCGGGCCGGGGCGTGCCAGGTGGTCCGCCCCGCGGTGTAGCGGGCGGCGTAGTCGTACACGCCGTTGCGCGGCACGATCTCGACCGGCGGCAGCGCCTGCGGGCCGTCGCCGAGGTCGACGACGGAGACAGCCACGTCCATTCCCGGCACGTACCGCTCCACCAGCGCGGTGGAGTAGTACGCGAAGCAGCCGACCATCGCGGCGGGCAGCGCGGCGGCGTCCCGGACCACAGCCCCGCCCAGCCCGGACCCGCCCTGCGCCGGCTTGACCATCAGGGGTACGCCCAGACGGTCGACGATCCGGTCCAGGACGGCGACAGCGCCAAGCTCGGAGAAGCGATCGTGCGGGAGCGCCACCCAGTCCGGGGTGGGGATGCCGGCCTCGCGGAGCACCGCCTTGGCCGAGGGCTTGTCCCAGGCGACCCGGGAGGCCCGAGCGTCGCAGCCGACGTACGGGATGTCGCACAGATCCAGCACCCCGCGCAGGGAGCCGTCCTCGCCGGTCGCGCCGTGCAGCGCGATCACCACCGCGTCCGGCGGGTCGGCCGCGAGCGCCGGTAGCAGGGCCACGTCCGCGTCTCGCAGCTCGGCCTCCACCCCGACGGCGCGCAGCGCGTCGAGCACCCGACGACCGGAGCGCAGCGACACGTCCCGTTCGTAGGAGAGCCCACCCGCGAGCACCACGACGCGCAGGTCGGCCGAGACGGCGGAATCGGTCACGAGGAGGTGCTCGGCGGTCGTAGCCATGCCGGCATCATGCCAAGTCGGGCCCGGGCACGTCGGAGCCGGCCCGGCCGCGTCGGCCGGCGGCGCCACCCACGGCACCGAAGACCCTGCGCATCGCGATCTCCTGCTCCATCACACCGGCCAGCCGGCGGACTCCCTCGCGGATCCGCTCCGGCGGCGGGAAGCTGAAGTTGAGCCGCATGGCGTCGGTGCCGGTGCCGTCGGCGTAGAAGCCGGTGCCGGGAACATAGGCGACCCGGGCGGCGACCGCTCGCGGCATCATGGCCTTCGAGTCGAGCCCGTCGGGCAGGCTCGCCCACACGAAGAGACCGCCGGCCGGTGTGGTCCAGCTGGTGCCCTCGGGCATCAGGTCGGCCATCGCGTCGAGCAGGGCGTCGCGGCGTTCCCGGTAGACCTCGCGGTAGACCTTGAGCTGCTGCCGCCAGGGCATCGTGCTCAGGTAGGTGGCCACTGCGGCCTGGGCGAAACCGCTGGGGCAGAGGATCTGCGCCTCGCTGGCGATGACCAGTTTGTCGCGGACCGCGTGCGGCGCGAGGATCCAGCCGACCCGCAGCCCAGGGGCGAAGGTCTTGGAGAACGTGCTGAGGTAGAAGACGCCGTCGCGGCGGCGGGCCCGCAAGGGGGCCGGGGCCTCGCCCTCGAACCCCAGCTGACCGTACGGGTCGTCCTCGACGACGAGCAGGCCGGCGCGCTCGCAGATGTCGAGCACCCGTTCCCGGCGCTCCTCGCTGAGCGTCACGCCGGTCGGGTTCTGGTAGGTGGGGATCGTGTAGAGGAACTTCACCCGCTGGCCGGCGCGGGCCAGGTCGGCGATGGCTGCCTCCAGCGCCTCCGGGATCAGCCCGTCCGCATCCATCGGTACGTGGACGACCTGCGCCTGGGCGGCCTGGAACACGCCGAGCGCGCCGACGTACGTCGGACCTTCGGCGAGCACGACGTCACCGGGGTCGAGGAAGAGCCGGGCCACCAGGTCCAGTGCCTGCTGCCCGCCGACGGTGACCACGACGTCCTCCGGGGAGGCACCGCACGCGGCGTCGATCCCGGAGAGCGACATCACCTCGCAGATCCGCTCGCGCAGCTCGAGGGTGCCCTGCCCGATGCCGTACTGGAGGGTGGTCACGCCGTGCTCGGAACCGAGCCGGCCGAGCATCTCACCGACCGCGTCCAGCGGAAGGGCGGCGATGTACGGTGCGCCGCCGGCGAGCGAGACGACCTCCGGGCGACTGGCCACCGCGAACAATGCTCGGATCTCGGAGGCGGTCATCCCGCGTACCCGCCGGGCGTACCGGTCGGTGTAGTCGTCGAGTGTCGTGCCGGTCATGACCTCACCTCGATCGCTGCTCGGGTGGCTCCCGCCCCGGGTACCCCGCACACCGCTGACCATGGCGGCGGGCACACCGATTGTCGATCGTAGTCCGCCAGAGCCGTACTGCTGCCGCGCCGAGGCAGATCGACCACATGGCGGACCGTCCTCGGCGCCCCCGCTGCGGTGGGCATTTGCGCGTCCCCTCCCGTATCGCCGATCGGCGGCGTACGATCGCTCGTCGGGGGCAGGAAGGCGGCGCTGTCGTTCCATGCCGGTCTCACCACCGAGCCTATTGTGGGGATGCGCCATATGTCGCGACGTCTGGTCAGCCTGACCCTCGACACGTTGGAAGACGTCCCGCGCCCGTGCCGGCAATGCGTCTACTGGGAGCTCGATCCGGTTTCCGCGGACCGGGCCTGTGCCGCCGGCGATCCGGGCCTGGAAAAGGAGGCGTGGGTCTCGCAGACGCTGCTGGAGTGGGGTTCCTGCGGCAAACTCGCGTACGTCGACGGCATGCCGGCCGGCTTCGTGATGTACGCCCCGCCCGCCTACGTGCCCCGTTCGATGGCCTTCCCGACCTCACCGGTCTCGGCGGACGCGGCACTGTTGATGACCGCCAACGTGGTCGCCGCGTTCGCCGGCGGCGGGTTGGGCCGGATGCTGGTGCAGGGTGTCGCCCGGGATCTGACCAAGCGCGGGATCAAGGCCATCGAGGCGTTCGGCGACGCAAAGTTCGGCGACGCGGACGACCCCGCCGGCGGTTGCGTGGCCCCGGTCGACTTCTTCCTCTCGGTGGGCTTCAAGACCGTCCGGCCGCATCCGCGGTTCCCTCGGTTGCGCCTTGAGCTGCGTACGGCGTTGAGCTGGAAGTCCGACGTCGAGTACGCGCTGGAGAAGCTGCTCGGGTCGATGAGCCCGGAGACCCTGCTCCGGCCGGTCCGTCCCGCCCCGGCCACCCGCTCCACCAACGGCTGACGCGTCGGCGGGTCAGTCCACCACAGTGCCGGCGGTCACGACGGCGCGCAGTTCGCTGACGTCGAGCGAGCCGGTCGGGACGTCTCGTTCGATCGGGTAGTACATCCGCTGCACCGCGGCCACGATCGCCTCCACCACCCGGTCCCGGAACCGGGGGTCGACGAGTTGGGCGCGGTCGGTCGGCGAGGTGAGGTAGCCGACCTCGACCCGGACGGCGGGCATCCGTGTGAGTCGCAGCAGCTCCCACGTCTTGGCGTGGGTACGGCAGTCCCGCAGCCCGGTGCGGGCGACGATCTCCCGCTGTACCAGCCCGGCCAGTCGTTCGCCGGTAGCCGAGGTCACCCCGTTGTCGGTGCCGTAGTGGTAGGTCGCGACTCCCTCCGCATCCGGGTTGGCGTGGCCGTCCAGGTGCAGCGAGATGAACACGTCGGCGCCGAGCGAGTTGGCGAGCAGGGCCCGGTCGGCGTCCGGCAGGCAACTGTCGGGCGACGGGCCCCGGGTGAGCTGCACCCGCACCCCGGAGGCGGCGAGCCGCCCCTCCAGCCGGCTGGCCAGGTCGTGCACCAGATCCGCCTCGGTCCAGCGCAGTGAGCCGTCGGGCACCACCATCCCGGGATCGGTGCCGCCATGGCCCGGGTCGATGACTACCGTCTTGCCGACCAGCGCCGGACCGGACTGCCGGATCGCGTCGGACTCGCGGAGCCACTGCGGGCGGCCGCCGACCACCTTGCGGCCGATCCGGCGGAGCGCGTTCATCGTGTGTGGGCCGCAGGAGCCGTCCGGGGTGAGCCCGACCTCACGCTGGAACTGGGCCACGGCCCGCGACGTCCGGACACCGTAGATGGCGTCGGCGCGGCCCACGTCGTACCCCATCTCCAGCAGTCGCTCCTGTAGCGACCGGACGTCCTCGCCGGTGAGCGGCTCGGGGACCGCGTGGTAGAGGGTGCGGGCGCCGAGCCGCCAACGGGCGGCATCCAGGGCACGCCAGGTCTCCGCGCCGACCCGGCCGTCCACGCTGAGCCCTCGCGACTGCTGGAACGCGCGGACCGCCCGCTCGGTGTCGAGGTCGAACTCGTCGGTCTGCGGGCCCGCGGCGGCCAGCAGTTCGAGGCCGGTCAGGATGGTACGGATCTCCGTGACCGCGGGTCCCCGGTCACCGGGTCGGATCGGACGCACGCACGACCCCCTCTGCACGACGCTGGCTGGCCGGGCGGCCCAGGCTTGAGGCTATGCGTTCCGGGGCGGCGAGGTGGCTGGGGCTGAGAAATACGTCGGCGGTACGGCCGGGAAGACACCGAACCCCGCACCCGGCGAGCGGGTACGGGGTTCGGTTGATGTTTCTGCTGGTCAGAGGGCCGATTCGATGAGCCGGACCAGCTCGCCCTTCGGCTTGGCGCCGGCGATCGACTGCACTGGCTGGCCGTTCTTGAAGACGGTGAGCGTCGGCACCGACATCACCCGGTAGGCCCGAGCGGTCTCCGGGTTCTCGTCGATGTTGAGCTTGACGATGGTGACCTGGTCACCCATCTCCCGGGCGATCTCCTCGAGCAGCGGCGACACCTTGCGGCACGGCCCGCACCACTCCGCCCAGAAGTCCACCAGCACCGGCTTGTCGGCCTGCAGCACGTCAGTGACGAAGCTCTTGTCCGTGACCGCCTTGGTTGTTCCCACTATGCCCCTCCTCCGGGATGTGTTCCTTGTTTCAGCTGAGCGTCGCGATGAACCGTTCGGCGTCGAGCGCGGCGGCACAACCGGTGCCGGCCGCGGTGATCGCCTGACGGTAGGTGTGGTCGACCAGGTCACCGGCGGCGAAGACACCCGGCACGTTGGTGCGGGTGCTCGGGGCGTGGACCTTGACGTAGCCCTCGTCGTCCATCTCGACCTGGCCCTGGAAGAGCTCGCTGCGGGGGTCGTGACCGATGGCGACGAAGACGCCGGTCACGTCCAGCACCTTGGTCTCGCCGGTGTGCACGTTGCGGACGCGTACCCCGGTGACCTTGCCGTCGTCGCCCAGAATCTCCTCGACGGCGCTGTTCCACTCGACCTTGATCTTCTCGTTGCTCAGCGCCCGGTCGGCCATGATCTTGCTGGCCCGGAACGAGTCGCGGCGGTGGATGATGGTGACCGACTCCGCGAAGCGGGTGAGGAAGCTGGCCTCCTCCATCGCCGAATCGCCACCGCCGACGACCACGATGTGCTGGTTGCGGAAGAAGAAGCCGTCGCAGGTGGCACAGGAGGAGACGCCGTGGCCGAGGAACTCCTGCTCGCCGGGCACGCCCAGCGGACGCCAGGCCGAACCTGTGGAGAGGATGATGGATCGCGCCCGGTAGGCGGTCTCGCCAACCCAGACGGTGCTCACCGCGCCGGAGCCGGCGTCGCCGGTGTCCACCAGCTCGACCCGGGTCACGTCGTCGGTGAGGAACTCCGCGCCGAACCGCTCGGCCTGCTTGCGCATGTTGTCCATCAGCTCGGGGCCGAGGATGCCGTCGGCGAAGCCGGGGAAGTTTTCCACCTCGGTCGTGGTCATCAGCGCGCCACCGGACTGCACGCCCTCAATGATCAGCGGCTTCAGGTTGGCGCGTGCGGCGTAGACCGCAGCTGTGTAGCCGGCCGGCCCGGAGCCGATGATGATCAGGTTGCGGACCTCGTCCACTGCCGTCTCCCGAGTTGTGTGTGTTCGGCGTCGGCGCGAGCACCGATGCTGATCCGAGTCGCCGACGCCTGGGTGGGGCCGGCAGCTGACTTCCAGAACGTCATCGTACGAACCGGGGATTCCCGAGCCGGGCATCCGGTGGGTCAGGTCACGTGGGCGGTCATCGTGCCGTTGACCGTGGATTCACCCTACCCGCGCCGAATACCGGCTGTCCGAGCCGGACCCGGGCACTCCGCACTCCGGGCCGCTCACCCAGGCCCACCGGGCTCCGGTCGCATCGGTGAAGTGAACGACCAGCGCCTGGTCGCCTCGGAACCGCGCGTAGTCCACCACCTCGACCACCAGTGGGGCGGATCCGTGCTCCGCCGCGACGCTGGCCAGGCAGGTGGTCAGCGCGTTCTCGTCGGTCAGCCGGGCAAGTTGGTCCGACCCGTCGGGGGAGGGACGGCGCTCGCCCTCGGCATCCACCTTCGGCTGCTCGCCGGGGGTGTTGCCGGTCGCCCGGCTGGCAGCCGGTGCGCTCTGAGCGCCCGGGCCGTAGGCGTTGCCGAGGGTCTGTGGGGTGTAGTTCGTACCACTGCGCAGTGCCGGTCCGATGGTGCGGACCGTCTCGGCCCCCGCGACGCCCTCGGGCGCGCTGGCCGGCCGATTCATGGCATTGGTGGCGCCGGAGTCGTCCGACGCGCGCATCGACAGCTGGTTGAGGCCCAGCGCGACGGCGATCACGGCGATCGCGGCGGCGGCCACGGGTGCGCCACGGCGGGCCCAGCCGCGCTGGCGGCGGCCCGGACCGGTGGATGCCCCGCGCCCCGACCCGACGGGCGTGCGGACGGCCGGCCGGCGACCGGCCCCTCCCTGCGCCGGTACGACCAACGACGTCGCCGCGTCGCCGTCCGGATCGACGCTGGGCGCGTCCTCGGTCGAGGTGTCGTTCGACGGCTCCGCGGGGGCCAGCGCCGCCAGGAGACGGTCGGTGATCGCCGACGGCATCTCCGGGGACGGCTCGGCCCAGCGGGTCAGGTCCGTCCGGACCTCGGTCACGGCGGGGGCCAACAGCGCGTACGCCTCGGCCCAGGACGGGTCCGCGGAGACCAGCTGGGCGACCTCGTCCTGCTGCGGGGTGCCGTCCAACGCCCCGCCGAGGTAGTCAGCGAGGAGGTCGGAGTCGACCTCCCGGAACCCCTCGGTCGTCACGTGTCCTCCTGGTTGGCGTCCCGCCGATACCGGCCCGACCCCGATCCGACGCCCTCCACCGGGCCGTGGTTCCCTGGCGTGACGCCGGGCACGCCCGTGATCGGGGCGGCAGGGGCCGCTCGGGTCGAAGGCGTCGCGACGGCAGTGGGGCGGAGATGCCCGAGCAGCACGGCCAGCCGCGCCCGACCTCGGGCGCACCGGCTCTTCACCGTCCCCTCGGCGACGCCGAGGATGCGGGCGACCTCGGCGACCGGATAGCCCTGTACGTCGACCAGCACCAGCGCGGCGCGTTGCTCAAGGGGCAGCGCGGCGAGCGCCTCGCGGACCACCAGCACGGTGTCGTGGTCCGTTGCCGGTGCCACCGGCTCCAGCCCGCCGGTGCCCGATCCGTCCTCGCCCCGGTTGCCGTCCGGCAGTGGCACGGTGGGGTGCGCCTGCCGGCGTCGGATCCGGTCCAGGCAGGCGTTGACCACGATCCGGTGCAGCCAGGTCGTGACGGCGGAGTCACCGCGGAACCGGGCCGCCGCCCGATGAGCCGACAGCAGGGCGTCCTGGAGTGCGTCGGCGGCCTCCTCGCGGTCGCCGAGCGTCCGCAGGGCCACCGCCCACAACCGGTCCCGGTGCCGGTGGAACAACTCGGCGAAGGCGTCCCGGTCTCCGGCGACGTGCGCGCGCAGCAGCTCCAGGTCTCTTGCGGCGGCGCGCTCGTCCATCACCGCGTCCAGTGCGTGCGATGCCCGGATCGTGGAGCCCGGCTCACGACCCCTGGACCGTAATCTCCTGCACCCCCAGCTTGAACCCATCCTCGGTCGGAGGCAACTCGGTGATCCAGAACAGCAGGTACTGGTATTTCTGGTCGGCGTCGAAGCCGTTGAACGTCATGGTGGTGCCGTCGTGGTCCTCGAACGGCTGGCCGATCGGGGTCTTGTAGCTCGCGACCAACTGCTTGTCACCGCTGGAGCTGGACTCCGGGTTGGTCGTGCCGGCGAGCAGTTGAGCGGACGCGCCGGTGGCCGACAGCACCGCCTGCACCGACCTGACGGTGTGCGGCTGGCCGAGGTCGATCCAGACGCCCATGCCCTTCTTCAGGTTGCCGAAGTTGGGCAGGTTTTTGTAGGTCTCGGTCTCCCAGCCCTTGTCCTCGTCACCGTCGATGACCTTCTCGGCGCCGTCGACCTCACTGCGGTCCTTGCTGTCCGGGTCGATGATCCGGACGTTCTTCACGGTCAGCTTGCGGGCAGTCGCCGCGGCCGGGGTGGCGTCGCCGGCCGGGGCACTGGAGGTCGGCGCGGCGACCGGGTTGGACTGCGGGTCCTTGTCCTCGCCGCCCAGCGCGATGATTCCGATCAGCAGACCGACCAGGGCGACGGCCAGCAGACCAGCGATGCCGACGGCGACCTTGCGACCCCCGGCCGCGGCCAGCGGCGACGGCTCTTCCCCGGTCTCGGCGGCGAACCGCAGCGGGCCGCTGTTGTCGAGGTAGTGCTCGTCCTCGGCCGGCACGTCCAGCCGCGCCAACTCGGCGGCGAGCACGTCGGAGGACGGCGGCGCGATCTCGGCGTCGAGTAGATCCATGGTCAGGTCGTCCAGGTACGCCGGAACGCCCGCCCGAACCTGGCGGGGCGCAGCGATGGCGCCTCCGGCGTCCCGAACAGCGTCCGGGATGGCGGCGCGGCCGTGGCCGGCGGTGGCGCCGCGCAGCGGTGCCTCGGCGTGCGGCCAGGAACCGGTCAGCGCGAAGTAGAGGACACCGCCGACCGCCCGGATGTCGTTCTCCTGGCTGTCGGCGCCGTCGGTGCGGGCGTCGGCCAGGACCACGCGACCCTCGTCACTGATCATGACGGTGCCGGGGTGGACGTTGCCGTGCACCATGCCTGTGGCGTGCACCGCGGCGAGTGCGCTCGCGACGGCGTTGCCGATGGCGGTGGCCCGAGCCGGGTCCAGGGGGCCGTCGGCCGCCAGGTCCCGCATGGACTGCCCGTCGACCCACTCGCGCACCACGTACGCCCGGTCGGCCTCGTCGATCGCGTCGTAGACGCCTACCAGGTTGGGGTGGATGACCCGGCTGGCCGCGACGGCCGCCTGAAGCATCTCGGTGGCGGAGTCGCCACCCGGGTAACGCAGCACCACGGCAACGGGACGGCGCAGGATGACGTCGACCCCGCGCCAGACCAGCCGACCCGCACTGTCGTTGTTGATGTGCTCAACCAGCTCGTACCGCTCGGCGAGGACTTCACCGGCCGTGGGAGCACCGAAGGTCATTACCGGAGGAGCGCTTTCGTCCGCCTCCTGACCCTCGCCGACCTGGGTCACCCGTCCTCCCTCGGTGATCGTGTCGATCGATGAACCCGAACTGCTGGGCATGTGGCTTCCCGCTCTGCCGTTGAAGGAACCGGCCGACCGGTGTCGACGCCCAGCGTCGGCCCCTGCCGTACCCGTCGAGAGCGACCTTACCCGGGTTGCCCGTCTCTCCGACATGTCATCTTCCCGCCGTACCTGGCGGGGTTCCGGCAGTCGGCGAACTCGTCCGGTTACGACCGTTGTCAGCCACGTTGCTGGCACATGTACTAGCTAATCTACGGCTTCACCGCAAGTGACCGACGCCGGGGCTGGGCTGGCGTGGCGCTCGCGCTGCCTCGTACGTTCCCACCGATCGGGTCGCCACCCTCAGCCGTACGGTTGGTTATCCACAGGCTGAAGCGGTAGCTGACCGGCGAATCGCGGAGTTATCCACAGGAGCATCCCCAGCCTGGTGATCCGCGGTGACGGTCCGTATGAGTGTCAACTTGTTGTAATCAGATGCTGGCGTTCAGCGACCGAGGCGGCGGCGAACCATTCCGACCACCTCGGTGATCTCCCCGATCTTCAGCAGCATGGCCAGACCCAGGTAGGTCCCGCCGATCACCGCACCACCGATCACGAGTTGCACGATCGCCTGAAGGCGGCTTGGCGTGGCATCCCCCGGCAGTAGCTTGACGACGATGAGGCCGACAAGGGCGGCACCGAGCGCCGCGACCAGGACCCGGCCGCCGGTCCGCATGATCTCGCCGAGGCCGATGCGGCCGACGCGGGGGCGAAGCAGCCAGGCGGACGCGATTGCTGCCGCCAGGTAGGAGACGGCATTGCCGATCATCATCCCGGCGCCGGCAAAGCTCGCCGAGAAGGCCACGAAGAGCACGATCTGCACGCCGATCCGCAGTGCCACCACGGGGATGTTGATCAGCGCGGGAGTGCGGGTGTCCGGTAGCGCGTAGAAGGCGAAGGTGAAGAGCTGGCTCACCGCGAACGGGACCAGCGCCAGCGCGGCGGCGAGCAACACGACGGAGGTAGCAGTGGCGTTGTCCTCGTTGAACGCGCCGAACCTGAACAGCGTGAACGCGATCGGGGTGGCGAGGACGGCGTAGCAGACCGCGATCGGGGCGAGCACCGCCGTGACCGTGCGGGTGCCCCGCGACAGGTCGGCGGCGACGTCGGCGTATCGGCCGTCGGCGGCGGCCGCGCTCATCCGGGGCATGAGCGCCGTGATGATCGAGACGGCGATGATGCCGTGCGCGGTCATCAGCAGCAGGAAGACGTTGTTGTAGATCAGTGGGCCGGCCGCGTTCTCCTTGCCGGCCCGGTTCAACAGGTTGAACAGCACGATCAAGCCGACCTGGCTCACCGCGACGTAACAGATCATCCACGCGCCGAGCCGGCCCAGCTCGCGCAGGCCGAGGGCGCGGAAGTCGAAGCGCAGCTTCCAGCGGAAGCCGACCTTGCGCAGCGCCGGCAGCAGTCCCATCGCCTGAATGGCGACGCCGAGCAGGGTGCCACCGCCAATCAGCAGGATCCGCCCGGTGGTCATCTCCCCGGGCTTGACGATCTCCGCGCCGAAGATGGCGATGTAGAGGCCTGCGGTGCCGATCACCACGAGGTTGTTCAGAATCGGTGCCCACATCGGGGCGGCGAAGTGCCCCCGGGTGTTGAGCACCGCACTGATCAGCGCGCTCAGCCCCGAGAAGAAGATCATCGGCAGCATCAGGCGTGCCAGTCCCGTGACCAGCTTCGAATACTCGCCGGTCGACTCACCGCTGCCGTAGAGCCAGGTCAGCGTCGAGGCGCCCACGACCGCGAGCAGCGCGGCCACGCCGAGGGCAAGAACCGCCAGGGTCAGCAGCCGCTGGGCGTACGCCTGGCCGCCGTCGGTGTCGACCTTGCGGCGGCGCACCAGCACCGGGATCAACACGCTGGTGAGCACGCCGCCGAGTAGGAACTCGTAGACCATGCCGGGCAGGATCTGTGCGGTGGTGTACGCGTCACCGACCAGCGCGCCGCCGAGCGCCGCGGCGATCACCAGGTTGCGCAGGAAGCCGGTGCCCCGGCTGACCAGGCTGCCGACCGCCATCACCGCGCTGTTGGTCGCCGCGCTCGCCTCGCCGACCTGCTCCTGCGGCGGCGCGGTCGACTCCATGGCCGGCTGGTTCAGCGGCTCGGCGGAGATGAACGTGGCGCCGTCCCCGGGACGGACGTCGGCGCCGCCATCGTTCGCGGCGTTGGCGCTGCGGTAGAGCCCGCCGCTCATCTCCAGCCTCCCAGGGGTACGTCGAGTCGGGCACCGACCCGCACGCCACAGACCATAGTCAACCCCCACCCGTTACCCGCGCCCGGCGGATCGGATCACACCCCGGCCCGATAAGCTGGCGATCCCATGTCCGAAGCCTCTGCTCCTCACGCCGCCGACCGCCGCGAACTCACCGCCGCGCAGCGCAACGCCGTCGCCGAATTGCTCCGGGTGTCCCCGGTCGCCGACGAGTTGGGCCGCCGCTTCGTCCGCGCCGGTCACGAGTTGCACCTGGTGGGCGGTTCGGTGCGGGATGCCCTGCTCGGTCGGCTCGGCGACGACCTCGACTTCTGCACCGACGCGCATCCCGACGAGACCCTGCGGATCATCAAGGGCTGGGCCGAGTCGATCTGGGAGACCGGTCGCGAGTTCGGCACCATCGGCGCTCAGCGCGACGGTCTCCGGCTGGAGATCACCACCTTCCGTGCGGAGTCGTACGACCAGGTCACCCGCAACCCGGTGGTGGTGTACGGCACCAGCCTCGACGAGGACCTGAAGCGGCGCGACTTCACGATCAACGCGATGGCGGTCAGCCTGCCGGAGCACCGGTTCACCGACCCGCACGGTGGGCTGGCCGACCTCTCGGCCAAGGTGATCCGTACCCCGAGCACGCCGGGTGAGTCGTTCGGTGACGACCCGCTGCGGATGTTGCGGGCCGCCCGGTTCGCTGCCCAGCTGCGTTTCGCCGTGCACCCGGACGTGCACGTGGCGATGACCGAGATGGCCGCCGACCTGGACCGGATCACCGCCGAGCGGATCCGCGACGAGTTCACCAAGCTGCTCTGCGGCGCGGACCCGATCACCGGGCTGCGGCTGCTGGTCGACACCGGCCTGGCCGAGCGGTTCCTGCCGGAGCTGACCGGGCTGAAGCTGGAGATCGACGAGCACGCCCAGCACAAGGACGTCTACGAGCACACGTTGACGGTCGTCGAGAACGCGGTTTCGTACGAGGAGGAGGGCTGTGACTTCATCCTGCGGATGGCTGCCCTCCTGCACGACGTGGGCAAGCCGGCGACGAAGGCGGTCGGGTCCGACGGTCGGGTCAGCTTCCACCACCACGAGGTGGTCGGCGCCCGCCTGACCAAGGCCCGGATGAAGGCGATGCGGTACCCGAAGGAGGTCACCGCGAAGGTGACGGCGCTTGTCGCGTTGCACCTGCGCTTCTACGGGTACGGGCGGGGCGAGTGGACCGACTCGGCGGTGCGACGCTACGTCGCCGATGCCGGTGACCTGCTGCCCCGCCTGCACAAGCTGACCCGCTCGGACTGCACCACCCGTAACCGGCGCAAGGCGGCCCAGCTCGCGGCCGACTACGACGCGCTGGAGGATCGGATCGCCCGGATCGCCGCCGAGGAGGACCTGGCGCGGGTTCGACCCGACCTGGACGGCAACGCGATCATGGAGCTGCTCGGCGTGCCGCCGGGGCCGGTGGTCGGGCGGGCGTGGAAGCACCTCAAGGAGCAGCGCCTCGAGCACGGCCCGCTGGACCGGGACGCCGCCGAGGCGGAGCTGCTGCGCTGGGCCCGCGCCGAGGGTCTCATCAGTTAGTCCGCCGGCCGGGCTCGGTTGGTCGACTCGGGTACGCCCTGGCGTCGCACCAGCTATCGGTAACCCACGGTAATTTCCCCAGGTCGTTCCCGGCGTTACCTTACTGGCTGGAACCATCTCTTGACAGTGAGTCGGCTGCGCTGTCAATGTACAGCGGAATATTGATGATGAGCAGCACACGGGGGTGTGACGCGTGACCATCTACGCGCTGGAATCTTGCTGGCCGGCCCAATCGCGAGGGCAATCATCTGGCCGTTGGCGATCGGCCATCACGCTGAAGCCGTGATCGTCGGCATCTCTTTGGCATAGCCCCCTCTTCCCTGGTTCCGTTTGTCCTGTCGCACCGTTTGGTGTGCCAGGGCTTCGGTGCTGCGCCTCCCTGCTCAAGCTTGCCGGGGGCCGAAATCGGTCCACATTCACGAGAGGCGGTACGGTTGCATTATCAGGAACGTAATCGAACGGCAGTTGTAAAGTTGTTGGCAGTCCTTCTTCTCATGACCGCCGGAACGGTAGTTCCGGCTGGGGCTGTTCACGCCGACGCCGCAGGTAAGGGTGGCGACTACGTACCAATCAATCAGACTGTGCTGCTGGACACGCGCAGCGGTATTGGCGGCTACACCGGTCCTCGGGACGCAAATACAGTGGCCACGGTCAGCGCGCTCGGGGTTGGCGGCGTGCCGGCCAACGGGGTCAGCGCGCTATTGGTCGACGTGACGGCGATTAGTCCGACGGTCAACACCTTTGTGACTGTCTACCCGGACCAGACCACGAGGCCAGCGGCCTCATCGCTGAATGCCTCAACCGGCGAGGTCATCTCGAATTCGGTGGTGGTGAAGGTTGGGGCCAACGGCAAGATCGCCCTACACAACCAAGCCGGCAAGGTCAATCTGAAGCTGGACGTGCAGGGCTATTTCACGACCAACACCGGCGGAATCGGCTCGGGCTTCGTGCCGATGGATCATTTTGTGATGGCCGATACCCGCACCCTCCCCCCAGTTTGGGTTGGGCCGGGTGAGCCGGGTGTGCCGCGGAAGCTGGCCAGCGGCGAAACTCGAAGCGTCACCCTGGTGCAGCGCAGGAGCTATGGAGAGAACATCACAATTCCGAGCGCTGCCAAGGCAGTGATGGTGGACGTGGCCGTCCTCGGCGCAACCAGCGGGGGCTGGCTGACCATCGGTTCAGACAGTCATTCCGCCAGTGGCATTGATTATCGTCCCGGCAATACCTCGATGGGGATGAGTGTAAAGCTCAAGGGTGACGGCAGCGCGGTAGTCCAGCTCGTCAACGCGGGATCGGCGATCGACGTCGTCATCACGGTGCAGGGATATTTCACCGACGGCCCGACGACGGGGGCCGGGCTGCGCCCGGTGGACGCCAGCCGGCTGATCGACACCCGCAGTATCAATGGTGGGGCACCGATCGCGGCCGGTGCCAGTCTTGACGTCGCTGTCGGCGGCACCAATCGCCTGCCGGTCCGAGGTGTCGCTGGCGTTGTCCTCAACGCCACAGCCGTCAGTCCTACCGCAAGCGGGGCCTTCAGCGTCGTAGAAGGATCCGTGGGGATACATCCCCCTACCCTCGGTCCGGTGCTTCAATTCAACACCGGTCAATCAGCCCGATCCAGCCTCCTGGTGGCGAAGGTCAACTCCGAGGGCAAGGTGCGCTTCCGCAACGCCTCCAGTGGCACCGTGCATCTGGTGGTCGATCTTCAGGGCTGGTTCGCCGACGCGGTGACCCCCCTGCCGATTGCCACGTACTCCCGAACGTCGGTGCTCCAGGCCAAGCCTTCCGGTACCGCCGTCGGACCCATCGAGTACGCCTTCGTGGACAACTTGGGGCAACTGCGGATCGGTCACCAGAGCGATCCTGACAGTTTCTTCAACATCCAGTGGACCGCCGCTTCCGGGTTTGAGGCTCTTACCGGGCAGCCTGCGCTGAATCAGCCTGGCGGCAAGCCCGTCCAGGTGGCCGCCCGGCACACCAACGGCACCATCTGGGCCGGCAGCCAGACCGCTGAGGGCGCGGCGACCTGGGGACCGGTTGCCACAGTCGGTGGATCGATGGCTGGCCCGCCGACGGCAACAGTGCTCAGCGATGGCACGAGTGTCATCTTCGGCACCGACGTCGACGGCCGGCTCTGGCACTACCGACAGTCGGGCACCAGCCCCTCCTGGGCGAGCCTGGGTAGCGCCGGCCTCGTGGGTTCGGTCACGGCTGTCAACATCGACACTGGCCTGCGAATCATCGGCACCACCGCTGCCGGTTCGGTCAAGACCGCCGTCTACACCAACGACGGCTCCTTGTCGCCCTGGGTGGATCTCGGAGGCACAGTCACCGGTGCTCCTGCGGCGCTCGTCTACCCCGGTTACCGTACGGCCATCTTCGCCCGTGCCGACGACGGCTCAGTCGTGGTGAAGCAGCAGAACCTCAGCGGTGTGTGGTCATCCAGCTGGAACGGCATCGGCGCTCAGATCGCCGCCGGACCACCCGCCGTGATCCTCGACCCCGTACTCGGACGGACGGCGGTGGTGGTGCGGGGTTCGGACAACGAGATCTACCGGGTCTTCGAGGCATCTCCCGGCTCGGGTGCCTGGGGCGACTGGGCGCGCGTCAATCCGGACTCCAGCGACCAGGCCGCAACCGACCCGACTGTCAGCCCGATCATCAACAGCAGTGGCAACGGGTGGGTGATCGTCTACCGGAACGCCAACGACGCCACGCGAGTCTACGAGCGTCAGGTTCCCTCAGCTGGTGTCTCGGTCGCATCAGCGGGGGAGTTCTCCGGTCACACGGTGCCGGCGCCTCCCGCCTGATTCGGTCAGTGTCGTGAACCGACGGCTCCCGTCACCTCTACCGGTGGCGGGAGCCGTCTTTCGATTCGCTCGACAGATCGCGAAGGCGTCAGCGGCTCTCGACGGCCTTCCCGTCGACTGACGCGGCGCCGTTGCCGGTCGGAGTGGAAGCCGAGCCGAGCCGCGCCAGCAGGCCGGGCAGGTCGATCCCGGTGAGGTCACTGCCGAGTTGGAGCCCCTGGGCCACGTTGCCGGCCACCGACTTCGTCAGCGACGACGCGCCGTCGGTGGAGATGACTGTCATCTTGTCGATCGCCCCGATCGGCGCACTGGCCGCCTCGACGACCTGCGGCAGCACCTTGACCAGAAGGTCCAGCACGGCCGCCTCTCCGTACGCGGCGAACGCCTCGGCCTTGCGGGCCATCGCGTCGGCCTCGGCCTCACCCTTCGCCAGGATGGCTGCCGCGTCGGCCTGACCTTCCCGCTCCACGGCATCGGCGATGGCGGAGCGCCGCCGCTGCTCGGCCTCACCCTCCTTGGCGCCCTCGATGGCGTTCGCCTCGGCGAGCGCGGCCCGTCGGGCCCGCTCGCCCTCACCGGTGAGGCGGGCCTGCTCGGCGGACGCCTGCGCGGCGGCGATGACGGACTGGCGCTGTGCGTCGGCGTGCAGCACCGCCGCGGCGCGGGCCGCCTCGGCCTCCTGCTCCACCTTGTACCGGGCGGCGTCGGCCGGCTTGCGAACCTCGGTGTCGAGTTGGCGTTGCTTGAGTTCCGCGTTGCGCTCGGCGACCTTCTGCTGCTCGGAGAGGATCGCCTGGTCCCGCTCGGCCTGGGCGAGCGGTCCGGCCGCCGCGGACTTCGCCTTCGCCGCGTCGATCTCGGCCTGGATGCCTGCCTGCTTCAGGGCCAGGTTGCGGTTCGCCTCGGCGATGGCCTCCTCGGCGAGCAGCCGCTCCTGCTCGGCCTGCTGCCGGGCCCGCGCCTCGGCGATCGCCGCGTCCTTGAGCACGCGGGCGGCCTCGGGGCGGCCCAGGTCCTGCAGGTAGGAGCCTTCGGCGAGGATGTCCTGGAGCTGGAAGGTGTCCAGCACCAGACCCTGGTTGGTCATCGAGTGCTCGGCCTCCTCGGCGACCGCGCTGGCGAATGCCGCCCGGTCCCGGATGACCTCCTCGACGGTGAGCCGGCCGACGATCGAGCGCAGCGCGCCGGCCAACACCTCCCGGGTGAAGTTGTCGATCTCGTCCTGCTGGTGCAGGAACCGTTGTGCGGCGGCCCGGATCGCGTCCTCGGTGCCGCCGACCTTGACGATCGCCACGCCGTGCAGGTCGGCGCGGATGCCCTGCTTGCTCACGGCGCCCCGGATGCCGACGTCGATCCGCCGGCTGGACAGGTCGAGCGACTGGAGCTTCTGCACCACCGGCAGGACGAAGACCGAGGCGCCCAGCACGACCTTCTGCCCGGAGTTGTCGGTGGACCGCCCACCGTCAGCGGTCTGCGTGGTGCGGCCCTTGCGTCCGGTGACGATGAACGCCTCGTTCGGGCCGGCCACCTTGATCCGGGAGAGCACGAAGAACACCAGGATGAGCGCGAGGAGGATTGCGCCACCGATGGCGATGAGTAGGGCCATATGAGGAGTCCCGTCTACGAGGGGGAAATCAGTAGGTCTCTACCTGCACGCTGGTCTCGCTGAGCGCCTGCACGACGAAGACCTGGGCGCCGAGCGGGATCGGCTGGTCCGCACGGGCGCTGAGCTTGACCGGTTGGCCGGCGAGGCGAATGCGGACCTCGCCGTACCCGTTGGCCGGCACCGGGGTGACGACCAGGCCGAGCGCGCCGACCAGGTCGTCACGGGTGGGGGTGGGGTCGGTGCGCATGTTCCGCGCTGCCCGGCTCAGCCGGGAGGCCAACCAGCCGGTGGGCACGGCCGCGAGCACGCCGCCGGCCACCGCCCCGACGACCAAACCGGGTGTACGCGCACCGAGTAGTTCGTTGACGATGGCCGCGCCGAACCCGAACGCCCCGGCGAAGCCGGCGACCGTCTCGACCGAGATCGGCCCGTCCACGTCGGCGTGCCCGAACTGGAACAGCTCGGTGCCGAGCAGGGCGAGCGCGAGCACGCCGATGCCCGCTCCGCCGATGATCAGAAAGATGAGCGTCCCCGTGGCCACGACCTTGACGGTATCGACGCCGTGCAACGACGAACGGCCCGGCAGAACGCTGGTAGCCGGGCCGGCGAACGAGTCCGCAACAGAGAGGGAGAATGGGTGGATGCGCTGGACCGTGCTCGACTCACCGATCGGTGAGTTCTCCGTCGCCACCGACGGCACGAGCGTCTGCGGCGCCGCCTTCGGTCGGGTCGACGCAGCTGTCGACGAGCCCGGCGACGCGCTGTCCCGGCAGGCGGTGACCGATCTGCGGGCGTACTTCGCCGGTGAGCTGACCGCGTTCGGCGTCCCGGTGTCGATGCCCCGGGGCTCCGACTTCGAGCGGGCCGTGTGGCGGGAGATGACCCGAATCCCGTACGGAGAGACGCTGACGTACGGCGAGGTGGCGCGCCTGGTCGGCGATGCCGGAGCGGCGCGGGCGGTGGGTGTGGCCTGCAACCGCAACCCGGTGCCGGTGATCGTGCCGTGTCACCGGATCGTCGGCGCGGGCGGCAAGCTGGTCGGCTTCGGTGGGGGCCTGCCCCGCAAGGTCAAGCTGCTCGAGTTGGAGGCCGGGGTCGCGCTGCGACACGCCTGGTCCTGACCAGCGAGCCTGGTTGACGTACCCCCGGAAGAGCTATACAAAAACGGTATGGCCTTCACCCTGACGCTCAAGCCCGAGGTCGAGCAGCGCCTTCGGGAGCTGGCCGAGGCGGAACACCGTTCGATGCACAAGACCGTCGAGGTGGCGATCCAGGAATACCTCGAGCGTCAGGAGCGCAACGAGTGGACCCGCCAGGCCGCCCGACGGGTCTTGGAGGAAGACGCCGAATTCTTCGAGATGTTGGGGGATCGGTGACTCAACCGTGGCCCGAGCCGGAGGACCTGTTGATCCTCTTATCCGAACACACAGGCCAGCACAGTCGCGTCAGGGACGGCGGCATCCTCGTCGCTGCGGCGGCCCGCCCGCACGCCCGGATCCTGGGGCGTGCCGTGTACCCCACCGTGCTGGACAGGGCGGCGGCGTTGATGCACGGCTTGATGATTTGGCGGCCACTCGATATGTGGAACGCGGGCCTCGCCTGGGCGGCGATGCGGATCTTCCTGATCCGTTGCGGGGTGGCGCTACACATGCCGGCCAAGGAACGGATGGCTCTCACCGACGCGTTGGCCAGTGGCGAGGTCGACTCGATTGACGAGTTGGCGTTGCGGCTGTCGCCGTACCTGGAGATGTCGAGCTGAACGCGGCGAAGGGCCGGGTCCATGCGGACCCGGCCCTTCGACAAGCTTGGTGACTCAGCGCGTCAGCGCGTGACCTCACCGGCGATGAACTCCTCGACGGCCTGGTGGGCGTCGTGGTCGGCGTACTGCACCGGCGGGGACTTCATGAAGTACGACGAGGCCGACAGGATCGGGCCGCCGATCTTCCGGTCCAGGGCGATCTTCGCGGCCCGGACCGCGTCGATGATGACGCCGGCCGAGTTCGGAGAGTCCCACACCTCGAGCTTGAGCTCGGCGTTGAGCGGGGTGTCACCGAACGAGCGGCCCTCCAGGCGGATGTACGCCCACTTGCGGTCGTCCAGCCACGGCACGTGGTCCGACGGGCCGATGTGCACGTCGCTCTTGCTCATCTCGTGCGGGATCTGCGAGGTGACCGACTGGGTCTTCGAGATCTTCTTCGAGACCAGGCGCTTGCGCTCCAGCATGTTCATGAAGTCCATGTTGCCGCCGAAGTTGAGCTGGTACGTGCGCAGCAGCTCGACGCCGCGGTCCTCGAAGAGCTTCGCGAGGGCGCGGTGCACGATGGTGGCGCCGACCTGGCTCTTGATGTCGTCACCGACGATCGGCAGGCCCGCGTCCTCGAACTTCTTGGCCCACTCGGGGTCGGAGGCGATGAAGACCGGCAGGGCGTTGACGAACGCGCAGCCGGCGTCGATGGCCGCCTGGGCGTAGAACTTGGCGGCCTGCTCGGAGCCGACCGGGAGGTAGCAGACGACGACGTCGACCTGCGCGTCGCGCAGCGCCTGCGTCACGTCGACCGGGGTGGCGTCCGACTCCTCGACGATCTCGCGGTAGTACTGGCCCAGACCGTCGAAGGTCGGACCGCGCTGCACGCTGACGCCGGTCGGCGGCACGTCGCAGAGCTTGATGGTGTTGTTCTCGCTGGCGACGATCGCCTCCGCGAGGTCCATGCCCACCTTCTTGGCGTCCACGTCGAATGCCGCGACGAACTCCACGGCGTTGACGTGGTAGTCGCCGAAGGCGACGTGCATGAGACCCGGGACGCGGTCGTTCGGGTTGGCGTTCCGGTAGTACTCGACGCCCTGAACCAGGGACGAGGCGCAGTTACCCACACCGACGATGGCGACGCGGACGGAGCCCATAGCGTCTGCCTCCTTCTTTTCTGTCACGGCCGCTCATTCCTGGTCTCTCCAGGCGGAGGCGGGCTGTTGTCTTCTCGTCGGCCGCCGGCTGTCCCGATGTTCGGGACCGTCGGGGCTCGGCCGGAGCGCTCGTTGGCGATGAGCTCCTCCAGCCAGCGGACCTCGCGCTCACAGGCATCAAGGCCGTGGCGCTGCAGTTCCAGCGTGTAAGCGTCGAGGCGCTCGGCCGCCCGGCCCAGCACGTCACGAAGCCCTTCGCGACGCTCCTCGATCTTGCGGCGGCGACCCTCCAGAATGCGCAGTCGGGTCGCCTGGTCGGTCCGGGCGAAGAACGCGAAGTGCACCCCGAAGCCCGTGTCGTCGTACGTCTCGGGCCCGGCCTGTGCGATCAGCTGGGCGAAGCGTTCCTTGCCTTCCGCGGTGATTTTGTACACCACCCGACCTCGTCGGCTGGTCAGCGCGGGAACCTCCTCGGCAGTGGCGGGTGTCTCAGCAGCTTCGGTGATCCATCCCGCCGCCTGCAGCCTGCGTAGCGTGGGATAGAGCGAGCCGTAGCTGATCGCCGCCCGGATCGCGCCGAGTTTGGCGGTCAGCTCCTTGCGCAGCTCATAGCCGTGCATCGGAGACTCCTGCAGGAGGCCGAGGATGGCGAACTCAAGCACTGGCCACCCTCTCTTTACCCTCCGGCGTGGAGTGGTAACCGCCGCGATGTATCGGACCGATACATCGCACGTTAGCGGCTCGCGCGGGCCAGGGCAAACCCCCGTTCCGAGATGCTGTCGTCACGGATTGTGAGCGTGGTCGCCTGCTCGGGCCGGACCGCGTACCCTTCTCCGCATGCGTACGCAGCGCCAGGTCGTCGACTACTCGCTTCAGAAGCGAGCAGTGCTGCGTGAGCTCCTGGCCGGCCGAGTCGGCACGTACGACGTCTGCGACGCGTCGCCGTACCTGAAGAACGCCGCTCGGTTCCACGGCGAGCCGACCGACCGGCGCTGCCCGATCTGCCGCAGCGAAAACCTGACCCTCGTCCACTACATTTACGGTGACGAACTCAAGCAGTCCGCCGGGCAGGCCCGGACACTTACCGAGTTGCCCGTGCTGGCGATGACGCTGCGTGAGTTCCAGGTCTTCGTGGTGGAGGTGTGCCTCGGTTGTGACTGGAACCATCTCGTCGAGCAGTACCTGCTCGGCCGGGACGGGCTGACCGGCGACAGCGACGGCACAAGCGAACAGGACGCGGCGGGCGCCGAAGGCACCGGCCGGCGGAGGCGAGAGGCGCAACGGTGATCTCAGCTGGTTGTACCGGCCCCGGGGCCGCAGGCAAAACCCGGGACGGTCGACCGCTTGTTGGTCCGATTGGCCCGATTGATACGGCAATGACCCCGGTCGGCTGGCACCCCCGTGCCGGCGCGCCGGGTGAAGCAACTCACGGCAACCCGGTGGCGGCGCAGCTGCGTCCCACCGCGACCGGCAGGGTGTGAGGAATGAACTCGTACGGCGATCCCAGTTCTGCGCGCGGACGGACCCAGTACTCGGGTCCAGACGGTGACCCCGGACCGGGCGCGGACGACGCGTACCGCCGACCCGGCGGTGACTCCGGCGGGAGCGGCTGGTCAGCCTCGGAGGGCGGCGGCGCGGCAACCCCGGGCCGCGCCTCGGTGACGCCGCGGGCCTCCGGTGGTCGTGCCACGGTCGGCGGTTCCGCCTCGGTGCCGCCGCGTGGTGGTGCGGCCGCCGGGTCCGCCTCGGTGGGTTCGGCAGCGGCCGGCCGGGCCGGTCGAGCCTCGGTCCCGGTGTCGCCGGCACCGGGCGTGGCCGCTGGCCGCGCCGGCGCCGGTCGGGCCTCGGTGCCCGTCTCCCCGGCGCCGGGCGCGCCGGCGGGTCGGGCCGCCGTCGGTGCCGCCTCGGTCGGCACCGCCTCGGCGGGCCGGGCCAGCGTCGGCTCCGCATCGGTCGGTGGCCGTGCGGCGGTCGCCAGGGCGAGCGTCTCACCGGTCTCCGGTGGGCCGGGCGGCCCTGGTGGGCCCAACGGGCCAGGTGGGCCGGGCGGCCCCGGTCGGGGCGGTCGTGGTCCGGGTGACTCGGGCGCCGCGGCACGGGCGAAGAAGCGCAAGCGGATGAACCTGCTGATCGCCGGGTTCGCCGTCTTCATCATGCTCGCCGGCATCGGCGTGGTCGGGTTCACCTACTACTCGACAAGCGTGGTGCTTCCGGACGAGATCACTCCGCCGCAGGCGACCACCCTGTACGCCTTCGACAACAAGACGATCATCGCCAAGGTGGGCGATCAGAACCGAACGCTGGTCACCATCGACCAGATTCCGGAGTACGTGCAGAACGCGGTGGCCGCCGCCGAGGATCGGAACTTCTACCGACACTCCGGTGTGGACTACAAGGGCATCGCCCGGGCCGGCTGGAACAACCTCTCCGGCGGCGACAAGCAGGGCGCCTCCACCATCACCCAGCAGTACGCCCGCAACGCCTACGACAACCTGAAGGACGACACGTACGCCCGGAAGGTGAAGGAGGCGATCTTCGCCTCCAAGCTCAACGACGAGTACACGAAGCCGCAGATCATGCAGCACTACCTCAACGTGATCTACTTCGGCCGAGGTGCCTACGGCATCGAGGCTGCGGCGCAGACCTACTTCGGCAAGCCGGTGGGCAAGCTCGATCCGGCCGAGGGCGCGGTGCTCGCGGCACTGATCAAGCAACCAGAGCCCAGTTCCACCCACCAGGGGTACGACCCGGCGATCAACCCGACCGACGCCCAGGATCGCTGGAACTACGTGATCGAGGGCATGGTCAAGGAGGGCTGGCTCGGCGTGCCCGGCAAGGAGCCGCGGCCGGCCGCGTACCCGACGAAGACCCTCAAGGCCCCGAAGAAGGGCGGCATCGGCGTCGACTTCGGCGTCGACACCCCGTACGGCAATGTCATCAACTACGTCCGGCAAGAGATGCGGGACAGGGGCATCTGCGTCGAGAAGGACGCAGAGGTGACAGATGCCAAACCGCTGTGCTCCCAGGCGCTGATGGCCGGCGGTTACCGGATCCGTACCACAGTCGACACCAAGATGCAGGCGGCGGCGGTCGCGACGGCCCAGCGCAAGTCCAAGGGCTCCGAGTTGGCCGGTGAGCGAAGCAACATCATGGCCGCGGTGGTGTCGATCGACCCCACAAACGGTCGGGTCGTCGCCTACTACGGCGGTGACAACGGCACCGGCACCGACTACGCCGGCAAGAACACCGACTCCACCGGGGCGATCAGCGGCGGTCACTCGCCCGGATCAAGCTTCAAGATCTACACCCTGGCGGCCGCGCTCAAGGAGAAGAAGTCGCTCGAGTCTCGGTGGAAGGGCAAGGCATTCAAGCCGGAAGGCACCGAGTTCAAGGTCAGCAACGCGGGCGACGACAACCCCGACTGCGGTAACTCCTGCACGCTGCGGGTGTCCACGCTCAAGTCCCTGAACGTGCCGTTCTACTACGTCACCGAGACGATCGGCGCGGACAAGGTCGTCGACATGGCCAAGCAGGCGGGCGTCACCACCATGTGGCGCACGGACACCAACCCGGCGAAGTCCTACGACCTGACCAAGACCGACCCGAAGGACATCACTCCGGAGCCGTTCTTCAACGTGGTCGGCTACGGCCAGTACCCGATCACCGTGCTGGACCACGCCAACGGCGTCGCCACCTTCGCCAACGGGGGCGTCTACAACAAGGCGCACTTCCTCTACTCGGTGGAGAAGCAGAACCCGACCACTGGTAAGTGGGACAAGGTCTACAGCGAGAAGCTCGACTCGAAGCGGAGAATCGAGAAGAGCGTGGTGGACGACGTGACGTCGGTGCTGAAGGACTACCCGGCCGCCGTCAACCACCGGCTCGACGACGGTCGCAAGGCGGCCTCCAAGACCGGCACCTGGGAGCTCAAGGACGACAGCGAGGACAACGGCGACGCCTGGATGATCGGTTACACGCCGCAGTTGGCCACCGCGGTGTGGGTGGGCAACGTGAAGGAGCGGAAGCCGCTCATTCTCAAGGACGGCCGCAAGGTCAGTGGTGGAAACCTCCCGGGCGACATCTGGGAGCGGTTCATGGACGAGGCGCTGAAGGGCAAGCCGAAGGTCGACTTCCCGCCGGCGGCGAACATCGGCGACAAGGACTCCGGAAACGGTGAAGCGCCGCCGCCCCCGCCCCCGCCGCCACCACCGACCAACCCGGGGGGTCAGAACCCTCCCTGTAACCCGCTGATCGACCTGTTCTGCCAAAACGGGGGCGGCAACCCTGGGGGCAACCCCGGCGGTAACCCCGGTGGCAACCCTGGTGGCAATCCCGGCGGCAATCCCGGTGGCGGCGGAAACGGCGGTGGCGGCGGCGGACTGCTGCCCAGCCTGCCACCCAACCGGGAGTGACCCGCGCCAACGCATGACGCCGCCGCCGGCCGGACGACCTGTCCGGCCGGCGGCGGCGTTTTCGTACCCGGAACTCGGTGCCGGGACGGGACGGGCACCCCTGTCGTACGGCAGGATGCCTCTTCATGAGCACCCAGTCGACGCCCGGCATCGACGACGCCGGCACCACTGATCACCCGTCCCGCTCCGACGGGTTCGTCCGCGGCATCTCCGGCGTCATCGGCGGCCCGCTGGGCGACCACGCGACCGCGCTGAACCGGCCGGCCGGTGGGGAGCGTCGCTTCTGGACCGCCGTGCGGATCGTGCTGGCGCTGGTGTGCCTCACACTCGCGCTGCACTGGGTGCAGAAATCGCCCTGCCAGAACGGCGCCTGGCAGAACAACGTCCAGTACACCCGGTTCTGCTACACCGACGTCCTTGCCCTCTACTACGCCGAAGGGCTCAACGAGGGCAAGGTGCCCTACCGCGACCACCCGGTCGAGTACCCGGTGCTGA